>PKWH01000218.1:0-132 GCA_003131985.1 Acidobacteriota bacterium | reverse complement strand
TGTCGCTTACCACCGCGCAGCAAGCTCAGGTGACCACCATTCTCACCAACGCGGTGGCCAGTCACTCCACCGCTTCCGCTAGCATGAAGACCGCACACACCAACCTGCAAAATGCGATTCATTCCAACGACG
>PKWH01000142.1 GCA_003131985.1 Acidobacteriota bacterium | reverse complement strand
TCGCAGCGCATGTGCGAAGTTTTCTCTTGAGCCGGCAGGAAGGCTTTCAACCTACGCAGATGCTTTCGGCTGCCGACACGGATTTGAGCGGCAGTCTTTCGCATCTGGACCTTCCGGGAGTGATGCAGATGCTCGGACAGTCGCGCCAAACGGGCGCCTTGCACGTCAACGCGGGTGAAACCGACGGCATTATATTTTTTGAAGCTGGAGAAATCTTTCATGCCGAGTGCGGCACGTATTTTGGCGACGAGGCAGTGACAGAAATAGTGAAAACGTGCCATGCTGCCGAGAAAGGCGTTTACAAATTTGTGTACGGCGCGACCGCAACGCAACGGACTGTATTGCGCTCGGCCACCGATCTCTTGCTCGACGCCATGCGGGAATTTGACGAAGGCGAGCGCGACGAGATCGAGAAGGAAATGTCATGAGCGAAACGCAAAACCCGGAAGCAGTTCGGACTCCAACGGTATATTTCATCGACGATAGCGCCACCATGCGCGAAGTGATCAAGATCGCTTTTCGCAAGGAAAACATCCACGTGATCACCTGCGCGGATGCCGCTTCCGCGCTCGAGCAGTTCGAGCAGACCGCTCCGGATGTGGTGATCACCGACGTGATCATGCCGGACAAAGACGGTTACCAAGTTTGCGAGTTCGTCAAGCAACACGATCGGCTCGGCAAGACGCCGGTAATTTTGATGTCGGGCGTAGTGAATCGCTCCGTTGCGGAACGCGCCACTGCGGTGAAGGCCGACGAGCTGATACGCAAACCGTTTCAGCCTCAGGATTTGATCGCTCGCGTCAAAAACTTGCTGCATCCCACAATTTCCAGTATTGGCGGCGCGCTGGAACGCGACGATGCCCCGGAAATGCCGTCGAGCGCAGCATCACGGGTGTTGAGTGGCCTGTTTTCTCCGAACCTCGGGAACGCCTCTGCAGTTGCAACGGCGGCTCCGCCGGTTGCTCCTTGGGGCTCTGCGCCAACTGCCCCAAACAGAAACCCTGCGCTTCCGCATGCAGCCGCACCGCGCACCGTCCCGCAGTCGAATGGGGAAGTTCAAAAATTGCGCAACGAGCTTCGCCGCCTCGAGCTTTTTGTTAAAAAGCTACAGGCCGAACTCGAGGCGGAACACCAATACTGCGCGGCACTCGAAGCCCATTTCAAAGCTCTACAAGAATCCGAAGACTCTCGTTAAAACTGTCCTTTCAATCGAGCGCCTTGGAGTGCAGAAATTCGCGCGCTACCTCGGCGATGTCGCGCCGTTCCGCGTCCACCGCATAGTTCATTTTTCGCATTTCCGCATCGGAAATCTTTCCAGCCAATTCTTCAATGGCAGCGCGCACTTCCGGGAAACGGGCAAGCGTGTCCTGGCGAAAGATTGGCACCGCTTCATAGGGCGGAAAATAATGTTTGTCATCCTCAAGAATCACCAAGTCGCGTGCGGCTAACAATCCATCGGTTGAATTTCCGGCGACGATATCCACCTGCTTGTCCAACAGCGCGCGATACAGCAATCCCAAATCAAGGATGCGCGGCGCGGTACTGAATTTAAGTCCATAGACTTTTGCAAGCCCTTCATAACCGTCGGGACGCTCCATGAATTCGTATCCGAATCCCGCTCGCCATTGCGGTGAATAACGCGCGACGTCGTCAATCGTCTTCAGATTTAATCGGCGAGCATCCTCGCCGCGCACGACAATCGCGAACGTGTTATTAAATCCGAGGGAAGGCATCACTTCCAGTCCAAATCGCTGCTTATATTCGCTTTTCACGCGCTCGAACACGGTCGAAGGATCGCTCTGAATCGGGTCATGCAGAATCGCGGTTAAGGCCGTGCCTGTGTATTCCACGTAGCCGTCAATCCGGCCGGAGAGTAGGGCCTGCTGACAAATGTAAGAACCAGCCAGATAAAACCGCCGGTCAACCGGACGATGCAGGCGAGCTTCAAGATGCTGTGCAACGATTTCAGCGAGAAGTGCTTGCTCGGAAAAGTTTTTGGAACCGATAACGATTGTTTCGCGCCGCTCCCCGCCGCAGGAAACGAGCAGAACGATCAGGCAGATAAAGGCGCTACTTCGCCGGCCAATCATGATCGCGCGGGCCGCAGCCTGCGTTCCAGCAAGCTCAACATAAAATCCGCAAGTAGAGCGAGCGCGGCTGCCGGAATCGCGCCAGCAAGAATCAGCTGGTCGTTCACCATCGCAAGGCCGCGAAATATAAATTCGCCCAGGCCTCCTGCTCCCACCGCGGCCGCAATCGTCGCGATACCGATGGTCAGAACAGTAGCAACCCGAACACCCGCGAGAATCGTCGGCACAGAAAGCGGAAGTTCCACCTGAAACAGAATTTGATTCTCCGTCATTCCCATTCCGCGCGCCGCTTCGCGCACCGCGGCATCCACACCGCCAATGCCCGCAGTCGTATTGCGAATAATGGGAAGCAGCGCGTATAAGGTCAGCGCGGTAATCACGAGCCGGTCCGCGCGACCCCCGAGCCACGGCACAGGCAGCAAAAATCCAAAAAGCGCGAGGCTTGGAATTGTTTCGGCGATGTTCGCTCCTCCGAGGATCGGTTTCGAAAGCCAGGGATGGCGGCTGGCGATGATTCCGAGCGGAACCCCTATGGCCACCGCGAGCAGCATCGAGATGCCAACCAGCCAAATGTGCTGTAGGGTCGCCTGTAAAATTTCGCGCTGATGTCGAATAAAGAAATCAATCAGGCTCATTGGTCCTCTCGGCTTCTTCGTACATCCGGAAATTCGCAACGTAAGCAGCGGCCACGGGCTCCCGAGCCGCGAGGAACTCCTTCACCGAAAAGACTCCAGTCAATTTTCCTGCGTCGAGCAATGCGATGCGCGTGGAGAGCAGTAAAGATTCGCCTACATCGTGAGTGACGATCACGATTGTCTTCTCGAGGCGCCGCTGAAGCTGCCGGAACTCCTTGTGTAGTTCGCCGCGCGTGAGAGGATCGAGCGCTCCGAACGGCTCGTCCATCAATAAAATGGGCGGGTCAACAGCCAATGCCCGCGCGATGCCTACTCGCTGGCGCTGGCCTCCGGAAAGTTCGTGCGGATATCTCTTGGAAAATTTAGCCGGATCAAGCCGCATGAGATTCAAGAGTTCGTTCACGCGCGCGCTGGTCCGATCAACCGGCCAGCGTTCGAGTCGCGGAACCAGGGAAACGTTCTGCTCGATCGTGAAATGGGGAAACAGGCCTATTTCTTGTATGACGTAACCGATATGCCGGCGTAGCGCGATCGCGTCCCAACTGCAGGTCGATTTACCCTCAACAAGGATTTCTCCGCCGCTCGGATTGAGCAGCCGATTAATCAGCTTCAGGGCGGTAGTCTTTCCGGCGCCACTGCGGCCTAACAGAACTAACGTCTCACCGCGCCCTACAGCGAGATTGAGACCCTCTAGCAGCGGTTGGCCATTCGGGAGACGATAGCCGACGTTGCGGAATTCAATGATGGATTCGCGCGCGGTCTCTCGGTCGGGTTCGGCTTTCATTCGAGGGCGGTAAGTCACCGCGTCTGGCGAGGCTAGCAAGCCTCGCAGCACGCTGTCAAACACGCGTGGCGCTGCCGGCGCGCCGGAGTAAATCACTTGCCGCCGATGAATTCCCGGATCGCGAGCAGCACGTCGACCATCATCGATTCCGTAAGCTTCCCGGTGAACGTGTTTTGTTGGCTGGGATGATACGAAACAAATAATCGAGGCAAGTCGCCGGGTAGCTGGTAACTCGCGCCGTGACGAAGCGGATACTTTGCGAAGCTCTCGATCTGCCCTTTGCGTTTCAGCAGCCCCAAGTAAGCGTGCATCGCAATATTTCCCAACGCAAGGACGGCGCGCGGGCGGATCACCTCCAGCTCCCTTTCAAAATATGGCAGGCAGTTCTCTAATTCGGATGGAAGCGGTTTGTTCGCAGGAGGAGCGCATCGAATCGTTGCCGCAATATATGCATTTTTTAGCTTCAGGCCGTCGCCCCGATGCGTGGAAACCGGCTGGTTGGCAAACCCAGTTTCATAGAGCGCCTTGTAGAGAAAATCGCCGGAGCGGTCGCCGGTGAAGACTCTTCCCGTTCGATTCCCGCCATGAGCGGCGGGCGCGAGACCCAGAATTAGGAGCTTCGCGCGCGGATCACCGAAGCCCGGGACCGGCTTGCCCCAGTAGTCCCAGTTCATAAATGCACGACGTTTTTCCGCCGCTATCTTTTCGCGATAGCAGACAAGCCTCGGACATTTTCGGCAGCGTACGATCCTTTGGTTTAGTTGGTCGAGTGTTTGCAAATTTTATCCAACAAAATTACTATGAACCCGCGAAGGCACGGAGAGCGTCTATTCTAATTGAGGAAAGCACTCGGAGCTCTTGTGCTTTCCGATTTTTCTTCCCTGTGACGAAATTCTCTTTTCGACGCCGGAATGGTCCACGGACAACATGGATAACGCGCGCGAAAAAATCGTAATCGTCGAAGCCGACCCGACCGCGCTCGAAACCCTGCGCTCGGCACTGGAGACAGCGGGTTACGATGTAATTTCATTTAGCAACGCCGGCGACGCGCTGGACGCTATTCACCACGCCGCGGCCAATCTGCTTTTGATGAACGCTCGATCCCGGAACGCGTCCGATGCAGATGGACCGCACCCGCGCGAAACCATCGCCACAATCCGCGGCTCCGCAGCAACTGAAATGGTTCGCGTGATTCTTCTGGTTGGCTCAGGGCCTGAGCAACGTGCAGAAGCGCTGAATTTTGGCGCGGACGACGCTATTTCCCAACCGTGTGACTCGAGCGAACTGCTGGCTCGCGTCCGCACCCAATTAAAAATGTTCCGCGCGCAAAAACAGTTGCGCGACGAAGCGAGCATTGCCATAGAAGGCCAACAGATTGCCCACACGGCGTTCGAGGCCCTCGCTGTGACAGAAAAAATGGCGAATGACGCCACCTCGCTCGACCACAAGCTCAAGTTCGGATTCGTCGCCATTTGCGCGATTGTTGTAGTCATGGCCGGGATCTACTTTCTCTTCGCCCGAAGCGCGCAAAAAGAAACGCAGCGAGGAAATGCCATCATCACTCGCTTTGAAGGCGGAATCGTTCGCCAGCAAGATTTGGTTGCGGAAGCCCGCAAAATTCGCACGCAGCAGGGAACGGCAACCGGCACTCCAGCCGCCAAAGGCGATCTTCAGAAACAAGCCGCGGATCTGAAAGCTCAGATGGCCAATGCGAATCCGAATGATGCAAGCAGCCTGCGAAAACAGCTCGAAGAGACCAACGCGCGGCTCGCGCGTATCGAGCAAGAAGGCCAAGGAGCCCAAACTCTGATTCCGGCGGACGTCCAAAGCGTTTGCTTGTTGTATGTTTCGGTGGCGCTCCGCGACAAAAACACCGGACAGCGCCTCCGTTATGCCGGTCTCAACCAACAGGGTCAGCCTCTGCAAGATAGCGACGGGGAGCCGATTCTCACGCTCGAAGGCCATGGGCCCGAGGTCAAGATCGATATATTTGGCACCGGTTTCGTCGCCGGTCCGAACGGACGCGTCATCACGAATCACCATGTGGCCGAGCCGTGGTGGAAAAGTGACGACTTTAAAGTTTTCACAGACCAGGGATATCAGCCCGAAATTTCAACCATCCGTGCGTATTTCCCCGGGGATGCTCGCGCGTTTCACGCGGAAGTTCAGCAGATTTCGCCCGAAATAGATCTCGCGACAATGCGTGTGGATTTGCAGGACCTCAAACGCTCCGTCCTTTTGGTCGATTGGAACCAAGGAGCGGCAGTCACCGGCCAGCCTGTAATTTTGATGGGCTATGCTACTGGACTCGCCGCCATTCTCGCGCGCACCGATGAAGATACGGCTCAGGAAATCATTGCTCACAACGGCATAGACACCTCAAAGGTGCTCGACGAACTGGCGCATCGCAACTTGATTCGTCCGCTCATCACACAAGGACACATCGGCGATATTCTGCCTGACAAGATTGTTTTCGACGCGCAGACAACTAACGGCGGCTCCGGTGGGCCTCTTTTTAACCGTAAAGGAAAAGTGATTGGCGTTACTTATGCGGTGCTCAGGGGTTTCGGCGGATCGAATTTTGGTATCCCCATCAAGTTCTCGGAGCCGTTGCTCGGGGCCGCGCCGCCTGCGCCATAGCTGCAATCGCTTCGAAAATCCTGCGTTTCTTTCAATACCAACCGCCGCGCCAAATTGACTTCTGCAAGCCGCGCAACTAGCATATTCATAGCGATTCTCCCTTCAGGGCTCACTTGAAGGTGTATTTTGCCGCACCGGATTTGACGTAAATTCGCACATGGAAACTAGCGGTCGCTCGAAAAACATTCTGGAACGAATTGTCGAAGCACGCCGCGAGTCTATCGCGCATCGCAAGCGCGTGCTTCCGGAGGCCGCGCTCCGAATAGCGGTCGAAAAGAAAGTTGCGCCGCCTCGGGATTTCCCGTCTGCGCTTGCGGGACCGGATGTTCGCATTATTGCGGAACTGAAGAAAGCCTCTCCGTCTCGCGGCATTATCCGTTCAGATTTCGCCCCAGCGCTCTTGGCTGCGGATCTCGAAGAGGCAGGCGCGACCGCGCTTTCCGTGCTGACCGAAGAGGATTTCTTTTCCGGCTCGCTGGCCGATTTGAAGGAAGCCAGCCGCGTAACGAAGATTCCAATCTTGCGAAAGGATTTCATTCTGGACCCCTGGCAGGTGTGGGAAACACGCGCAGCCGGCGCCGATTCTTTTCTTCTCATCGCCGCCGTCTTGGACGATGAAACGTTTCGCGCACTGCTCGCTTTGGGGCGTTCGCTCAAGATGGAGCCCTTGGTGGAGGTCCATTCGCGCCAAGAACTGGAACGCGTTCTTTCAGCCGGCGCGAAAATCATCGGCGTCAACAATCGCGACCTGCAGGATTTCAGCGTGCATCTGAAAACATCGATCGAATTAGTGCAGGATATTCCAGAGGATTGTATCGCTGTCAGCGAGTCTGGTTTGCGCACGCGCGAAGACCTCGTTCGGCTGAGCGAAGCTGGGTTTGACGCGTTCCTCATCGGCGAGCGCCTGATGCAACAAGACGATCCGGGGCAGGCTCTCCGCACTTTGCTCCAGCCCTGCGGCTTGGAGAATTCCGGCTCGGCGAGCGACGAGACGCAATGGTAATGGTAAAAATATGCGGGATCACAAATTTAAAGGACGCTCGTAAGGCTTACGAAGCCGGAGCGGACTTCATCGGATTTAATTTTTATCCGCATAGCCCACGCTACGTAACGCCGCGGACAGCCCGGCGGATTTTGCAGCGCTTGCCAAAGAAACTCGCGTCCGTAGGGGTTTTTGTGAACGAGCGAGAGGACAAAATGTTAGAGATCGCGCGCGAGGTCGGTCTCGACTATCTTCAGCTTCATGGCGAAGAATCGCCTGAGGCTGTCGCGCGCCTTGCGCGAAATCTGCCCGTAATCAAAGCAGTCCGGGTGCGAGACTCGTTCCGCACGGCCGAACTCGCCCGGTTCAAGCGTGCCTCTGCATTTCTGCTAGACGGCTTCGACCGTCGCCGCCACGGCGGAAGCGGAAAGACTTTTCGCTGGAACATAGCGCTTCGAGCGAAACGCGCGGGCCACATTTTTCTGGCCGGAGGCCTGACGCCGAAGAACGTTACCGAAGCGATTCGCTCTGCCAAGCCGTACGCAGTGGATGTTTGCAGTGGAGTGGAAGCAAAACCGGGCAAGAAAGATCCGGCGCTGGTAGCGAACTTCATGCGAGCCGTGCGCTCTGCGCAGAGGAAAGTGCGATGAGCGCGGCGCCACAGACGATGCCCGATTCACGCGGACGCTACGGTCCCTTCGGCGGCCGCTATGTTCCGGAAACGCTCGTCGCACCGCTCGAAGAACTCGAGCGAGCCTATGCCGAAGCCCGCGCGGATAAGAGTTTTCAGAAGGAACTGGATGACCTGCTACATAATTTCGCCGGCAGGCCAACTCCCCTGCAATTTGCATCGCGGCTTACCGAGCAGCTCGCCGGCCCTCGCATCTATTTGAAACGCGAAGACCTGCTCCATACTGGCGCGCACAAAATAAACAATGCGCTCGGCCAGGCCTTACTCGCTGTGCGCATGGGCAAAAAACGAATCATCGCGGAAACCGGCGCAGGGCAGCATGGCGTGGCCACAGCTACGGTCGCCGCGCGACTCGGCCTCACTTGTACGGTTTATATGGGCACCGAGGATATGGAACGCCAGCGGCTGAATGTTTTTCGCATGCGTCTCCTCGGCGCGGAAGTGGTTGGTGTGGATTCCGGCAGCCGCACGCTGAAGGACGCGATCAATGAAGCTATGCGTGACTGGGTTACGAACGTGCGCACGTCGCACTATCTCCTCGGCTCCGTTCTCGGCGCCCATCCTTACCCGCAAATCGTGCGCGATTTCCAGAAAATTATCGGCGAAGAAGCTCGCGAGCAAATTTTGCGCGCCGAAGAACGCCTTCCCGATCATCTGATCGCGTGTGTCGGCGGTGGATCAAATGCTATCGGCCTATTCCATGCATTTCTTGGCGACGCTAACGTGAAAATGCTCGGCGTAGAGGCTGGCGGCCGCGGAAAATCCCTCGGTGAGCACGCGGCGCGCCTTGCTGCAGCAGAGGGATTTGCCGGCGCGCGCCCCGGCGTTCTGCAAGGCACCTACACTTATTTGTTGCAGAATGCGGACGGTCAAATCTCGACCACTCATTCTGTGTCTGCCGGGCTCGATTATCCCGGCGTCGGTCCCGAGCACGCTTGGCTCGCGGAACAAGGCCGCGCTGAGTACACGGCCGTCAGCGATGAAGACGCCGTGGCAGCAGCGCGCACGCTTGCGCGCGTCGAAGGGATTATTCCCGCGCTTGAATCTGCCCATGCTTTGGCGGAACTTATTCGACGCGCACCTAAAATGAGGAAGGATGAAGTAGTGATCCTGAATCTTTCCGGCCGCGGCGACAAGGATATGGAAATCCTTTCTCGCTATGTCTAATACTTCCCCTTCGAACTTTTCGAGCGCGAACAAAGCAAGCTCTCGCGAAGGTGGAAAACCTGCCGCTGAAAAGCGCGGGGGAAGAATCGAACGCAAATTTCGTGCACTGGCAGATGCCGGCGAACTCGGGCTCATAGCCTACATCACCGCCGGAGATCCTTCGCTCGATGCCAGCGCCAAAATCGTCCTCGCGGCTGCGGAGGCGGGCGCGGACATCATCGAACTCGGTGTCCCTTTCAGCGATCCAGTTGCGGATGGCCCCGTGATTCAGCGTGCGAGCGAACGCGCGCTGCGCAGCGGAACAACTCTCACCGGCGTCCTTGAACTCGTTCGCCATCTCCGTACGCGTACGAACGTCCCGCTCGTGCTCTTCAGTTATTTCAATCCCCTCTTGCAGATGGGGCTGGAGAAATTTGCCGAAGCTGCAGCATCGGCTGGGGCGGACGGTGTCCTGGCCACCGATTTGACTCCGGAGGAAGCTGGGGAGTATCGCGCCGCTTTGGGCAGCCGTGGTCTGGATACGATTTTTCTTGCTGCTCCGACTTCTACCGACGAGCGTATCGCGCGCATCGCCGAAGCATCAACGGGTTTCCTTTATCTCGTATCACGCACCGGCGTAACCGGCGCGAGAGAAGTTTTGCCCGAAGGACTGCCGCCACTCGCGCGTCGTGTGCGGAGGTTCACCAGCCTGCCGATTGCCGTCGGTTTTGGAATTTCGGCGCCCGCTCACGTGAGCGTGCTCGGGGGAATCGCCGATGCAGCCGTGGTGGGATCCGCGCTCATGGCCGAGGTGGAACGCGCCGCGTCCGCGGACGCTGCGGCCGTAGGCGTGGCGGCCTTGGTGCGCACGCTAAAAAGCGCTGCCCGTTCAGGCCTTAGCCGCCGAAGTAATCCACCCGCAAATCCCGCGGCCGAATGAGTTCTACAGAATATTTACCGATTTGAAGTAAACTTCCCGCGCAATTATTTCTGTGCGATGTGACCGAAATAAGGAGACAGGATGGACAAGCGTGTAGCGAGCGCTGACGCCGCGATCGCCCGCATTCAGGACGGAGCGACGATTCTGCTCGGAGGCTTCGGCCTCTGCGGCATTCCGGAAAACCTGATCGCCGCGCTACGCAAAAGGGGTACGAGAAACCTGACTCTTGTGTCGAATAATGCGGGCGTGGACGATTTCGGCATCGGGCTGTTGCTGCAGAGCAAGCAAGTAAAGAAAATGATCGCCAGTTATGTGGGCGAAAATAAACTTTTCGAGCAGCTCGCGCTCAAAAAAGAAATCGAAGTGGAATTGAATCCGCAA
Organism: Acidobacteriota bacterium; assembly: GCA_003131985.1. GTDB lineage: Bacteria > Acidobacteriota > Terriglobia > Acidiferrales > UBA7541 > Palsa-295. Next base: position 20,298 of record PKWH01000142.1, on the reverse strand, counting down.
GGAACGCTTGCCGAGCGCATTCGCTGCGGTGGCGCAGGCATCCCGGCTTTTTTCACGCCTACGGGTTACGGCACGCTGGCAGCGGAGGGAAAAGAAGTTCGAGAGTTCAATGGCCGTCCACACATCCTGGTGCCTGCATTACGCGGTGATTTCGCTTTCATCAAAGCTTTCCGGGGCGACCGCTGGGGAAATCTCGTCTTTCGAAAGACGGCGCGCAACTACAACTCGATCATGGCCACTGCAGCGGACCACGTCATCGCCGAAGTGGAAGAGATCGTCGAGCTTGGCGCTCTGAATCCAGATTGCGTTCACACACCCGGGGTTTTCGTGGACGCCATTTTTCAGGGAGCAAATTACGAGAAACGCATCGAACGCCGCACCGTGCGAAAACGCTAGGAGAAATCATGCCCGCGGAAATTGATAAGCGCGAAATCATCGCTCGCCGAGTCGCCCGCGAGCTGCGCGACGGTTACTACGTGAATCTCGGCATCGGCTTGCCCACGCTGATTCCGACTTTTCTGCCGCCAGGCATGGAAGTGATCTTGCAATCGGAGAATGGCATGCTCGGTGTGGGCGCATACCCGTTCGAAGGAGAAGAGGATCCCGACCTCATCAACGCGGGCAAAGAAACAATCACCGAAATTCCGGGCTGCTGTTATTTCTCAAGCGCCGATTCTTTCGGGATGATTCGCAGCGGACGAATTAACGTCACCGTGCTAGGCGCGCTGCAAGTTGACGTCAAGGGCAATCTCGCCAACTGGGCGATTCCTGGAAAAATGTTGAAAGGGATGGGCGGCGCCATGGACCTGGTCGCCGGCGCCAAGCGCGTGATCATTGCCATGGAACACACCACTAAAGAAGGCGAGCCCAAAATTGTGAAGGAATGCAGCTTGCCGCTGACCGGTGTCGGCGTGGTGAATCTGATCGTCACAGAGCTCGGCGTCATCGAAGTTACGTCAGGGGGACTTCTCCTGCGCGAGCTCGCTCCCGGCGTTTCCGCGGAGGCCGTGCAAAAAGTTACAGAACCGAAGCTGCAGCTAGCGCTCGACATAAAAGTGATGGCCGGCTAAAGAGGTCCGTCTCCCACGATAACTTTGAGCGCATCACGGTTCCTGTCCGCGCGGCGAATTGAGATACCATAGGATTAGAGGACTCCAGGAGACGCAATGGAACCGCACTCGATTGTCGTAATCAGTCTGCAGAGCCCCAAGGAAAAACTGTGGGGCGAACTGATCGACATCTCGAATGCTGGAGTCTCCGTACGCGGGATTGATCTCCATTCATTTGACGATTTTGTCAGCCAGGTTCTGCATCCCGACGGCGACCGCATGGGTCTGCCTACTCTATTTTTCCCCATGCTTCGAATCGAACGCATCGCGCTCGACGAACCCCGGGGCTCAATTCCGTCGCTCGCAGAAGTGTTTGCGAAGAAGACTGGCCGTTCGCTCGCGGAGTATCTGGCACAATTCGCCTGATCGCACAAACTCGTTCCAGTTAGCCGGATGACTTCATGAACAGCCGAATCCTCACCGTCCCCAATCAGCTCACCTTCCTGCGACTGGCATTCCTTCCCGTCTTTATCATTACGATTCACTACGAACGATATGGCTGGGCGATGGTAATTCTTATAGTCGCCGGCCTCACCGATGGATTGGACGGTTGGCTCGCCCGAGGATTGAACCAAAAAACTCCGCTCGGTGCCTATCTCGACCCGATCGCAGACAAGCTCCTCGTTTCTTCTTCGTATGTCGTCCTGGCTTTCCACCAAAAAATCGCGTGGTGGCTCGCAATTCTCGTCTTGGGACGGGACGTGTCGTTGTTGGTCGCCAGCGCTGTGGTTCTAATCACGGTAGGTTACATTTCTTTGCCACCGAGTGTTTATGGCAAGGCCACCACATTTTTCGAGCTTCTGCTCATATTCCTTGTCTTATTGTTGGCGATTCGGAATAACCATATGCTGGACGTAGTGCGAGAGGTTTGCAAATACTGCGTAGCCGTCTTCGTATGTATTTCAGGACTGAATTACAGCATCGTGGTGTCGCGTCGGCTTCATGCGGGCGGCTGAACTACGCGCATCCGCTCCCTCATTTTCAGCTCGCCTGGAACAATCCGTAAGCTACCACTCCGATGCTCGCGATCACTATAATCGCCGTCGTCCAGCCAAGCAGATCCGCGCGCGTGCGTTCCTCCTGCGACATCGGTGGATGATCGGCCATCACCTTGCCTATTAAAAACCCGCTGATCAATCCTCCGAGGTGCGCAAAATTATCAATTCCAGACATTACGATTCCCATGATTGCAATATAGATCAGCCATTTGATTAGCTGGCTTCGAAGCATCTGCATGGAAGCGCCGCTCCGTTTCGTCGTGACTGCAAGCAGCAGGCCGATCAGTCCGAGCAACGATGCCGATCCTCCGACGCTGAAGTGACCGACCAGGGCACTAAGAACGTAGCCGCCAATGCCCGTCACAACGTAGATGAAAAAAAATCGCGCCGAACCGTACAGTTCCTCTATCTGCGGCCCGATATCCATCAGCACCCACATGTTAAAGCCGATGTGCATCAGGCTTCCGTGAAGGAAGCTTGCCATCACGAAACGCCACGGCTGTTGCACATCAATCTGCCAAGGGAGAGACGCGCCCAGCTTTTGCAAGACAACGCCGTTGATCGCTCCAAAATTGAAAATGCCAAAAAAGCCGCCGCCCGGCGCCTGGAAGCCGCTGGTGCGAACTGTTGCCAGCAGGCTCGCGCCATAGAGCAAGCAACTCAAGCTGAGAATTCCATAAGTTGCGGGCGAAGTCGTCGGCAAGAGCCGGCTCAGCGATCGGCTCGCGGCCGCCATTCCAAAGTTCATGCTCGCGCCGCACTGATGGCACTTCGTCGCACTCGCTCCAACGAGCGTGCCGCACGAAGGACACAGCTTCGGCCGCGGCGCTTCACGCGGACCGCCGAAAATGCCGCCCAATTGTTCCCGGATTCGGTCGAATTTATAACGCAGTCGTGGAGAGAGGGCCAATAGGCTTCCTTGCGAGAATATGGTTGCGTTCCTATAATACCTAAGATGGGTCCAAACTAGTGAACCGGGAAACTGCGTGAGGCTCGCCTGCCGGTCGGCCAAATTTCATTCCCCATTGAAGAATATTTCGCGGACTTGTCACGAGCGCATTGGACCGTTGTCGCTGCTGATTGCCGCTATGCTGTTGCCTGCAATTCTCGTGGGATGCGGGAAACGCCAGCCTGCGAGTCATCCACCTGCACAAGCTCCAGCACCAGCTTCATCATCCGCACCGCAGCCACAGACGAAGCTTGGTCCACCGGGGTCATCTCCGCGCTCAGGTCCGCCTCCGGCCAGCGAACGGCGCCCCGTCGTGCCCGGAGAATATGTCGAAGAAGGCGTAGCTTCATGGTATGGCGTACCGTTTAACGGCCGCCGCACATCCAACGGCGAAATATACGACATGCATGAATTCACCGCAGCGCATCGCACACTCCCTTTCAACGCCGTAGTCCGAGTGACGAATCTGCGCAACGGGAAGCAGACGCAAGTTCGCATTAACGATCGTGGGCCGTTTGTCGCCGATCGCGTGATCGACTTGTCCCTTTCCGCCGCGGAAGCAATCGAGATGGTCGGGCCTGGCACAGCGCAGGTGCGGCTGGAGGTTATCGCCGGGCCGAGTTCAGTGACCGGATTTTTCGCAGTGCAGATAGGCGCATTTCGAGAGCAGGAAAACGCTCAGCGGCTGAAAGTTGAAATGGAATCCCGCAATTTGCCCGTCAGTATCGTCACCTACGATTCACCGAGCGGCCTGTTTTATCGCGTGCGTGTGGGCCGCGTGCCCACGGAGGCGGATGCGAATCAACTCGCCGGCCAATTGCGCTCAACCGGCCAGATGACCACCTTCGTCGTGCGCCTCGACGAATAAGTCCTCGCCTCTCGATATTATTTGTATTTCATCACGTGGACGCCGTCCCAGTCCGCTCCGGGTCCCTCCAACAGATACTCGTCGCAACGTCCGAGAAATACTAGCGAGGGGCCGTCGCTCGGCCACCGGCCTAGCACGTCCTCAAACGCCGATCTCGCCGCACTCCAATTGCGAGACTTGTATGCTTCACGGCCCCGCCCGAACATCTCGACCAATTCCTTCCCGTCATTCGCGGCGGCTCGTTCGCTGAGAATCTCGAAAATAGTCACCGGCTGATTCTTCCCCTTCACTCGGATGAAATCGATCTCGCGAAGAACAATTTTATCGTCCGTCACGTCGGCGCGCGTGGATTCGCTGATCAAAATGCTCGTTCCGTATTCCTTATTCAGGCCTTCCAGGCGTGAAGCAAGGTTCACCGTGTCGCCCATCGCTGTATAACCGTAACGTAGCGAGGAACCCATGTTTCCGACCGAAGCGATTCCTGTGTTGATTCCGATTCCAATTTCCATCGCCGGCAAACCTTCCGACACCCATCCTTGTTGCAACTCTGAAAGCCGCGAAAGCATGCTCAGGGCAGCCATGCAGCAGCGTTCGCCGTGTTTCGGCTCGGTGAATGGCGCTCCCCAAATGGCCATCACCGCATCGCCGATATACTTGTCGAGCGTTCCTTGATGTCGAAAGATAATGCGCGTCATTTCCGTCAAGTAGGCGTTCAGCAATCGCGCCAGTTCTTGCGCATCCAGCTTTTCCGAGATGGTGGTAAACCCGCGTACATCGCTGAAAAGCACGGTGATTTCCGACTTGCGCGGCTGCACCAATTCCGGGTCGCTCAGCACGCGCCGGATGACTTCCGGGCTCACGTATTGCTGGAACGCGCCGCGCACTTTGCGCTTTTCCTGTTCCTCAATCAGCACGCGATAGAGCGCCACCAGACCCACGTTTGGAACGAGCGTGAAGAGCGACGGCACGATGAAGTTCAACCACCAGCCGTGCAGAAACGCCCAGTAAACAATCCCGGCAAACGGGATCAACAGCAGCAAGCCAAATGCCATCCAACGCGGCTGAACGAGCGCCAGCCACATCCCCAGCGGAATTCCAAACAGAAATATGAACGCAAGGTCGGTGAGCACCTGCGGCCCGCCATGCATCAGAAATTTCTGGTTCAGAATGTTGTCGATCAGGTTCGCGTGAATCTCGACTCCTGGAAAATCGATAGCGCCAAAAGGAGTTGCTCGCAAATCCCCTATTCCGGTCGCCGATGCGCCTACCAGAACGATTCTGTCCTTGAAAGTTCCGGGGGCGAATTTCTTTTCCGCAGCGTCTGCGAAAGACACGTACGGATACGTCCGCGTAGGCCCGCGATAATTCACCATCATCCGGCTCAGGTCATCGGGGTGCACCGCCAGTTTGGGGCCGAATTCTATGCTCGTTACCCCCGCGCCGCCGTAATTCAAAACTGTTTGCTCGTTTGTTAGGCCCAGATAAAGCCGCAGAGCCTGCACGTCGATGGACGCGTACATGTCCCAATTTGCCCGATCCGCATCGCGTCCGTACGGAATCGCCAGCGGGAGCCGGCGCACAACGGTATCTGCATCAACCGCGACATTAAAAAAACCGCTGCCGCCCTTTTCGGAGGCGACTACACCGGTCAACAGTTCGGTGTTGCCTTCCACTCCGCGCGGGACGAGGTATAGGTCTTCGTATTGCTGGATCAAACGAAGGCGGCCCGCTTCGCCGCCAGCAGAAGGCTCCGGCCTCACTTGCGGGAACGGAAAGAACGCCATCAGATTTGCATAGCGGTCGAGCGCTTCGTTCGAGACTCCCTGAAGGTCGGCTTTTGTGTACAGAAAATAATTGCCAAGCACGACGCTTCCGAACCGTTGTATCGCGTCCGCAAATTGCTGGTCGTAGTTATACTTTTTTTCTTCGCGCTCGATTTCAAGCCGCANNAAGCTCCTTCAACGGACTAGTCGCGGTGTCATCCGGCTTGCTGAAAGTAATATCGAACGCCGCCACACGGGCGCCGTCCTCTCGCAACGCGTCCAGCAGACTCGCAAAATAAATTCGCGGGAATGGCCAGTGTCCCAGCACTTCTTGGGAATGCTGATCGATGTCCACGATGATGATTCGCGGGTCCGGTTGCGTGCGCCCACGCAATTGAAACCGGAGGTCGAGGCTATTGAGTTCCAGCCGCGTGATGAAGTAGAAAACCGGCATGGGCCGCTCGCCAATGAACGTTGCCGCATAGATGCCAAGCGCCGCAAGGGTGATAACGCAGCTGATGATGAGCGAGGCTTTGTGGCTCCACCATTCCCTCAAAAGTCCGGGGCGTTTGATCTCAGTGCGTTTAGGCGTCAGAGCCATAGATTTTTCGGCATGCCTGGAAAGAGCGAAAAGCAAAAGTCGCGCAAGGCTAACAAACGCGTGCCTGCGATTCAAGTTTCACGCACAATTCACATTTTCATTCGGGATCTGTCAATTGTCAGGCGCTCAGGCCGGCTAGCGGTTGCGCCACTGTGCTCCTCTGCTCGCTTCCGTTATACTGTGGCCCGCGTTCCAATTTCAGGGATTGCAATGTCAGGAAAGAAACAAGTCTGGTATCTAGAGGGCTCGGCGGCCGCAAAACTAGCGGCGCCTCTGCGAACACGTTACGATCTCCGTCCTGTCCCACAAAATAAAAAGAATCTTTTGCTTAACACCTCCTCTGCTGAAGGGAATGGCGTTCCCACTGTCTGGCTGGCGGACGCGAAGGCCAGTGGAGAAATCCTCCGCCCGCGGGCAGACAAACTGGGAAACAACTGTCGGATCATCGCGGTTTTTTCGGTCAACGAAAATTCCAGCGGCAAAGCGCAGCGTCCGCAGAATCCCAGCAATCACGGATCCGTATTCGCCTTTCTTCCTTCGTTCGCTCCGCGCAGCATCGTCGAACGAACTCTCGAAGCTGCCTTCGAGAATATCGAACTCGTCGAACGCGACCGCGCCGGGCGCCACGCTCTGAAGAATTGGGAGCGTGAGCGCGAGGAACTCAATGAGATTGGCGTCGCTCTCTCCTCCCAACGCGAAATCAACGCCCTGCTCACTCTGATCCTGTCGAAGACGCGTGAAATTACCGCCGCCGATGCGGGCTCTCTCTATCTTGTCGCGAAAGACAGTCAAGGCCAGCATCTCCGCTTTATGCTCACGCAGAACGACAGCTTGGAATTTCCCTATCAGGAGTTTGTTCTTCCACTAACAGAAAATTCGATGGCCGGGTATACCGCTCTGCGCGGCGAAGTTCTTAATTTTGCCGACGCCTACAAAATTCCTGCCGGCCGCCCATTCCATTTTAATGACAGTTACGATCGGGATTCCGGATACCGCACGCGCTCGCTACTGACCTTGCCCATGCGCAACGCGAAGGGCGAAGTTCTCGGAGTACTTCAGCTCATCAATTGCAAACGGAATCGCGCAGCACGTTTGCTCAGCGCTAAAGATGTCGCCAAATACGTTCATCCGTTCCGGGAGCGCTCGGTTCGCCTGGCGCTTTCCCTTGCTTCCCAAGCTGCCGTCGCCTATGAAAACCGCAAGCTCTACAACGAAATCGAAACGCTTTTCGAAGGCTTCGTCAGCGCCGCCGTAACTGCGATTGAGCAGAGGGACCCTACCACCTCCGGCCATTCTCTGCGAGTTTCCGCTTACACGCAAAGTCTGGCCGCGGCGGTGAACGCGACATCCTCCGGCCCCTATGCCGGCACTCATTTTGACGCCGAGCAACTGAAGGAGATTCGCTACGCCGCNNGGCATCGTGCGCCGCAAGCTTCAGGTATACCTGGAGCGCGATCGCGGTGACGCTCTTTCGGAAATCGCGCGTTTGAGCGAGGATTTCGACCAGCGCCTCAAGCGCATCGAAGAGTATCTTCAGTTCATAATCGAGACGAACGAACCGACCTTGCTCGAGCAGCATCAATTCCAAAAGTTGCGCGAAATCGCCCAGCAATCGTTTATCGATCCGCGCGGCATGGAGCGTCCTTACTTGAATCCCGGCGAAATCAAATTGCTTTCGATTCCCAAGGGTAGCCTCGACCCCTCCGAGCGCCTCGAAATCGAGTCGCATGTGATTCACACGTTTAATTTTCTTTCGCAAATTCCTTGGACCAAAGGGTTGCAAAGGGTTCCGGAAATTGCTCGCGCTCACCATGAAAAACTCAATGGCGCGGGCTATCCCTACAAACTTCACGGTGACCAGATTCCACTGCCCACAAAAATGATGACCATCTGCGACATCTTCGACGCCCTCACTGCCTCCGACCGGCCTTACAAGCGCGCAGTTCCCATCGAACGCGCACTCTCGATTCTGGAAGATTGCGTTCGGGGCGGCGAACTCGATCCCGATCTTTACCGCGTGTTTCATGAAGGGAAAATTTATGAGCGGGTCATTCTACCCGCGTCAGAATGACGGCCGGAAACCGATCGCCCGGAGCCGCCGACCGGCCACGCGGACCCCGGCTGTTTCCGCTGCTCCTCATCGGTATTTGCCCGATCACTTTGTTTTTCGGCGCGTCTTCTGTCGCGCACCCACAATCCAGTCCGTCAACAACTTGGGCTGTCACGATCGTGCTTCCGCCGAAACTCCTCGCGGATAGGCCCGCCACTCTCGCTGTTCTTGGCGTTGATGGACGGCTCGCCGAAGGCGTGATCGTCGATCTTGGCTCTCATTCCGGAATCGAAGTTCGTGTGAAGACGGACAAAACTGGAAGAGCAGTCTTTTTGGCGCCCTCTGATACCAGCGTTTTGATTGCTAAGGCATCCGGCTCCTCGGCAGCCGCGCTGATCGATCCAACACTAACGCCTAATTCTCCCCAAACCGCCATATCGCTGCCATCAGTGGTTTCGCTGCAGGATGCCTTCCCAATCTGCGGCGGCGCATTTCACGGCGATGTCGAAGCAGACCACGTAACACTGGACGGTGATCCCGCTCTGGTCTTGGCCGCTTCTCCCGAATGCCTCATGATTCTGCCGGGACCGCGAGCCCTGCCGGGAGCCGCCAGGATTTCCATTCAGATGGCGCGTAATCCGGATTGGACAGGGGAGACAACGCTGGTCGCGTTGCATTTCGATCCGCCTACACCGCCGCTGGTTACGGAGAAGAAGAGCAACCTCGTCCTGCACGTGCAGGCTTCGGATCAGCCACTGAACATCCTGGTTGAAAACAAGACTCCCGGAATTCTTCGCTTCTTGCGTGGCGACTCGCAGAGGCTGGTCACTTCGGGTGGCGCGCAGAATGTGGCGAACATAGAGATTCAGGCGCTCAGTACGGGGGATTTTTCTTTCCACGCGCGGCTACTGGGCAGCCCAGAGCCGGAGGTCGCGCGGCGGTACCTGGAGGCAGCGGCGAAGATCGCTCCCAAGGGTCTTCAGCACCAGGTGCAAAACCTCGCTAACCGGTTGGGGCGTAACTCTCGCGATGCGCAGAAGGTCGAGGTGGAGATTCAAAAGATAGTTCTATTCACGATGGAAGGGGATTTCCGCACGCTGCTCAATTCCGCGCACTCGGCTCTGGAATAGGGAAGTTTCTTGCGAACGGGAGTTCGATATTCTTGACATTGCGCTATCCTCTAGAAGCCGGGTAATTTGTTTGCGGCGGGTTCCAGCGTTCTTTGGTCGGGTTCTGAGAGAACGCCTTGCGACATCTGTTCCAGTGAATTGCGGGCCCGGGTTAGTTTGCTGTCCGCGTCTTCGTAACTAAGCTGCGCGTGGCGCAAGTGATTCCCCAGTTTTTCGTACACGTCGGTGAAAGACTCGAATTGTTTTTTCAGACCGGACATGCCCGCGAGAATCATGCGGGTGCTCTCTTCGATCTTCTGCCCCTGCAAACTGATGGCGAACGCGCTAAGGCAAGCATAAAAAGTGTTGGGCGAAACGGGGAACACGCGCTTGCTGCGGCAGTATTCGTCCAACATTCCGTATTTCGAATCTTCGGTCAACAAGAGCTCGTAGTAAACGCCCTCCGAGGGGACAAACATCAACGCGTAGTCGAAGGTGTGCTCTTCCGGCAGAATGTATTTCTCCGCGATGCAGTCTGCGTGCTTGCGGACTGCCACACAAAATTCGCGCCGCGCATCTTCTCCCGCGTCCACCAGCCGGCGATAAGCTTCCAGCGGAAATTTCGAGTCCACCGACAGCAGGCGTTCTCCACTGCGGACGATGGCGTCAACGATTGCGCCGGTGGAAGCAAATCGATGTTGCGTTTCGTACGCGCTGCGCGGCAATGCGTCTTCCAGCAATCGTTCGAGAGCAACTTCGCCCAGCGTGCCGCGCGTTTTAGCGCCGCTGAGAACTGTCTGCAGAGTTTGCGTAGCTTGCGACATGTCGCGTCCCGCCTGCTGAACTTCGCCAAGCTGGACGCTCATTTTCCGGATGGTCTCGCTGGAAGCTTGGAGCTGATGGGCCATGGCGATCTGGGCGTCGCTCGCGAGTTTGCCCGAAGAGGCTACTCCGGATTGCAGTTCTTGGCGGACCTGACCGAGTTGCGTGGTCACCGCCTGCATCAGGTGGTTAATTTGTCCGGCGACGGATTGGCCGTGCAAGGCGAGGGAATTTTGCATTTCCTGGCGGACGGCGGAAAGCTGCTCATTCGAGCGGCGGCTCGCGGTCCACATCACGATTGCGATTACAACGATCGCCGCGATGCCAAAAGCGAGCCATACAGCCGGACTCATAGACTCATCCCTCTCTCGATGTGCTGGTGAGCTGGACGAGAGGTTGGGTCGCAGAGTTTGCGGAGGAGCCGGAGTCGAAAGTCTGAGGAGAGCGCCAGGCATCGATGGCGGCAACCTGATGCACGCAGGACACGGTGCAGCGGGGTGCGCAGGCTTTTTTGGTGAAGAATTCGCGGTGGCGCTGCTCGTCGGTATATTCCATGATCGGAATGCCCGGGTAGCCGCGCTGCTGCGAGCAGTAGTGAACCAGACCGTTTTCGCAGATGTAGAGATATCGCGAGCCTGCGCGGCAGCGCCAATCGTTTTCCTTGCCGCGTGCGATGTTGTGCTGGAATTTGTTGATGCGCGTGAAGGACTGTTTTTCGAGCGAGATAATTTCTTCAAATATTTCCTGCTCGCGCGCGTTTAGCGGTTCGAGCTGGCCGTTGTGATCGTGGAGAATGCCGACGGTGGAAGTGAATCCCAGAGCGACGGCGCGGTGCGCGACTGCCAGAGCGTCTTCGGGGTTGCGCACGCCGCTGCCAAGCACTGAGTTGATGTTCACGTGAAATTCGGCGTGCTCTGCGAGCAGCGCGAGTTTTTGGTCCAAAACTTTCAGGCTCTTTTTGGATACGTCGTCGGGCATCACGTTATCAATGCTGATTTGAAGGTATTCGAGGCCGGCGCGATTGAGGCGTTCGATGCGGTCCGCGACCAGGAGGTAGCCGTTGGTGATTAATCCGGCCATCATTCCGTTCTTGCGGATGCGCGCGATGATGGCGTCGAGATCGGGATGCAGCAGAGGCTCTCCGCCGCTGATGGTGACGATGGAGGTGCCCATGGCGCCGAGGCGGTCGATGCGCTGGAACATCTCTTCGGTGGGCACGGGATTCGAGAAGTCGTCGAATTCGTTGCAATAGGTGCAGGCAAGATTGCAGCGGCGAGTGGGTATGATGTGCGCGAGGAGCGGATGGCGCTTGGAGGCGAGGCCCTTCACGATCATACGGATCTCGCGAACCTTGCGATGCGCGGCAAGGAGTTTTCGCCGAATTGTTTTGCGGGCCGTCACTGTCGTTTTCTTGGCGGTGCCCCTGCTATTAGTATGCCACACCGGGGACGCGTTCCTTCCGAGTGGGTGCCCGATTGCGCATGGCATGTCAGTCGGCCCAGGGTTGCCATTTGCGATCCCAGCGATGGCTCTTCAGTTTATTTAGGAGGGCGGCATCGAGAGGGCTGGCGTCGCTCAGTGCCATGTTTTGTCTGACATGGTCATGATTTCGCATTCCAACTATCGTGGTGCTTACGTTCGGGTTCGAGAGGATGAAGCGGAGCGCCAGTTCCGGGAGGGTCATTCCGTCGGGCAGGATTTTTTTCACTTCTTCGACGCGGGCTACGGTTTCCGGCAAGTTTTCGGGGCCGAAGTATCTGGCGCGCCAGTCGTTTGGCGGAAATTTCGTTTGAGCGGTCATCTTGCCGCCGAGGCTGCCTTCATCGAGCGGGACGCGCGCGATGACGCCGACGTTTAGTTCCCTACACAACGGGAAGAGTTTGTCTTCGGGCGCTTGATCGAAAATGTTGTAGATCACTTGCACGACATCCACGAGACCCGTGCGGAGAACTTTCATTCCGTTCTCCGGCTCCCAACGGTTGATGCTGATGCCGAAGGAGCCAATCCATTTGTCGGCTTTGAGTTTCTCGACCGTTTCGCGAAATTCTGGCTCGTCGGTCCAGCTATCGTCCCAGACGTGAAATTGCAGAACGTCGATTGAATCCTCGCGAAGCTTTTCGCGGATGAGTTTTGCGTATTTTAAAACGTGCTCGGCGGGGAAAACTTCGCTGTATTTGTATTCGGGCTTGGCGGGCCACATATCGTTCATGGGAGGAATTTTGGATGCAGCGTAGAGCCGATAAACCGGGGGATTACGGAAATTATCGCGCTGGAGGATTTCTCCGAGCAGGCCGTCGCTCTTCCCTTCGCCGTAAGCCCAGGCGGTATCGAAAAAATTGCAGCCCAGGTCAACGGAGAGCTGGAGGGCTTTCAGGGACTCGTCGTCGTTCGAGCCGGTCCATCCGCTCATGCCCCACAGGCCGTAGGCGATGTCGCTGACCTCAAAGCGGGTGCGCCCCAGGATGCGATATTTCATGATTGGGTCGTCCTCCAGGCAACTGGCGGACGCTTTAGAAGAAGTTTGGCGGGTGCAAAGCTCGCACAAGAATCGAGCAAAAATAGAACTTCACATTGTGCAATTCTAGAACCGGGTAGACAGGGTTTAGTCTTTTGTTTTCTGTAACTTCTACTTTTCGACCAGAACCGGGTAGAAATGCCGGAAAGTTGTGTAATTTCACGGCAGTTTTTGGTGGTGGGGACGGCCGAACGGGTGTGGGCTAAAGAGTGGCATTGGTCGGCTGTGCTGCAGCGGGCACAGCATGCTGTGCCCCTACGAAGAGAGTGGTCGACGGGATTTTCGGTCGGCGGCGGACGGCTTGAGACGAGACATCGGGGCGAGCAAGGCGAGGGCGGATGTACAAGGCAATCCTGCGGCGGCGATTGCTTGCCCCCGTGGCCGTTGCCCTGCTCGTTACGCTGCTCAGGGCCGATTCTAAACCTAATTCTCATCACAATAATGATAGGAAGTTAGTAGGCGGAAGGCAAGGACTTGAATGCTGTGTTCTTTTTGTTCCAGGCCCGTGTGGGAATGTGGTGGCCGTCGGCAACGAAAAATCCAAAAGCGCAACGTCAAAACCCGAACCCTTCACACACCGAGGTGTTCGGGACACCAACGGGTAAAACGAGCCTGTAGTGACTGGCGGTGTTGTAGGATCCGCCCTGCCATCACGTGAGTCGACAAAAGCACGGGGACGAACGGGCCGGCCACCCGTCGTCGTTGTTAGGTCCGACCGAACCGGAAGACGACTCCGGTGCCAAACCGGAAGTTGTTTTGCCGATCATTGAGGCCGTCGGGGATTTTCGTCAGGAGGTACTCCGCCTGCACGGGACGAATCGAGAAGTGCCGAGACGCACGGATATCAACGCCTCCTCCGGCGGTCATTACCAGCAATTCGCGCACCAGACAGCTGTGCTGGTGAACGCGCATTTGGGATGGCTGAATACGATGTAGTCTTGTATTTGGCCTCGGGACGTGGAGTGGGCCTTCAAGGCGCTTGCTTATTGTCCCTGCGCTAGGTCGGACGATCTAGTAAGGTGGAGAGCGCAACCCGTGAACTCGGCTAGGCTCGTCATAATTCTAGCGTCCTCGGAGTCGAATCTCGATTGCTCGTCGTGGGAAACGATCCAAATCGTGCCCTCCGTTTTCGGACCAGCGTAAAATGGAATAACTAATCCTTCTACGATAGGAACGTCCACCTGGTTGAAATATTGAAAATAGCGGGCCGGGTAAGAGAAGAGCTGCGGCGAGTTTCGGTCAAGGGTGACGCCGCACGGACTGAAGTTCCTTGGAGTTGTTCCGCCAACGCAGTTTGAGAGTTTTCCGCTGAGGTTCGTCCATCGGAATACCTGTTCTCCGGAGGCATTCGTTTCAAGGAGGCTGAGGCCTGCGGTACCCGCGCGACACAGATCAAGTGGTATTTTCAGGAAAGCATCGACTAGATCCTGAGGGGAAGCAGCTATAACCCGGGCGAGAGTGCGGAGAGACTCAGCTTCTTGTTCTGCACGGCGTTCTCTACAACTGCGAGAATGCAGCTGTTCCGTGATCAGGATGCTCTCCAACGTCGCAGCGACCGATGCCGGTCCAGGTGAATTCGTTAAGTTCGAATTGGATAAAGCTTTTTTCATGGTTTTGAGGGCCGAGCGCAATCGGCTCTTAGTGGTCCCCAAAGGCGCCTCTGTACGAACTGCAATTTCTTCGCACGTCAATCCGTCGAAGTACGCCAGGGTGACTGCTTTCAGTTGTTCCTGGGGCAGTCCCGCCAATGCGGCGGAGACCAATTCGCGCGCGATTTGTTGTTCTAAGATACTTGGTCCTGCATTCTGAGGCGGAATTGTTTCCTCGCAGAGTGATTCGCAGCGAAATCGGCCGCTTCTCTGCCGGATGCGAGAGATAGCACGGTGGCGAGTGATTGCAAGAAGCCACCCAATTAAAGAACCTCTAGCTTCGTCGAATTGCGAAGCCTTTTGCCACAATAGGAAGAAGGTATCTTGCAGTAACTCTTCGGCGCTTCCAGAGTCTCCGGTGATTCGAAGAGCAGTAGAGTAGAGCAACTTGCTGTGACGGTCGTAGAGAGATTCCAAGGCGGTTTGATCTCTTCGAACGAGATGGGCCATTAGCTCTTCGTCGCTGAGCATAGCTTTTTCTACACGCTGCCTGCTTGGTTGTGCGGTTAAGCTGGTAGGTGTCGACTTCGTGTGCATCGTTTGTCCTCTGTTTGGCAGCAACCGGAAGCGATAGTGAAACGTCGGTTTTGCATCAAGCATCTCCGGCCCAGTTTCGCTCCGCTCGCGTGAAATTTTAAGAAGACGGTTTGGGGATTTCTGTGCACTTTTGCACACTTTTGCAAAGTTGCTTTCTCCTCCGATTCCCAACGGGAAATTATCGCGAATTGGCAGCACCAGGATATCGGCTGCTCGCCGGGTTTGCCGACGAAGATGCAGCAGCCATACGCCAGCAGTTGCACAAACAAACGCCGACGCGCGCACACCGCTGGTCTCCCAACAATGTCCGACTCCTCGCTAGCTCGCCCGATAGGTGATTACATACCCGGACCTGGTGGGGGCGGGTGCAGCTCGTACTCGTGCGGGGGAGTGGCGCCTAGGAGGTAGCGGACGAAGTAGTCCCAGCGGCGGCGGGTCATGTAGAGACTTTCGGCACCATAACCATGGTGCTGGTTGGGGAGCAGGAGGAGGTCGAAGTCCTTGTTGGCTTTGATGAGGGCGTCGACGACGAGGAGGGTGTTGTAGGGCGGGACGTTGTCGTCCATGGTGCCGTGGGCTAGGAGGAGGTGGCCCTTCAAATTTTTTGCGAAGTTTTGGTTGGCTTGCGCGTCGTAGTTGGTGGTGCCGTCGGGATTTTTTACCAGCAAGCCTTGATAGCGTTCGCCCCAGTCGTCTTCGTACTCGCGATTATCGTGGTTGCCGGATTCGGAAATTCCCACCTTGAAGAAATCAGGATAACGAAACATGGCGTCGGCCGCGGCATAGCCGCCGCCGGAATGGCCGTAGATTCCGGCGCGGTCGATATCGATCCAGGGATATTTCGCGGCGAGTTCTTTCATGCCGGCAACTTGATCGGGCAGTGTGTTGTCTTCCATTTTGCCAAAGTAGAAATCGTGAAATCTCTTGGAGCGCAGCGGGTTGCCCATGCCTTCGATTTGCACGACGATGAATCCAAGCTCGGCGAGGGCCTGGCAATCGCCGCGCGCGTCGGCGAAGGACCAGTTGGCGACGCTGCCACCTTGCGGGCCGGGATAAATGCTGTTGATGATTGGATATTTTCTGCTGCGATCGAGATTGGTGGGCTGGTACATCAGGCCGTACAAGTCGGTGACGCCGTCGCGCGCTTTGACGGTGATAGGGACCGGCGGCTTCCATCCGGAGGCGAGGAGGCGCGAGATATCTTCCTTTTCGACCGTAGAGAGCAGTTTTCCGGCTTCGTCGCGAACGACGGTGACTCGCGGAACATCGGGGGTCGAGGAGCTATCGACGAAGAAGCGACCGGAGGGCGAGAGAGAAACGTCGTGATTGGCGTCTTCAGGAGTGAGAAGCGCCTGGCCCTTGCCGTCGAATCCGATGCGGTAGAGTTGAGTGAAGTACGGGTTGGCTTTCTCACGGCCATCGGCGAGGAAATAAAGCGTGCGGGTTTTTTCGTCAACGCGCAACAACTGGGTGACGGCCCAGTCGCCGGACGTAATCTGATTCTTCAGCTTGCCGGTCGCGAGATCGTAGAGATAGAGGTGAGACCAGCCTGAGCGCTCGGAAGACCAGATGATTTCGTTCGATGCGGGCAAGTAGCGCCAGTTCACGCGGCCATTGCCCGATTCGAACTGGGTGGCGACGGTTTCTTCGAGGACGTCGCGCACGGCGCCAGTTGCGGCGTCGGCGACACGCAACTGCTCATGCTTGTGATCGCGCGAAGTGGAGACGAAGGCGAGATGCAATGCGTCGGGACTCCATTCGACGTCGGCCCATTCGCCGCCGCGGCAGGCGACGTCATCGCAAAGAGTGGAACGGTGCTGATCGGGCGGAAGCTGCAAGCGAATTACTTTGGGACCGTCGAGATTGATGATCACTCGCTGGATGGTGGTGACGACTTCGTCGCCGGGGAGCGGGTACTTCCACGCTTCGAGCTTGGGATGGCCGACCTTGGTTTCGACGAGATACATTTCGCCGGTGCCGCGTTGATCCTGCTGGAAGGTGGCGATTTTTTTCGAATCCGGAGACCAGAGCACGATGGCGCGATCGCTGTGAATCCAGCCGGCGTTGTCGGTGGCGTAGCCGAAATCTTTCACGCCATCGGTGGTGAGTTGCGTTTCCTTGCCGCTAGCGATATCGCGGACCCAAAGATTCCAATCGCGAATGAAGGCGGCGCTTTTGCCGTCGGGTGACTTTGCTTCCGGGCTAGGAGCTGCCGCGGGTTCGGCTGGTTTGCCCTCGGATGCGCAGGTGTACGACTGCAAATCGCATTTCCAGTTTTGTCCATGCAGGGTGAATGAAATTGATTGTTGATTGGCGGAGAAGTCGAAGGTCATGAAGGGCAGGTGCGCCGCTTCGTACGGCTTTCCTGCTGCGGCGGACAGTGCGGCGGCGAGTTTGGCGTGGTCGAATGCGGGCTGGTGCGTTCCGTGCGCCGCGTCGAAGAGTACGAACTGGGCTCCGTCCGGGCCGGCGTCGCGATACCAGAAGCGGTCATCGTTCGGCAGCCAGGTGGGGCGCACGCGGTGGAACACGAGCGGGGACGTGTTGTAGGCGAGGAATTTTTCGGCGTGCTGGTAATCGGCCGCGGTGACGGCGACGGGAGAGCCCGTTGTCGTGCTGGCGCTCGGCTGCTGCGCGGCGGAAGGCTGAGCTGTGGCGAGGGCAAACGCCGATATTAAGGCAAACGGCAAAAGAAACGAGAGTGGCTGCGAGTGAAAACGCATACGGATCCTCCGATGGCTCGGGTGTCCAAGCAAGGAAACGCGTCGAAAATAATTTGGCGTCGCGGAACGCACAACTTGGGCAGCCGTAGCATCGCCTTTGTGCGGTTCCCAAGTCAAGCCGCTGACGAAGGCCTTTTGCAGCGACCGATCCCGCGCTCGCTAGCGCGAGACATCCAAGGTCAGCCGATGCGGGCGCTTTGGCCGCCGTCGACAGGGAGCATCACTCCAGTGATGAACTTGGCTTCGTCGGAAGCGAGGAACAGGGCGGCGAAGGCGACGTCCCAGGCGGTGCCCATTTTCTGGCCGAGAGGAACGAGGGCTTCGCGCTTGGCGATCAACTCCGCTTTCGGAATGCCACGCGATTTGGAGATGCCCTCAATTGCCATCGGAGTGTTCATGAGGCCGGGCATGATTACGTTTGCGCGGATGTTGTACTTGGCATTTTCCATGGCGATCTGGTGGGTGAGGGCGTTCACGCCGGCCTTGGAAGTTTTGTAGGCCAGAATATTTGTGGAGCACACCGCGGCGATGGAGGAGATGTTGATGATCGAACCGCTGCGCTGCTCTCTCATCACGGGCAACACGCTCCTGCAGGAAAGGAACATGCCCTTGAGGTTCACGGACATGATTTTGTCCCAGGACTGCTCGCTGAGGCTCAGGATGCCGTCGTCGCCGGTTCCGATGCCGACNNGAACGCGAAGCACTCTCCGCCGTCGGCCTTGATGAGCGAATCGGTTTCGAGGGCGGATTCGCGGCTGATGTCAACCAGCGCGACGCGAGCGCCTTCGCGGGCAAAGAGGATGGCGGTAGCGCGGCCGTTGCCGATGGTGTCTCCCGGTGTTTGGCCTGCGCCGACGACGATGGCGACTTTGTCCTTAAGCCTCATCGTCCCCAAGTTTCATGGTTGCTGAGCTTCATCGGAAAAGCCTTCGAAGCCATCTTCCAATTGGACGCCACAAGAGTTGAGAACCATGGAAACCAGCTTGTACTGGCCTGCGGCGAAGACGAGATCGAGAAGCTGTTGAGTGTTGTAGCGCGCAGCTAGAGATTTCCAGGTGACGTCGCTGATGAAGGAATTCGCGTGCAGTTCATCGGCGGCACGAAGCAGGACGGCTTCGAAGGGGTCTAGCCCTGGCGCGTCCGGACCGGCGGCAATTCGCCGAACGTCATCAGAGGTGAGACCGGCGCGCTTTCCAATGGATATGTGATGGCCCCACTCGTACTCGGCGCGGCAAAGCCAGCCCATGCGGAGGATAACGATCTCCCGTTCTCGCGGAGGAAGGGTAGATTTGGAGAGGACGTGTCCTCCGAATACGAGCCAACTTTTCAAAAGCTTGGGATGGCGCGAGAGAGTGGCGAAAATGTTGAAGACGCGGCCGTCTCGCTGGAGAGGCTGCAGAATTTCTTTGACCTCGTCGTCCCACTCGGATTGCGGAAGAGGCGGAATACGCGGTTGTTTCAGTCGCATGCGGCGGTCTCCTTTGCTAGGCGCGATACGGGGGAGTTTACATTTTCATAGCACGGGCGTCATGCAATTTCAGGCTAAGTAAAATCGCCATGATGATGAAACAGCGGGTCGCGTGTTTCGCTCATGTCGCGCCGCCTGGGACTTTCCGGTTGACGAGTTGCAAGATGAACGGCGAAGCTGTTGCCCTTGAAAATGCTTCTTGGCATGCGATGGCTGGTAATTCTTTGTGGGGTTGCACTATTGGCGTTTGGAGGCAGCAGGCCGGCGTCGTCCGGCGCTGGCCTCGCGCTGAGGCCAGCCGAAAATGTTCCGGTTGCGACGCTTCCGTTTGAATACTTCAGAAAACGCATTTTGGTTGCGATTCGGATCAACGATTCCAGCCCACGCGCTTGCATGGTAGACAATGGATTCAACGCGGACGTAATCACCGAGAGCGCTGCGCGCGCCATGGGGCTTTTCTCTCATGCGATGGGCGGAAAAACTCCGAACGCAGAGGGGCTCGGCAAAGGCTCGGGGCCGGAGACTTTTGTGGTGGAGAAGACCGTTACTTTAGGGATTAAGGATTTTCCGATATTAACCGGACAGACTTACGTTCTGCATCTGGGTGGGTTCGAAGACGGGATGGGCGCGGGAGGGCGACAGGATTGTGGAAATCAACGGCGTACCGTGCTCAACGCTGCTTTTCGAATCGTTCCGCGAAATGCTCACGGCCGAGGGTACGCCATTCGTCATTAAGATTGAACGCGACGGCCAGAAACTTGAAATTAGCCTTCGGACCCCGCGGCTTCCCTGAGCGCCCGGATGCAATTGGCCTAGCGGATCGCTGGTATTTCTCTTTTGAGGACGGATAGACCCCGCATGGCATATTCGATGGCTTGGCGCTCTGCTTGGCCGTCTGAACGCGTGCCCAGCACTTCCGATCGCAGACTGATCGCTTTTTCTGCAGTGGCAACGCGGCCACCCAGGTTCAGCGGGTTTGTCTCCAGGAGCGCCACTCGGTATTGCTGCTGCCATTCCCATTGTAGGATGCTCATGTTTGCTCCCCTGATGTGAACCATTGTAGGAGACGAGACTGGAGACTACTGTGCTCTTATGCACACTTTGTAAGATTGTATTCTGCACTTAGATTCCGTCACC
>PKWH01000358.1 GCA_003131985.1 Acidobacteriota bacterium | reverse complement strand
GGAGGCAACAGTCAGGGAAACATCATCGACAGCACCAATCACTACGAACTTCAGAATTACACATCCATTCAATTAAAGAAGAACCTTTTGAAATTTGGCGGGCGTTTGCGCGGGCTCACGGACGTAAATAGCGCCACTTCCGGTTTCAATGGCTCATTCTTCTTCCCTTCCATCCAGGCTTACCAGGCCACGCTGGAAGGAACGGAACAAGCCGCGGTCCAGTATTCGATTACCGGCAATGCAAATCCTAATTTGAATCTAACCCGCTTCAGCGAAGACCAAGTGGACGTTGGACTTTTTGTTCAAGATGATTGGCGGGTGAAGCCCAATATCACTCTCAGTTTTGGATTAAGATTTGAAGCGCAAAATGAAATCCACGATCATGACGACTGGGCTCCGCGGCTCGGTTTTGCGTGGGGCATCGGTCGGGGCAAAACTCCTCCGAAAACCGTGTTGCGCGCAGGCTTCGGTATTTTTTACGATCGCTTCACCGAAGCTTCCGCCCTGCAAGCCGAAAGGTTGGGGGGCGGAGCGGATGCGCTGACGGAATTCGTCGTCACAAATCCGGGGTTCTTTAACGCCACGACACCAGTTCCAATCGCGGGACTGCCGGCGACCTTGACGCTTCCAACGATTTACCAGTTGCAGCACAATCTGCGCGCGCCGTCCACCACGCAAACGGCTGTCACTCTCGAGCGTCAACTTACCAAGATCGCAAACGTCTCCGTTTCTTACCTGAATTCGCGCGGAGCCGATCAGTTGTTCACCAACAATATCAACACTCCCTTTCTGGGGCAGTACGACCCCGCTGCGCCGCTGCTCAACCGGCCGCTTGGGCCGATAGGAAATGTCTACGAATACGAATCGGAAGGGATCTTCCGGCAGAACCAACTGTTCGTCCAAGGCACCGTACGCGCGGGCGCGAAACTCCTGATCACGACCTACTACACTTTGAACTACGCCAAGAGCGACACCTCCGGTGTGAACTCTTTTCCATCGAATCCGTTCAACGTACTTGAGGATTATGGCCGAGCTTCATTTGATATCCGCAATCGTTTTTTCTTGCTGGGTTCGGTTGCTCTGCCCCACGGGTTCCGGTTTAGCCCCTTCCTGATCGCGAGCTCCGGACTTCCGTACAACGTGACGCTGAGCCAGGACCTTCTGGGCAGCTCGCAGTTTAACCAGCGCCCGACATTCGCAACCAGCTCAACGCCTGCGGGGAACGTTGTTACTGTTCCCGGATTACCTGCGTTCAATACCGTGCCAACTGCCGGCGAAGAGATCCCGGTGAACTTCCTGACCAGCGCCGGGCGTTTTACTATGAACGTCCGGCTCAGCAAGGTTTTTGGATTTGGCAAAGTTGCGGATCGTTCCGCAGGAGCGGGAGGAGGGGGAGGCAGGGGCGGGCCCGGGGGGGGGGGGGGTCGCGGGCCGGGAGGTCCATTTGGAGGAGGAAGGGGAGGGTTTGGCGGGCTGGAAACGACCAGCAAGCGCTACACGGTCACTTTGAGCATCAACGCGCGCAATCTCTTCAACAACGTAAATGCGCTGGTGCCGAGCGCGGTTCTGAATCCGCCGACCGCGACTGCTCCGGCGTCGGCTTCTGCGTTCTTTGCCGTGCCCAACGCGCTCGCGGGGCAGCCGTATTCTACCGGCGGCGCGGCGAACCGGCAGATTTTCCTGCAAGCCTCGTTTGGCTTCTAGCGCCTCGAAAACCGAGCGCGACAAAACCCTTATTTCGCTGCGTGAGGCTTGATTAAATCGTCCAGATAATCCGGTTTGCTTTCGTCGCGAACCAGATGCGGAGAGCGCTTGCCGCCGTGATAATCGATGGTAGCGGTTTTGTAATAATCGTCCACGATCACCAGAAGAACGATGGGAGTTGCGGTGTTTTTGGCGGCACTGATCGCATCGTCCATGAGATCCTGCGTGTAAACCCGGCCGTTCACGGCAACGACTTTCATTCCTGGAGTGATGCCCGCTTTATATGCAGGGCCACCGACGATGGAATCGCCCACAACGCCATCGTCGCCGATTTGCAGGCCGAGGGAATAGGTATAACCTGCGGTTCCACGGCGTCCAGGCAGCTTTAAGGGCTGGTCGGAGTAAGCAACTTTCCATCCGCCATTTTCGATTCCGCCTACAGGCGCGTCCGGAGAAGTTGAATTCAGTTTCTCGTGGAAATACCCGGCCCAGTCGTAGGGCGCGATGCTGTTCAGCGCGGATACCACGTCTTCGAAAGTGTAGGTCTTCAATTGCGGACCGTTGTTGGGTCCGCCGTGAAATAAACGGGTGAAATCGTCGATGGTTTTTTGGCCGTGGCTTTCGCGATCGATGATGGTGGCCACTTCGAGCCAGACTAGATCGCCCTCGTCGTAATAATCGGTGCCGCGCCGCCAATTGAACCAGCCTCTCCCGAATCCGAATCCGAGTCCGGGCTCTCCAACGGCCGTGTCGAGCAGCGGGCGCCAGGTTCTTCCCGGGCGGCCGGGACCGAGCGACGCAGAGATGCTGGCGAGATATTCGTGGTATTGCTCGGGAGTCCACAGTCCGCTGCGCGCTGCGAGCATGGGACCGAGATAATCCGTCAAACCCTCATAAACCCAGAGCAAATCGGTCTGCATCGGCACTTCGTAATCCGGAGTGCTCAAGTCGGCGGGACGCCGAAATTTTCCGTTCCAGGAGTGCGCGAACTCGTGGGCGAGCAAGCCGCCCACAGAATAGCCGGCGGCTGGGGTCAGCAGAGTGCGCTCGGGCAAGCGGCTGTCGTTTGATTCGTGATGCTCGAGACCGAAATGGGCCACGTGATCGCTGAGCGTAAACAGGAAATGATAATCGCGGTAGTGCCGCGCGCCGAAAAGCTTGCCGGATTCAGCTATGAGGTTAAGCATTCCCTGCTGAACTTCGGGGCTCATGTTGAGCGCGGCTTCGCTGTCGGCAACCATATCGATCTCGTGGTGAATCGGTTCGCCGGGAGGAGTGATGTCAATGACGCGGTAGTATTCACCGGTGATGACGGGCGAATCCACGAGCAGCTCCAGCGAAATAGGCTTGAACGAAACCTGATTCCCCGACTGATTCGCTACCGGAAGCGAAGTGCCGAATTTCCATCCGTCGGGCAGGACGAGTTTCGCTTCATAGGTAAGCTGATCCACGGGAGTCCCGGCCGGGTACAAGACATTGCTGTTCCATTCCAGGATGAAGAGCTTGTCTGTTCCTGAAGCGCCGCCCTCAATGTAGTCGAACGAAATGTCGAGGTGGTCCGCGCCGCTAGGGACGTCAACATGAAAGGTGTAAACATCGAGCAGATCGCGCTGCCACGCAATCGTTTTGCCGTTCGCGGAGAATTTCAGGCCCGTAAGACTGGCGATGGGACCATCCGGGCTATGGTTGCCGGGAATCCATTTCGGATAGTACAGAGTCAGAGGTCCGGGCTTCGCGGGCATGACTATTTGGCTGCGAATAATTTTTAGAGGAGCTTGGGAGGCGTCCACTGTGAGCGAGATTGTTTGGCCCGTTTGAGCCACAACCGCCGGCGCTATCAGCGCGGCGAAAAATGCGAGAACAAGCACGAAACGAGAGGCAGTTCGAATCATTACAAGCTCCTCAATTTGTCTGGTGGCATTGCTGGAATTGCGCTCCGGTGATCGCGCGCGAGCATTGCGCAGCGTTTTTCATGGAAGGCAACCGCAGAGTATACTTTTGGGGGCCTCGGAGCCGTCATCTTTGAACATGTCCGAAGCGGCTGACGTGCAATCCTAGCCCCGGTTAGAAATGCTCCGGTCATTTGTTTTGAGTGAGTTACGGCGATTTCTGTTTGTGAGCTAGAACCGGTTAGAAAATGACTGACCCTTCCTTGGTCAGGGCAAGCGAGCGGTATAAGATGCGTGATTTTTGAAACTGAGTGCAAGGGTTGACGCGCAATTCTGGCCCCGGGTAGAAATGTCGCGGCTGTTTGTTTTGAGTGAGTTACAGCCATTTCTATATATTGAGCTGTGCCGGATAGAAATGCAGCCGCGAAGATCGAAATTGACGGCCTTTTTGCAGCCAGAAAGCTCGGGATCGTGTGCTGGCAGAGTACGCCAACTGAGTCTTGATGAAGCGCTCGACGATATTCTATTTTAATCACGAGCGACGCTAGCACGTGATTCGGCGAAATTCAAGGACCTGTGTGTGTGAGCATAAGTCAGCGAAGCGGCGGCAACAGCAAAGGCCGGAGGCCGGGCTAAGTCCCCGCGCTGCGAGAGCGTATGGGCCTCTGGGGTACGCATGGGGAGGAGAAATCATCCGATTAGCCAAAGGAATGAAGGAAAGTGTGCCTTTTTGAACAGATACGCGTGGCTAGGTTGTTCCAATATGGAACGGGTTGGTAGTTCCTGGCCCGGGTACCGGTGCGGCTTGCGAGGCGAGCTTGCTCTCGGGAACCTGGTGGAGTTTGAATGGCTTCAGTCTCACAAGATCACGTCAAGCAAGTCGACCTGCCCCAAGCCTTGCATGGACCGGCAAGCCGGAGGCGCACCTTGCGGGTCTTGTTCGTTCATGGCAATGCCGCAGTGGTGGAGCTTTGCGTGGAGGAGCTGAGGAACGCGTATTTCAAGGTGAGCGCGGACGTAGCCCTGACTCCGGAGCAATTTGTTGGACGCCTGAAATCAAAATGCTATGACGTGGTACTGGCTGAATACCCGACCGCGAACTGGAAAGAATCGCAAGCGTTGGAAATCCTGCAGTTGAGGGACAAGCAGATTCCCTGCATCTTCCTGACCGAGACGACCCAATTGGAAACGCTGGCAAAGCTTATTACGGAAGGCGCCGCCGATTGCGTGGGAATGGATCACATTGGACACCTTCCAGTGGCGATTCGCCGCTCGCTGAGCGAGAACAATCTGCGCGAGGAGCGCGATCAAACCCAAAAAAGGCTGCGGCATTCAGAAGCGCGCTACCGCGCTCTGGTAGGAAATTTGAATTACGGAATGTGCCGCTGCAGCAGCAAGGGCAAGTTCCTGGTTGTGAATCAGGCGCTGGCGACCATGCTTGGTTATGCATCGCGCGAGGAACTGTTGGCGGCGAATCTTGCTGCCGAAATTCTTTGCGATCCCGACAAACGAGCGCGATTGCTGGGGCATTCCGCCGAACACGAGGGCGCCGATCCGCTGGAAATTGAATGGAAGCGGCAGGATGGCGCGACGCTGAAAGTTCGGCTGAGCGGACGCGAAGTGAGCAGCGAGGGCGGGATGGATAGTTACGAGATCATCGTCGAGGACATCACCGAGCAGCGCAAGTTGGAAGACCATTTGCGCCAGGAGGCGGCCAAGGATTCTCTGACCGGACTGGCCAACTACCGGCATCTGGTGGAGACCGTTGACACTGAGATTAAGCGTTCCGAGCGCACCGCCCGCGAGTTTGCGATCTTGTTCCTCGATTTGGACGGATTGAAGCAGATCAACGATCGTTTCGGCCATTTAGTCGGCAGCCAGGCGCTTTGCCGGCTGGCCGATGTCTTGTGCATCTGTAGCCGGGACATGGATACTCCGGCGCGTTTTGGCGGCGATGAGTTTGCACTCGTACTTCCCGAGACTGGGCGAATGCCGGCCAACTTAGTGGCCCAGCGCATTTGCGAAAGCCTTGCGAGTGATGGCAAAGACCCAAAGCTGTCGGTGAGCATCGGCGTTGCCATTTATCCCAAAGATGGCGAAAAAGTGGATTCCCTCTTGAGCGCGGCAGACGCTGCGTTGTACGCGATGAAAGTTAGAATGCGTGGCGCTCTCGACGCGAACACCGAAACTTCAGAGCTTCCTCATAACGCCGCGGCCGGTAGCAAGATCGTCTAGGCGAACGACGATTGCGGCAACCTCGAATTAATCTACAATGGCAATAGCCCAGTCTGCGAGCAGCCGTCCGATGGATTTTGCGTTTGCGTCCATCGCAAGAGGAGAATGAACATGGTGAAGGTAGGACTATACGTTCGATTGGAAGCGAAGTCTGGGAAAGAAGCGGATGTGGAAGCATTTCTGCGCAGCGGTCTTGCGCTAGTGGAACAGGAGCCGGGAACGACGGCTTGGTTTGCCATTCGGATGGGAGCTTCCACATTTGGAATCTTTGATGCCTTTCCAGATGAAGCGGGGCGCCAGGCGCATCTTGCGGGACGCGTTGCCGCAGCGCTGATGGCTAAAGCTCCGGAACTTCTCGCGAAACCACCCAACATCGAAAAAATCGACGTGCTTGCGGCTAAACTCCCCAAATAGAAGATTGAGGTGGTGTGATGAGTCGCTAGACGACGAAAAGCACTCTAACCTTTATGGCATGACTGTGCTTTGAGAGTGTGAAATCGCGGAAGGAGGAGCATGGCCGACGAGTTGAAAGCGAAGGAACCGGGGATCGTCAGGATCATTGGGAGGAGCGAATCGGCGCGCGCGTATGCGATTCGCGACTTCCTGGGGCGCGGCGATGTGCCGTTTGAGTGGATCGAACTGAACACTGACGACCAGGCGCGGAAATATGGAGTGGATAATCTGAATGATCCGCGGCTGCCGATCTGCTTGTGTCCGACGGGAACGCGAATGGAAAATCCCACGATTCGGCAACTCGCGGATAAGCTGGGATGGTATAGCGATCCATCGAATACGGAATACGATCTGGCGATTTATGGCGCGGGGCCGGCAGGGTTGAGCGCGGCTGTGTATGGCGCGTCCGAGGGCTTGAAGACTGTGCTGATCGAGCGGTCCGTGGTGGGTGGGCAAGCGGGGACTAGTTCTAAGATCGAGAACTACCTTGGATTTCCGGAAGGAATCAGCGGCGCGGATCTGGCGAAGCGAGCGCGGGAGCAGGCTTACCGGTTTGGGTCGGAGATTTTGATGCTGCGCGAAGGAGTGCGCGGAGAGTTTGCGCCGGGCAAAGGCACCGGCTACCTGACCGACGGCACAAAAATTGTGGCGCATGCGACGATCTGTTCGACTGGCGTGCGGTATCGCAAGCTGAACCTCGATAACGAAGATAAATTTCAGGGTATCGGAGTTTATTACGGCGCGGGAGTGAGCGAAGCTACTCTGTGCGAAGACAAGCACGTTTTCGTGGTAGGAGGCGGCAATTCCGCGGGGCAGGCGTCGATGCATTTTGCGCGATTCGCGAAGAAAGTCACGGTCGTGATTCGGGCGGACTGCTTGCGGCGCACGCTTTCGCAATACCTGGTGGATCGAATCCATTCCTCGCCGAATATCGAAGTGCTGGCGCGTACGGAAGTGGTCGCGCTGCATGGGGATCATATGTTGCGGGCCCTTACCCTGAGGAATAATGAGACGGGCGAAGAGAAAACTTGTGATACGAGTTGGCTTTTCTTGTGTCTGGGCGGCGAGCCGCAGACGGACTGGGCGGTGGAGCCGGGCATCGTGCGCGATTCTGATGGTTATCTGGTGACTGGGCCGGACTTGTTGCAAGACAGCAAGTATCCGAAGAGTTGGCCGCTGGAACGTTCGCCGTATTATTTAGAGACGAACGTGCCGGGGCTTTTTGCGGCGGGGGATGTGCGGCACGGATCGGTGAAGAGGTGTGCGTCGGCGGTAGGCGAGGGAGCAATGGCGGTTACATTCGTGCACCGCTATTTGGCGGAAACTTAAAAGGAGGAATTTATGAGCGCTTGTACCCACCTGAATCAAATTCGAGCGGTGACGCCGCGGACTCCTCAAGGTTGCGAGGAGTGCCTGAAGATGGGCGACACGTGGGTGCACTTGCGGCTGTGTTTGGAGTGCGGGCACGTGGGGTGCTGCGATTCGTCGAAGAACAAACATGCGACCAAACATTTTCATTCGACGAAACATCCGATCATGAAGTCATTCGAGCCTGGAGAGGATTGGGGCTGGTGCTACGTTGATGAGATAGAGCTAGGCCCGCGCGAGCTGAAGGTACAGGCGTAAACTCTTTTACGATTGTTTTAGTCCGGGGAAATTCTCGGAAGCGGCGAGGGCAGTAGGATAAATCTGGATGATGCGATTTAGTTGCGTCATATTGAGGACGCCTTCGACCATGCCCTTCACCGCAGCGAGGCGCAGCGATCCGCCGGACTTCGTAAGTCTGGAGAAAGACTTCACGATTTGGCCGACGAACGCGCTGTCAATATGATCCACCCCAGCCATATCGAGAATGATGCGTGTTTCGTTCTTGGCGATGTGGCTTTCCACTTCCTGGTCGACACGCTTGCAATCCGGGCCCATCTGGACGCGGCCGCTCAATTCAAAGACCCAGATTCCCGGCTTGATTTCTTTCTGCGATAGCATCACGCGATTTGTTACCTCACTTCCAGGATTTAGGTGATGCGTTCAACGCTACGAAGCCTCGAACGGAAATTGCCGGATCAAGCGCATACAGTCCGCCAACGCCTTTAGAATTGAATCCCCCCACCCGGACGGAACGAATGCAGCGGTGCTTTGATTCACGGGCTTGTCTGCTTCCGCGAAGAAGCGCAAATGCTGTCCTTGAGGCGAGACAGCGAATTCCTTGACGGTGATAACGAACGGAACATTTTTTCCGTTCTGATTCTTGTTCATCGTGAAGTAATGCAGCTGAGCCAGCTCTTCTGCGCGGTCAGCCTGAGCGTACTGCCAATCCTCCACGTTGAGCCTCCTGGCGAGTGCAAACACTCGCCGCAATTAAATGGTTGCGGAAGCGGAATAGTAGGACGCGAGCGTTGCTAAGTCAATGCGAGTAAAGCGGGTGGGGCGTTAGGACTGGCCGTTCTTCTTAGGCGCTGGCGTGGCATGCGCTGTGTTTGCAGACGGAGGAGGCTCTTTCAGCAAGGGCTCGAGGATGACGCGTATTAGAGCTTCGTCTTCAAGAGTTGGATTGCCGGTACCGGTGGTAGCGCGGATGAAACCCTTGCGGTCGATTACGATCATTTGCGGAATTTTCAGTTTTTCGGTTCCCTGGCGACCCAAGTAAGCGTCCACATTTTCGGACGTTGTGTCGCCAACGGGATAGGTAAGGTGAATACGGTCGACGACATGGCCTACCATCGCAATGTCGGAATTCGGGCCGAAGGCGACAGCAACTGCCTGGAAGCCGCGCGGGCCCAAATCAGCTTGGAGCTTGTTGAGCATCTCCGCGAGTTGTAGGCAGTGGGAGCTGGCAACGAACATGAACTCCACAACCACGACTTTGCCTTTGAAACTCGACAACAATAGATCGTCCCCGGAGGGCTTGGTTATGGAAAGTTCGGGCGATTTGCGAAGCGAGGGAGCTTGAGCCAGCAACGAGGATCCGGCCAGAGTTATGGAGATGAGAATGGAACCCAGTCTTCGTAGGCTCATAGTTTAACTCTTGGCGGCGGACCCTTCGATCTGGTTCCACTTATCCACGATGGCGGTGACTTCTTTTTGCGCCTCGGCAGCGGCATCATGTGGAGACATATTACCCTGAGCGACGCTCGCAAACATCTTGGGGATTAAGAAGCTGTTAAAGACTTCCATCCATGCCGGCTGGACAATCCCGGGCGCGCCTAGGTTCGGCGTCCAATGGAGAGCATCCTTGAGGGCATAGTATTTATGGGGAGGATCTCCGTGGGCGTCCTTATCAAGACGCAGAACGATGTTAGGGAGTGCCTTGGGATAAGCCGGAAAGTTGCAACCGAGGCTCTTGTCGTAACCGGTTCTGGAACTGTCGATCAGATCCACCAGGAATTTTTTGGCGTCATCTGGGTTCTCAGCAAATTTCCAGACCGTCGAGCAATTTGTAGCCTGCGGAAATCCGGTCACTCCATAAGGACCGAGCAAGGGAGGGTCCAGCTGCATTCTCTTGGCGAGATCGGGGTTTTGCTTTTCTGCCTCGCGAAGCAGACTAATGCCGCTGGTAGTGAGAGTCGTCTTGCGCGCTAACATGGCCTGCACGTTGCCCGCAGGCCCCCAGGTGAACTCGTCAGGACTTCCGGCGTCCTGCACCAGCATTTTGGCGAAGTCCAAAGCATGAGCGGTATAAACGTTCTTGTTGATTGCAATGTTTCCTTCCACATCGAATATTTGACCGCGAAATGCGTATAAGAATGTGTTCGCGCTGATGTTGCCATCGAGGTTGGGTGAAAAAGACAAGCCGCAGGGGACTCCGATTTTGTCGCGGACTCTCTGGCCGCCGCTGTGCAGGCTTCCGTAAGTCATGGGACCAAGGGGCATAGCCGCTTGGGCCCAAAAGTCCTGGTAATAGTGCACCGGAGCGGGGATCCAGAAATCGGCGAACGCGAAGTGTGTTTTCGTCTTGGGAAAAAATGTGGACTTGTATGAAATTTGCGGGATGCTGCCGTAGTTCATAGAAACATTTTGATAGATCTCGGTGTGATCGATGGCATGCAGATGGAATTCCGCCGGAGGCCAAGGAAACATGAACAAATCGTGGCCCTTGCCGGCCGCGACTTCGGCCGCGGCATCTGAATGAATTCTCTCGATGGGAATGTTGTCTACTATTACGTTGGTATTGTTCTTTTCGCCCCATGGTTTGGCCCACTCTGTTTCGAACCAAGCATCATATTCGGGCAAGAAATGAGCCCATTTGGCGATCTTGAGGGTTTTGGGGTTCCCCAGCACGCGGTGAGAAAAATTAAAGAACGGTCCGACAGCGGCGGCGCTGGCGGCAAGCTTGATGAAATCTCGGCGAGGAAAGGGTCTCTTCATCCTAGGAGAGGCTGGGGATTTCGTATTCTACCTTAGACAGATTGCCCCCGGCAAGGCGGTCACCTTGCCGGGGGCATATTACCTTTACTTCTGATCCAAACATCTGACTTAACTATTACTGATGAGATCCAGGTCTAGAGCCCGATCCAGATCCGTGCCCGCCGCCCCCCTCAACATCAGTCGACGCTGCTGGTGCTGATGCCGCTGCAGACGAAGCCGCTGCTCCGTTCGACTGCGCTAAACTCGACTGCGATGAGGTTAGCGAGCTGCAGAATTGCCCGAAGAACTGGAGGCAGAAGAAGTTGATCGTAAAGCCCGGATCGACCGGCACACCGCTTGAGAAGTGAACCTGATCGAGAAACGCGTCGAGACTGATTGCTCCGTTTGTGGGATCCGCGATCGCGGGGCAAATCAGCCAGACAGCTCCTCCGTCTGCACCACCGAGATCCAACTGTCCTTCTTGCGCACATCCGGCAGCCTCGAGAGTAACATCGAGCTGGTTGCCGGTCTTGACTACGGGCGTTCCATCGGTAGTAAAGCCATTCATGGCGCCGAGTTGGTTGTAGATTTTCGTGCAGGGCCCGTTTACGCCGGGATCCTGCGTGAGCCAAAAGTACGAATTGATCCACATACCTAGCAGATCGTCACAGAAGTAACCGTAGGGGCTGTTGAAACCAATTGTACCGCTAGGTCCAGAACCGGTTACCATGTTGTTGTCACTGCCGTCGATCGCGTTGCGATTGGTGGCAAACCGCCAATCCTGCCGGAGAGTGGGAGTGGCGATGCTGGTTACGGGAAAACAAACCGGATCCGGGAACTGCGTTATGTTCTGGAGGCCCTTGGGCATGGCACCGTTGTTTGCAGCTGCGAAAATCGCGGCAGGGTTGTTGCTGGCGTTGTTGAGCGTGCCGCAGGGAATGACAGCGAATACGCCATTGGGCAGTCTCTGCTTCGGAGCAGGATAAGCCTCAAAGTTAGAGACGATGTCCTGCATATCGTTGCCTTCGCCGTCGCCGACGGTAGGAGTCTGGCTAGTCGCGTTGACGTTTCGAGCGTTAAGGCCAAAGCCTACCTGTGGGCTGCCGGTCATATTGAGAGCGTCACCGTTAGTGATGGTGACGCAACCAGAGTCTGGCAGAGTTCCCTGAGGAGGCGGGGTACTGCAATTGAAGGCATTGGGAGTGTTTGGGCCCGTGTTAGGAGTTGTGCTGATCGAGTCAAGATTTCCCGGGTTCGAGCTAAAACTCGTTTCGAAGAAGCTCTGGTTCATAACGAAGGCCATGATGTTGATGAAGTGAGTCGGAGATCCCAATTCATCATCAGAGTAGCCGCCAGTAGTCGCAAGGATGCGGACGTT
>PKWH01000246.1:1921-3766 GCA_003131985.1 Acidobacteriota bacterium | reverse complement strand
AAATCGACCTCGCGCGCGTGCCCCAGCGCGAAACGGGAATGACTCCTTACGAAATCATGCTCAGCGAATCGCAGGAGCGCATGTTGCTGGTCGCCGAGCGCGGACGCGAGCACGAAGTTTTCCAGGTCTTTCACAAATGGGGACTCGATGCAGTCGAAGTCGGGCACGTCACGGATGACGGCAAGCTCCGGGTACTGAACCATGGCCACTTAGCAGCGGAAATCCCCGCCCACGCAATCGCGGAAGAAGGGCCGCGTTACGAGCGGCCGATCGCAGCGCCACCAGCTACCCCTCCGCAGGCGAAAGCGCGGCTTGTAGAATTCGCGCCAAAGGGATCGGATCTAACTGAAAATTTCCGGCAACTGCTCGCTTCGCCCACGATTGCTTCGAAGTATTGGATCACCGAGCAGTACGACTCGATGGTGCGCACGAACACCCGCTTCGGCCCAGGCTCGGCCGATGCCGCCGTGCTTCGCCTGAAAGAGACAAAGCGCGCACTCGCACTTGCCACCGACGGCAATGGGCGCTGGTGCTTTCTCGCCCCGCGCCTGGGCGCAACGCACGCTGTCGTGGAAGCCGCGCGCAACGTGGCCTGTACCGGTGCGCGGCCGATTGCCGCCACAAATTGCCTGAATTTCGGCAATCCCGAGAAGCCCGAAGTGATGTGGCAGTTCTCGGAGGCGATCGACGGAATTTCCGAAGCGTGCCGCGCGCTCGACATCCCCATCACCGGTGGCAACGTCAGCTTCTACAACGAAACGCTCGGCAAGCCGATTTATCCCACGCCGGTTCTGGGCGTCCTCGGCTTGCTCGACGATGCAGAATGCGCTTTGGGTTCTAGCTTCCGCAATGAAGGGGACACGATCCTTCTGCTGGAAGGAAAGAAACAAGACGCCCCGGACGCCCCTGCCACAGAAGCGTTGAACCAGTTTTCGTCGAGCGAATACGCGAAAACGATTCATGGAGTCGTCGCCGGTACGCCTCCGGCGATCGATCTCACTGCTGAAAAACGGCTCATTGAATGTCTGGTCAAGCTCGCCAGCCAGAAAATAATTCTCTCTGCCCACGATGTCAGCGACGGGGGCTTGGCCGTTACTCTTGCGGAATCCTGCTTCAACAGTGAAGGCTTCTCCGCGAATGTCACACTCGACATTGATCCCGCGCACGAAGCCGCCGAATACGCCATTTTCGGCGAGCGTGGCGCACGTGCTGTAGTGTCGCTCGCCGCCTCTTCCCTTGCTAGCCTGCGTGCGGTTGCGGCACAATATAGCGTCAATGCTCAGCCAATCGGTACAGTCTCGCGCGGTGATTTTCGCATCCAATATAAAGGCACGCCAGTAATCCACGGGGATATCGATTCGTTTCGCAAAATCTGGGCAGGATGTATCGGGAGCGCTGTTGAGGCCCGCTAACACAGGCATGAGCCGCCTAATACAAATCGACGACGATCATTTCCACGATCATTGCGGAGTCTTCGGGATATTCGGCCACCCCGAGGCTGCCAAGATGGCCTATCTAGGCCTCTACGCGCTCCAGCATCGGGGACAGGAATCCGCCGGCATCGCCTCCACTGATGGCGCGGAAATCCACGTGCACAAAAGCCTTGGCCACGTGCAGGAGATTTTCACACCCGACGTGATTGCGCAGCTTCCCGGAGAAGTCGCTATCGGCCACACACGTTATTCCACTGCCGGCGACACGTCGCTGATGAACGCTCAGCCNNGTGGTGATCGATTGCAATAAAGGAAAACTGGCGCTCGGCCACAATGGCAACTTGACGAACGCTCTGGAAGTGCGGCGCAGACTCGAGCATCGCGGCTCCATTTTTCAATCCACGAGCGACAC
>PKWH01000246.1:0-1889 GCA_003131985.1 Acidobacteriota bacterium | reverse complement strand
CCTCTCTGTCTCGGCCGGTTGAATGGAGCGTGGGTGGCTGCATCGGAAACTTGCGCGTTCGATTTGATCGACGCCGAATACGTGCGCGAAGTGGAACCCGGGGAAATGGTGCGGATTTCGCGCAGCGGCATCGAATCCATTCGATTCGCGCCCGAAAAGCCGCATCAATATTGCATCTTCGAGCACGTTTACTTCTCCCGTCCCGACAGCGTGGTTTTCGGGCGTCCGGTGAACGAAAGCCGCGAACGCCTGGGCCGATTGCTGGCTCAAGAGCATCCAGCGGTAGCCGATCTCGTGACGCCTGTGCCTGATTCTGGTGTGCCTGCTGCGATCGGATACGCGGCGGAATCGGGCATTCCCTTTCGCATGGGACTGATTCGCAACCATTACATCGGCCGCACCTTTATCGAACCGGAACAGGCTATTCGTGACTTTGGTGTGAAGCTGAAACTCAATCCCGTCCGTCGAATGCTCGAGGGTAAGCGCGTGGTTCTAGTGGACGATTCCATCGTGCGCGGCACCACCAGCCGAAAGATCGTTCGCCTAATGCGAGAAGCAGGTGCCACAGAAGTACACGTGCGCATCAGCTGTCCGCCCACAATTTCGCCTTGTTACTATGGCGTGGACACGCCGCGGCGCGATGAGTTGATTGGCGCAAACAACTCCGTGGAGCAGATTCGCCAGTTTCTTGGCGCGGATTCACTGGGGTATCTCTCACTGAAATCCATGCGCGCCGCCGTGGAAGATACCGAAGGAAAATTTTGCACTTCGTGCTACACCGGCAGCTATCCGACCGAGCTGGTGCAACTCGAAGTGGAGGCTCATCGTGAAAGCTGAGGCTGAAAAAAGCACGCTGGCCGAAAAGGAAAATAAGCAGGCTCCATCGAAGAACAAGCGCGTCTGGAGTGAGATCATCTCCTGGTTTTGGGTAATATTCGCATTCGTCCTAATCGAAGGCGGTGTCGCTCAAGCTCGCGTGATTCCCAGCGGCTCGATGGAGAACACGGTCCTGATTGGCGACCACCTGATGGTCAGCCGCCTGGGTTACGATGCCGGCATTCCTTTCACCGATTATCATGTGCGGCTCTGGCGTAATCCCAAGCGTGAACAGATCATCGTTTTCCGCGCACCCCTCCCCGATCAGGGATTTCCCGATTTAATCAAACGATGCATCGGAGTCCCCGGCGACCACATCAAGATTGTCCAGGGACAGGTTTACGTCAATGATGTCCGCGTCGATGAACCAAATGCGATTCATACTCCCGGAGCAGCCGGCCTGCCGTGGGAGAATTTCCCTGAGCGAGGCTCCGAACTGGCTTTTTCCGACGTTCCGGGTTGGGGCGCGGAGATGGCCAAAAATGTCGTGAACGGTGAACTCGTAGTCCCCGCCGGTCACTATTTCATGATGGGCGATAATCGCGACAATTCGAACGACAGCCGCTTCTGGGGATTCGTGCCGCGCGAAAATATTATTGGAACTCCGGTAATCGTGTATATGTCCATCCAAGGGCCCGGCGAGGTCTGGGAGCCGGGGCACACCGGTGAGCGCATTGCCACTTACTTCCGCGCGCTGATTCATCCGCGCGAGATTCGCTGGAATCGCCTGTTTCGAACTTTCTGAACTGATGCAATTCGAAGTGGAGGCTCATTGTGAAAGCTGATGTAGATACAGAGGCTGTTTTTCCGGACGACGCCCCCGAGGAGAAGGTAAGGCAGCTCACGGCGAGCGACCGCATTTGGCACGAAGTGATTTCCTGGTTCTGGGTGATCCTCGCATTTCTTTTTATCGAAGGCACGCTGGTGCAGGCGCGTGTGATCCCCAGCGGCTCCATGGAAAAAACGGTCTTGATTGGCGATCATCTGATTGTCAGCCGGATCGGTTACGATGC
>PKWH01000212.1 GCA_003131985.1 Acidobacteriota bacterium | reverse complement strand
A
Source organism: Acidobacteriota bacterium (assembly GCA_003131985.1). Classification (GTDB taxonomy): domain Bacteria; phylum Acidobacteriota; class Terriglobia; order Acidiferrales; family UBA7541; genus Palsa-295. The sequence continues at coordinate 8,974 of PKWH01000212.1, read as the reverse complement.
AAAACCCGGTCGTTTGTCTGATTGACGGGACCAAAAGTCAGACCCGAAAAAGCCCCACAGACTTGTTTGTCTCTTGAGCTGATCTCATAGCTCAGGCCTACCCCTTCAATTGGCTGCAGTGAGTGCAGAGATCCTTTCGAAAATGTGCTGACGATGCCGGCTGCGAAAGGATCGAACGATAAATTGTGAATGAGCACAAAGGAAAACCGGGAAGTCAGGTAGGAAGCTAGGCCTAGGGGAAAAGACTCACTCGGCAAGCACTCTCGAATCGCGGCAGGGTTTATGACAAAGCAGGAATTCTTCTCACCAACGTGCTTCTCTATAAACTCAGGCGAGAGTGCGGCTCCTTTTTCGATACGCAGCAATTCATATTGACCGCCCAGGGATTCCGTAAGACGAACGAGGCGGGCGTCGGCTAGGTTCAATTCACCTGAATAAGGAAAGACTAGTTTCACCAACTCTCCCTGTACCTCGGACGGTGACCCGCAAGTGGTCTAGGTCTTGCCGCCAGGGGTGGACTTTCCAGAAGTTGAAGTTAGCGATGTAAGCCGTCGCGAAAACGCCTTCAGCGATATGTCAGGCGTGAGTGGAACCCCACACTTTGCTATGGCGACTGCGGGGTTACCCTGGACCACGGTCATCGGCGGCACGGACTTCGTGACGACACTCCCGGCAGTGACCACAGCACCACGACCGATTATTACGTTCGGGAGTATGATCACCCCAGGGCCGATGAAGGCATCTTCCTCAATAGTTACACCCTGGGTTTCCTTGAAATGCGCAATCACCGTCGCACGTATACCGACCGACGCACGATCGCCAATCGTAATAAGATGAGGACGCGAAGTGTCGAGTATCACGTCATAACCGATCCAAACGTCTTTTCCAATATGAACTCCGCGAGCGCGGTGCAACTTCACCCTTAGTGTCTGAGCACCCGGCAAAATTCTCGCAAGGTTCTGAAAGAGGCGGTTTATCAGGCCTCGGACTGTGCTCTCTTTCAAGTGTTTTCTCGTTTGCGTTTCAATTCGCGGCACTCAATTAGCTAACGGCTTTGTGTTTGCGAACATAATTTTGTACCGCAACAAAAGACACTAACTCCGGCAAGTCCATGAGATTGATCTGCAACCCAAACTCTTCCTGAAGGACTGCCACGAGCGTGACAGCGGCCAAAGAATCCCACGCTGGCACTGAATCCATGCTGGCGCTACGAATCTGTTCCGCAGTCAGATCCGGAAATACGGACGAAAAACACCTGACCAGACGAGTCTCCATCTCATCCATTCACTGCCTCCTCCACGCGGTGGAATAAAGACGGAGACTTCTCCGAAAAGGCGGCTCTTGAAAGCCGCATGTCAGCGGTCAGAGGAGAGCCTAGCAATTCGGTAAAGAACTCCTGCAGTGGTCCATTCCGGGGCGTCGCCTGATAATCAAAACTAATTTCTTCAGCATCGAACTTCTCGAAGAGTTGCTTTAGGGATTGATATTCGATGCGACGCGAAAAGGCCCGACAACTCATCACCCAGGAATCGATTCGGAGCGACTTTCTCTGAATCCTGCCCAGTAGAACTACAATCTTTCCCAGTGGCCCAAACTTGTCCTCGTAGCTTGCAGCCATCACAAAAGTTGCCGGATCGTTCAGATAAGTTTTCCAGGCCGCCTCGGTCAATCGCTTGCCGTTCAGGTTAAATTGGTTGGTTTTATTAATCAACTCGAAAGCCCGATTATCTGCAGCTTGTTCCGCGAAAGTGAATCGAATCGAGGCGTCCGCACTCTGAAGGAAATCATCCAACGAACCCCCGGTAGCATCCAAAGACTCGCGCAAGACACCTGCACCGCGTATGCTTTTCAGCCGAATCGAATCCTCTTCGGAAATCACGCTTTTCCCGAAAAGATTCCGCATGCGTTTCAACAAATCCCAAATTGCCTGGTAATCATTGGTCGGAAAAACGATGCATTCCGTCTCGGGGAATGCAGCTTTCACCTCTGCAACTTCCATCGGGCTATCGTCAATGAAAACGACAGCTTCGGGTCCGATGTTCCACGTCTTCAAAATGCGCTGAACTGACTCCGATTTTCGAGACCAATGGACTTCAAACGGATACACACTCTCTTTGGAGAGAATTAAATCTTTTCGTTCGAAGGCCTCTTCTACCAGTGCGAGATCGTTTTTGCTGGCGACGGCGATCAAAACTCCCGCACTCGCGAGGGAGCCAAGAAATTGCTGATAGAGGCCATGCATATGTGTGTGTTGATCGAGGTCCCAAGAAATTCCTTCCGCGCCAACCTCACCCAAGATTCCCGCCCATAGCGTGTTGTCCAAATCTGTGATCAATCCCTTCTTGGGAGTGGGATTTTGTATCAAGGCGGCCAGTAGCTCGGCAATGGCGGAGGCATGGGGCAGTTTGTACGGAAAGCCGGCCATCAAATCCGATTGCACATCGAGACGCGCCTGCGCAGGGGAGAGTTCATCGAGGCGCTGGGTATTAAGGACGCGTATGGACGATTCGCTGGAGATTGACGCGGCAAACGAGGCCACCAGTTGCCGCAGTTGGAGCTCGTAGGCACCTGCCTGTCTAGTCGGCGTTGTAAAAAGAGGCGGCAGCGGAAGTGTCGGCAAGCAAACACACACCGAGATGAATTCCGACGTTCGCCTTAGGGCTTGCTCCAGACGAGCCGCGGCCTGGTTTGCAGACTTCACGATGTCCGGCAAGTCTGTCGTGCGCCAACCGCCCAAGCTTCGAATGCCCAGGCGAGGATCAAGGTCTTGCCACTCGATTACAACGGCCAGAATGTCGCATTCCGACGGCTGAAGGCGCTCGATGCTTCCCGCAAGATCCCCAAACAGACCGGTTTTCACTTCGGCGCGTTGTTTAGGTAAACGTTTTCGCAAATGAGCCGCTAGGAAAGTCTGGAGGTGCAACGGAGTAAAGCCGCAGGCTAAAAACGTCCGAAGCGGATGCGCGTCCTCCGGAAGGGCTCGTTTGAAAATCTCTAGTGCTTCGACTAGGTTCACGGGATCCACACCAATAAATTGTCAGCATCCAGCGCGCTGGCTCCGAGCTAGCGAGAACAGGATTAGAAAGCCGACTACCTCGGCCCTCAAAAGTCTAACATAGCGGCGTTTGGCAAAAGGCCCGGCCCTCGCGGAAGGAAACTACTTAGAAAACATCTAGATACATGGCGGAAACCGCCTCGGGCGGCGGGTCCCCTTTAAATACCGTAAGATATGCCTGCAATACGCGCGGAGTCCGGCGGAATCGCGCTGCACTGAAGGGCTCCATGTCGGCGTATCCCAAAGATGGAACGATCGCCATCTGTGCGCCTGCTGCAGCAGCCTGATCCAGTAACTTCCGGACCAGTACCAGCCGCTCCTGTTGTTCAAGCGTTCCCCACAGCACATCTTCGATGATCAAGCATTTTGTCCGTTGAGAGTTGGCAATCTCCATCACGTAGCCAGTGAGAACGGCTTGTCTGGTCCCCGAGCCGTGTCGCGCGACAACGCCACCATGACGGCGACATTGCCACTCGGCTTCCTTCTCACTCCAGATGCGGGCTAGGGGTGCATGGTCTGCGACCACCGCGCCCGCTTGCAATAAAGCACCCACACATTCCGATTCCAGCTTGAATTCCAACTGAGACGCCGGCTTCGGGTGGAGTAGTCGCATTTGGTAGAGGACGGAGAAAATACGTTCCGTGGGAAGCTTCATTGCGCGGCAGCAGCCCAGAATCATTCCGTTCATGGGCTCACCATCGACGCAATAGTTCACCATGCCGTCAAAGCCCGCAGCTTGCGCCCTCTTAACGAGCTCATTCCATAGAATTACGCCATACCCCGCTTTCTTATGTTCGTTGGAGACCGCGAGAAAAGTGCATAGGATTACCCGCAACTCGCGTCCTTTGAAGCGAAATCGGCGCGGGAACCCTGCTATAAAGGCGATAGGCTTGACACCATCATAGAGAGTGGGAGCCAGCGAAAAGCTGGACTCGGGATATTCAAAACACGAGGCTATGAAATCAGCGGAGTAGAGCAGATGCTGCTGGTTGTTTTCGGCCCACGACTGCTGAATCAGCTTGGCAACGTCCTCAAAATCGCCTCGGAAGTCTTGAATCGAGAGACGTTGTGGATTTCCGAGTGTGGGAACGCCTGCCAGGTCAGACTCCATGGTTTCGATGAGCACCAATTCTAGCTTAGGGACGCGATTGCTCGAAATAGAAAAAACGGCACAATATCGGGGCCGTGTGGTACTAGAACCGGCTCGGAGGAGTCGCGAGTGACGATCCGGGATTCATGTCGGAATGGGAGTTATACCGCGAGGCTGCCAACTCTGAAGTTGAAAGCGATGTTGCCATACTTGAAGGGCCAGTTCCGGCAGTCCGGCACTCGTTTTCTACAGCTGAAGCGTTTCGTGGGGTTGTCGACCATTCAGTGTTACGGCAAGTCTCCGGGCGAGAGCAGCCGAAATCGATGGCCAACCGCGGGCTAAGAGCTTAATCGCACCGACATACATCCCACCTTTGGCGGCCCTCTGCATCCAGTGGAATACCACTCCTCCGATTAGTGCACGCCGCTCAAGGCTGCGACGCGCACCGCCAGGATAATGACCCAACCGTTCTTGTCGGAGCAAGTTGTCGACTCCGGTGATGCATGCCGTCACGTTGTTGATTGTATTGTCAGCATGAGCTCGATGGAGGATGGTTGAAGGCGCTAGAATCTGAATCGTCCGGCCGGAAGCTCCCAACCTGAGCGCAAGATCTTGATCCTCCATCGGGAAAACAGAGGTCAACCATCCATTTACACCCTCAAATGCCTCGCGGGCGACTACGAGTGCGCTGGCACTGTTTCCGAATGGTCGATCCCTTCGCAGGTAATCGCTATAATCGACGACTGTGATTTCCTGTGGCGCATCTTCCAGGTGAACGGCGGGCAATGCTCCCTTAAACCATAACATAGTGCCAAGAATTATTTTGGGACTCTTGGCCTGCACGATGCGCTCGTACACGTCCAAAGCCCAAGGCAGAAAAGCGTCATCGCCGTCTAGAAATACGAGGTACTCGCCGGTTGCGAGTGAGGCGCCACGGTCGCGAGCCGCACAGGCACCTTGATTGGTTTCGAGATAAACCAACCGAATTTCGTCACTGTACTGCTCCAGAATCTCCTGGCTGCCGTCGGTGGAAGCGTCATCTACTACTATGACTTCAAATTTTGCGTTCTGCTGCGCGAGCGCGGAATCCAGCGCATCCTTTATGAAGTTCCGCTGATTATAAAACGTGATGATGATGCTGAATCGAGGAGGCACTGGGCCTGTTTCTGGGTCAAGGGCGTTCAATTGCTCACCTATGCCCTGCCCATCCGGTCTGCCACAAAATCGCAAAACGGGCCAACTATAGTCATTTGATCGGGATCCAGATCCTCAAAATCGATTTCCCGGCCGTAGTGTTCGTTCACTGCAGTCACCAGTTCCAGCAGCCCCAGCGAATCGATCACTCCCGATAGCAGCAGGTCGCAGTCGTCAGAAAGTTCGTTAAGCGGGTCTTGTCCTTGCGCCGCCAGCCGCCTTTGTATGAAACCTGTGAGGAAAATTCGGACATCACCCGGACTTGCCGCGCTCATAGACCCTCTTCCAACAAGTGAATCACGGCTTTACGGTCGAACTTGTTATTTACGTTACGGGGCAATTTACCCATGAAATGAAATCTCCTGGGAACCATATAGTCCGGGAGTCCGGACGCGACGGTGCTGCGAAGCCCGTCCAAGTCCTTTGATTCACCTTCGATGAACACCTCGACACCTCCATAACCGCTAGGTGTCGCTGGCCAACCAATCGCCAGTACGCCGTCCGAGCCGCAAGCTTTGCGAACCGCCGCCTCAATCTCTCCCAATTCCACGCGGTGACCCAGTATTTTAACCTGAAAATCAATCCGTCCAAGATGGGTTAGCGGGCCGTTTCCAAGAGGACGACGGACACGGTCTCCCGTTCGGTAATAGACGTCTTTCTTGCTCGGAGGAACAACAAAGGCCGCCGCTGTTTTTTCGGAGTCCTTCCAGTATCCGAGGGACATCTGCGGCCCATTCATCAATAACTCTCCCTCCTCTCCGCGACCTACTTCCCTCAAAGTCTCATCCGCTACCAAAACACCCATTCCCGGGTACGGATATCCGATTGGGACAATTCCCAGCTCCGATTCGTCGGGAGACGTGACCGGATCCCAGCGGTACAGAGTGCAAGCGATCGTCAATTCGGTGGGTCCGTACAAATTTTCAAGAATGGAGTTGGGAGCGGCCTCCAACCAAGCCGAAGCCGACGATACGGGCAGCGGTTCACCGCAGAACAAACTAAATCTTAGCGTAGGATATCGGCCCGGCTTCAACATTCCCAATTGCTTCATAAAAATCGCAGTGGACGGCACGGAAAACCAAACCGTCAGTTCCATCTCCTGAACAAAGCTCCCGGGCTTGATCAACGCTTTTTGAGAAGGACAGCAAACGCACGCGCCGCGCTCCCAAGCTACAAACATGTCAAACACCGACAGATCAAATGTCATATCGAACATCTGCGACAGCCGGTCTTTTTCCGTTATCCCGTAGCGCTCCACCATGTAGTCCAGAAAGGCAGTCACATTCCGCTGAGCTACCATCACTCCTTTGGGAATTCCGGTGCTGCCCGAAGTAAAAAGCAGGTACGCTATCGCGTTCGGTCGCGCCTCGGGTTCTCGCCAATCGCTCGAGGCAGCCAAGTCATTCGAACCCGCAAAAGTATGCCTCGGCCATTGTTTCCGGAGCGTTTCGACACTCTGAACATCAGGCAACAAAATCCGCAACGACTTTTGAGACTCTTCGAGAAGTTTATCTAACTGAGGCAGCGACCCGGCATCCACAACGATCGCGTCGCACTCCGACCGGGCAAACATCACCTGCGTTCGATCCACCGGAAACGTACGGTTCAAAGGAACATAGCCATTCCCGGCTAGCAACGATCCCAAAACTCCCGCGAACGCAGTCGGGCTGCGGTATGCAAAAACTGCCGTGAGAGGAGTGGCCGAGGCATCCTGATACGCTTGAATCGTAGCCGCTATACGACAAGCCCTCTCACGCAGTTCTTCGTATGTGAGAGTTTTCCCTTCCGCGACTACCGCAGGGCGGCCAGTGAACATTTCTGCGGACTTCATAAAACCAGCCCACAGAGCCCGATCGTTTGTCATTCACAGTTCTCCAACTACTGGATCGAGTATGGTCTCATGTCGCTTCGGCGATGGCGTTTAGTTCTCGTGCTGATAAAAGAATACAGCCTCGAACGATCAAAGTGAGCCGATCTTTCGCAGCGAATGGTAAGGAAGTCAACGTGGTAACTCGCCAAAAATATAATGGGCTCGTACGGGCTCGAACGACAGATCTGCACTGTGTCAATGCAGTTAGACTCCTGTGTGGCTTCCCGCCAATTTACCTCCTTATTGATTTGCTTTCGTTTAGTCAAAACGGCATAACATATCGAAAGACAAATACGATGGTACCCGATAGGATATTCCCCGTCTGAAAAAGGGGAAAACTATAATGCGACGCCTTATCACTGCTTTGACTCTGCTGTGTGCCTGCGGAAGCGCGACCTTCGCACAAACCACAACCGCGACGCCAACGCCAACGCAGGATTCAGCCAAGCCCGCGCCCGTTGCAAAGAATGATTACAGCAACGGGAACGACTGGCTTTGCCGTCCGGGCCGTGAGGACGCGTGTGCCACGGACCTGTCCACCACCGTCATTTCCGCCGACGGCAAGCTGACACACGAAGACTGGGCCGCCAATCCCAACGCGGAGATCGACTGTTTCTACGTCTATCCCACGGTCTCGAACGATCCCGGCGGCAACAGCACTATGACACTCGGTCCGGAAGAAAAGGCAGTCGCGCGCGTGCAGTTTGCCCGCTTCGCTTCCAAGTGCAGGGTCTATGCGCCCCTGTACCGCCAGGTCACCCTGACCGCGTTGCGGGCCGCACTCACCGGGTCGCCCATTCCCGTGGATCGCGCGCTGGCGTACAACGATGTGCTCGATGCTTGGAACTATTACCTGGAGCATGACAATCACGGACGCGGTGTCGTGCTGATCGGACACTCACAGGGTTCCAGCGTGCTCACCCAGCTCATCAAGAATGAAATTGACGGCAAGCCTGTGCAAACGCGCATCATTTCCTCGTTGCTGCTCGGAACCAGCCTGCCCGTGCCTAAGGGCAAAGATGTGGGCGGCGCTTTCCAGCATATGCCGCTCTGCCATGCAGCCACTCAAATGGGATGTGTGATTACATACGCATCGTTTCGCGCAACTTCTCCGCCCCCGGCCAACTCCCACTTCGGCAAAGTGACCGGCGAGGGCATGATGTCCGCATGCACGAATCCGGCAGCGCTCGGAGGGGGCAGCGGTGAGCTCCACGCTTATCTAAGAACGAACGGTAGCGGCATCGTGACTGCTGCAGAGGCGGCGCCCGGCCCTTGGGTTAAGGATGGGCCGCCCATTACCACTCCCTTCGTAAGCGTGCCGGGCATGCTGACCGCCGAGTGTATAGCTAACGACAGCGGTTCCTATCTCGCCATCACCGTGCACGGTGACCCTGCAGGTCCGCGCGTCAGTGACATTAAGGGCGATGTAGTGGTCGGCGGGCAGGTTCTCGCCGATTGGGGCCTGCACCTGATCGATGTGAACCTCGCAATGGGCAACCTGCTCGACATCGTCGGACAACAGTGCAAGACTTATCTATCATCCGCCCCAAAGAAATAATTCAAATTTAGCTGCTAACGCTCTGACAGGATGCCGCGCTTGCCCGTGTGGGCTCGACGCCCGCGCGTTGCCAGAGAATGGGCGCGATTGTGTTCCCTGAGCGTAGATCGAGATCATTGGTCGAACCAACGTAGTAGCGGCTCGTCGATTGGCTTTGCAGAATGTAGAGCCATGCCATGAGGAGTTGGTAGGCCCGTGCGGGCTCGA
>PKWH01000325.1 GCA_003131985.1 Acidobacteriota bacterium | reverse complement strand
TCGTCACCCGTCTGCTAGCCGACCGCAGCCTATGGACTGAAACCACCGAATGGCAAGCCTCAGCTTCTTCGCCGGAAACTGTTGATGTTTCCGATTCGGTCCCGGCGTCGTCTTGATGCGTTTTCGCCTGTTTCGATTGCCAAGGCGCCGACGAGAAGCGACAATCCGTTGAAAATGATCGCTAAAGATACCTCAATCGTGTTGTTAGCGGCCGGCAAAGGGACGCGTATGCATTCCGATCTGGCNNAAACCAGCGCAGTTGCTCGTTGTCGTCGGACACCAAGCGGAGGAAGTTAGCGCCGTCGTCACCGAGCTTGGCTCGCAAGTTGTTCTGCAGCAGCCGCAGCGCGGCACAGGCCATGCTATGCAGATCGCAAGACGCGCCATACGCAGAAGCGCGAAGATTGCACTTGTCGTACCGGGCGATGCGCCGCTCCTTCGCACCGAAACTCTTGCGGCGCTGCTCGACACGCATCGCCGCGGCGAAGCGGCCGCAACGATCCTCACCGCCGAACTCGACGATCCGACGGATTACGGGCGAATCCTGCGCGATTCCGAAGGCCGCGTGCAAGCTATCGTCGAGGAAAAAAGCGCCACGCCGGAGCAGCGTGCCATTCGCGAAGTGAACTCCAGCATTTATTGCTTCACACTCACAAAATTATGGCCGTGCTTGCAGGCTCTCCGCCCGGAAAATGCTCATCGCGAACTTTATCTCACCGACGTGATCGGACTTCTACGCCAGCGCAATGAACGCGTCCTCGCGCACGTCGCGCCTGATCCCCGGGAAATTCTCGGATGCAATACGCGCGTTGCGCTCGCCGATGTGGACCGCATTTTCCGCGCGCGCAAGTCTGCCGAATTGATGGACTCCGGCGTCACGATTTATCTTCCGGAGACAGTGGTCATCGATCCGGAAGTCACCGCCGGCCCAGATACGCTCGTTGAGCCTGGCGTCCAGCTCCTCGGCAAAACACGCATCGGCGCGCGCTGCAAAATTCAAACCGGCAGCATTCTTCGCGATACACGCGTTGAAGACGATGCTGTCATCGGCCCGCACTCCATTCTGGATTCCAGCCGCGTTTGGCCCGAAGCTAAAATCGGGCCGTTTTCTCATTTGCGGCCCGGCTCGGATATTCGCAAGGGCGCACATGTGGGAGGGTTCGTAGAGATTAAGAAGTCCGTTGTTCATGAGGGCGCGAAGGTGCCGCACTTAAGTTACATCGGCGACGCGTCGATCGGGCGCGATTCGAACATCGGAGCGGGAACGATTACGTGCAACTATGATGGCTTTGCGAAGTACCCCACGACGATAGGCGAGGGAGTTTTCATCGGTAGCGATACCGCTCTTGTAGCGCCCGTGCGGGTGGGGCGCGGCGCGTATGTTGCCGCCGGCTCTACCATCACTGAAAATGTTCCCGCTGATGCGCTGGCCCTCGCACGCGGGCGTCAAGTCAACAAGCCCGGATGGGCCGCTGCACGCCGTAAAGAATTGGCCCGCATCGCAAAAGCAAAACCCTCCAAGCGCGGCCGCAAGTCATCCCGGCGCAGCAAACCCCGCCGACGCGCAAAGTCAAAGTCTCGCCGACGATAAAGTAGCTCGACACCGCTTCGATCCGGGCAGCATTTTGTTTTCGGTAGGGAACAGCATGCTGTGCCCGCTATAGCACGGGCTGTCCATAACATTTGCAACTCGAACCACGGACGAGAGAACCGCCTTGAATTTGTGCGCCCAACTCGAAAGTCGCTGGTTTCAAATGTGGTAGAATTGCTGTATGAAATTCGGCGTGGTCCAATTTCCCGGTTCTAATTGCGACGACGACGCCTACCACGCTGTCGGCTCGGTCATCGGCCAGCCGGTTGAATTTATCTGGCACCAATCCGAAAAAGTTTCGGGCTTCGACGCTATTATTCTGCCGGGCGGCTTTGCCTACGGCGATTATCTTCGCACCGGGGCGATCGCGCGTTTTTCTCCCGTAATGAAAGCAGTCGATCGGTTTGCGCATTCCGGCGGCTTGGTTCTCGGCATTTGCAACGGTTTTCAGATTCTCCTCGAAGCCGGACTTCTGCCCGGCGCGATGATGCGCAACAAGGGCCTGCGGTATCTTTGCCGCCAGGTTCATATCCGCGTGGAATCCACGGACACGCCCTTTACATGCGCGGCGCAGCGCGGGCAAGTCTTGAAGTGTCCGATCGCGCATAATGATGGGAATTATTTTTGCGAGCCCTCCACACTCGCCGAACTCGAACGCAACGACCAGATTGTTTTTCGTTACATCACACCCGAGGGACACGACGCTGCTGAAAACGATCGCGAGGCAAATCCCAACGGCTCGCTAGGCGCCATCGCCGGAATCTGCAATCGTGAGCGCAACGTGGTCGGCTTGATGCCCCACCCGGAACGGGCTGTAGAATTTCCGCTCGGTTCCGCCGACGGCCTCGTCATTTTCCGCTCGATGGTCGCGAGCCTCGCGCGCAGCGCGTCCGTTCCCGCGTGACACGCGCTAATCTTTTCACTGATCGTGATTCTCCGTTCGTCCATGCGGCTCGGATTTCAACCTCTTGCTCGAAGATTAATTTGCTGGGACAATCCGTTCAGAAACGGGCAATTGTGGTTCACAAATCGCAAAATGATCGACACTGAAATCAAAGTCACGCCGCAAATTGCGTCCGAGCATGGGCTTACACCCGATGAATACGCGCGCGTCCGGAAAATCCTGGGACGTGACCCCAGCTTCACCGAGCTCGGCATCTTCAGCGTGATGTGGAGCGAGCACTGCTCCTATAAATCCAGCCGCATCCATCTGAAGCGCCTTCCCACCGAGGGGAAATATGTGGTGCAAGGACCTGGAGAAAATGCCGGGGTGGTGGACATCGGCGACGGCCTCTGCGCCGTCTTCAAGATCGAATCACACAATCACCCCAGCTTCGTCGAACCGTTTCAGGGCGCGGCTACCGGCGTGGGCGGTATCTTGCGCGATATTTTCACCATGGGCGCGCGGCCGATTGCTGTATTGGATTCGCTGCGCTTCGGTCCAATCACGGCCGGCCCGGGCGCTGGAAACACAACCGCCGAAGAAATCGCGCGCAATCGCCGCATTCTGGACGGCGTGATTCGCGGCGTAGGATTTTATGGAAATTGTTTCGGAGTTCCCACCGTGGGCGGCGAAGTGGTCTTCGAGCCGTGCTACTCGAATAATCCTCTGGTGAACGCGCTGGCGCTCGGTATCGCGCGGCGCGAAGATTTATTTTTCGCCCGAGCCCGCGGCGTGGGCAATCCTGTGATCTATGCTGGCGCGAAAACAGGACGCGACGGAATTCACGGCGCATCGCTGCTGGCTTCCGCGGAATTCAGCGAAGAGTCGCAGCAAAAACGCCCCAACGTGCAAGTGGGCGATCCCTTCCTGGAAAAACTTCTGCTCGAAGCCTGCTTGGAGGCCATGCATACTGGAGCGGTGGTTGCGATTCAAGACATGGGTGCCGCCGGCCTCACCAGCTCCAGCTCGGAAATGGCTTCGCGCGGCGGCTTGGGAATTGAAATCGACCTCGCGCGCGTGCC
>PKWH01000089.1:4523-4847 GCA_003131985.1 Acidobacteriota bacterium | reverse complement strand
TAATGCGCGACGTCGGCGATGTGTACCTGAAGCTCAAAGTGCCCATCGGGCAGCGGAGCCACTCGGACGGCATCGTCGAAATCGCGCGCGGTTTCGCCGTCAATGGTGACGATAGCGAGATCGCGGAAATCGCGGCGCCCCGCCAGCTCGGACTTTGCGACTTCCTGTTTCTCGTTTCGCGCTTCAGCCAGGACTTCGTCGGGGAAAATGTGGGGCAAATGATGCTTGCGAATAATGATTTCGACGTCCACGCCGATTTCGCCCGGGCGGCCGAGAATTTCCAAGACGCGTCCGACAGGCGCGAGGCCACCTTTGGGATAGCGC
>PKWH01000089.1:4039-4517 GCA_003131985.1 Acidobacteriota bacterium | reverse complement strand
CCTTGCGCGCCGTAGCGGAAGAGGCCGACGAGCGTGGGGTGTTGGCGTTCGACAATCTGGACCACGCGGCCTTCGGCGCGGCCGTCAGGGCGGCGGCGTTCGACACGGCCGAGCACGCGATCGCCGTTCATCGCGTCGCCTAAATTGTCGCGACCAATGAAAAGATCGCCGTCGATTCCGCGGATCGGAGAATCAGGGACCAGAAAACCGTAACCCTCACGGTGCGCAACAATTCTGCCGGGGATGAGATTTGGATCGTGGCCGCGTTTCGACGGCGGGGCAGAAGCTGGCTGCTGATTTTCTGAGCGACCTTGCGCGGCAGTCTTCGCGGAAGCCGATTCGCGGTCTTTCCGCTTTGTCGCGGCTTTCTGCGTTTCTTTTGCGCCGGGCAATTTGTAACGATTGCCGCGCGTTTCTTCCACATCGCCGCTCTTCGTGAGGCGGTGGAGGACGCGAGGGAGGAAGCGGCGGCCGTGAT
>PKWH01000089.1:0-3977 GCA_003131985.1 Acidobacteriota bacterium | reverse complement strand
GGCTGACATGCAATTCTAGAACCGGTTAGAAATGCTCCGGTCCTTTGTTTTGAGTGAGTTACAGCCATTTCTGTTTGTAGGCCAGAACCGGTTAGAAATGCGGCCGCGAAGCTCGAAATTGAGAGTTTTTTTGTAGCCGGGAAGCTCGGGATCGTGCGCTGGCGGAGTATCCCTACTGAGTCTTGATGAAGCGTTCGACAATATTCTATTTTAATCACGACCGACGCTAGCANNTTTCGTCTGGGAACCGGCTTGCTTCACTAACTGCGGACTGACTAGCCATTGGTAGTTGCCGGAGATTTGGCCCTCAGCTATCCAGTCTTCGGATTCGTCAACCAGTCTCCTGGCACGGAGCCGGTACAAGTCGTCGATTGCGAAGGGTGCCGTAGCTATGTAGGCTACGAAGCGCGAATCCGGCGACCACCAGAGAGGGCTGTACACGTCTTTGCTACGGAGCAGTTTCCTCTTGTCTTGTCCGTCGGGACGGATTTCGTAGAACGTATCAACGTCACGGAACGCGATCCAGTTTCCGTCGGGTGACCACGTTGGACGCTTTCCCCCAGGGGCAAGGAGGGTTGAGGACTTGTCGTTTCCAAACTCATAGATCCGCACGCCATCGCCCGCTTCGTAGACAACCTTTTTATCGTCAGACGACCAGCATTGCGATGTCAGCTCTTTCACACTTGGGGCAACTGTCTGATCAACGCCTGAGCCCAAATTCAAGATTTCTAATTTCACCTCCGGGGAACCCCGGTGGACAGCCACGGCTAATCTGGATTTGTCATAAGACCAGCAAAGCGACTGAACGGGGCTCATCATACTACCGACATATGTGAATGGTAATTTCCGCGAATCGCTCCCATCTGTCCTAAGAAGTTCAAGGGAATCTGATGCACTTGAGCGGACGCGGCTGACTATGATCTCGGTGCCGTCGCGCGAAATGGTTCCTCGCACCAGTGCTAAGCCGGTTGATATGGGAACCTGAACCAGCGTGCGTTTGTCAAACAGGACAACGTTGAGCCCGAATCCGAATGAAGCCAAACTCAGCCCCGTCTGTTGTTGGAGTCGAACTAGCTCGGCCTGAACCGATTCCCCTGGCCGAGCTTCCGCGGCGATCGTTTGCGATGCGATGTTAAGTTTGCCTGCGTTGCGGGCAGCCACTCCCTGGAGGCCGACTACCCCAGAAACGGCTAAGACAGACGACCAGCAGATTAGCTGCCGGACACGATTGAATCGGCTAGACCAGGCGCACTTGTTGGGGACCGGTTTCATGGGCCACCTGCGGGATGGTACCACGCCGATAGTTCACTACTCAGTTCTCTAATTCGATGTCGTTGCATAAGACGGGTGCAGATCCCACCTTCGGTGGGCGAGCCTCGTCGGCCAAAAGGCGGCCTCTGTCAGGATGACGGATTAAATCAGAGGCGAACGAGAGGTATGATGTTCGTCGGAAAGGAGGAGAGAGATGGCCATTAGCCAAGCGGAGAAAGGGAAGCGGTTTCGTGCGCTGCATGAGGGACCTGGGACGTTCGTGATTCCGAACCCGTCGAATGCGGGGACGGCGAGGATTTTGACTTCGCTTGGGTTCAAGGCGCTGGCTACGACTAGCGCGGGTGTGGCGTTCTCTCTAGGACGGCGGGACGGCGCGGGGTTGGTGAGCAGCGAAGAGACGCTGGAGCATGCGCGAGAGATTGTGGAGGCGAGCGATTTGCCGGTGTCTGCGGATCTGGAGAAGTGTTTTGGAGACGAGCCGGAGATTGTGGCGGAGACGATTCGCAAGGCGGCGGCGGTGGGACTGGTTGGCGGATCGGTGGAGGATGCTAGCGGCGATCCGAATCGTCCGATTTACGATCACGTTCTAGCTGTGGAGCGTGTTGCGGCGGCTGTGGCGGCGGCTCGGGCGTTGCCGTTTCCGTTTGTGGTGGTGGGACGGGCGGAGAATTTTCTGCACGGGCGCGCGGATTTGAAAGACACGGTACGGCGGTTGGAAGCTTATGCAGAGGCGGGGGCGGATGTGCTTTTTGCGCCAGGGTTGCCGAATCTGGAGGCCATTCGCGCGGTTTGTGCGGCGGTGGCGCCGCGTGCGGTTAACGTGTTGGCGGGCGGAAAGGGTAGCGGGCTAACGGTTGCGAACCTCGCGGCGGCGGGGGTGCGACGGATCAGCGTTGGATCGGCGTTGACACGCGCGGCGTTTGGAGCGTTTTTGCGAGGGGCGCGCGAGATCGCGGAGAAAGGGACGTTTACGTTTGGGGATGATGCGGCGTCGTTTGCGGAGATTTCGGAACTTATGAGTGGGCGATAAAGTGCGCGCGTTCAATCGGATGGGCTGGGCGTATACGTTCACGCGAGGCGGTGCAGCATCGAGCACAGCATGCTGTGCCCCTCCAGATTTGACGGCCCCTTTCGGCAGAAAACTTGAGCGTTTCGGCTATTAACGAACTAGCAAAAGTACTATAGCGGTCTCTCCTCAGTGTTGACATCGTAGATCGTACGCAAAAATCGTAACCCATTAAATTTCGAGGGGAAAAATGAAGCTAGCTATGGCGGTTTTGTCTCTTTTGGCCTGCGCGACGGTGACTTGCGCGCAAAACCCGGACCCGGCGAAGTGGATGTGCAGGAATGTTTCTGAATCGGGAGGCTTCGTTTATCAGGGCGAAACGGTGTTTGGTCCTCAAGCGTGCCGCCCCATTCAGCAGACAGCGACAGCCGAATCAAAACACGACGTTGTGACTCCTGCTGCCGCGTCCGCTCCGGAAACTTCCACCGCGGCTCCGGCTGACGGCCCGCAAGTTGAACAGAACCCATCGAAAGCATTTCTGTTGCAAGACGGAACGCCTGTTCATCTCGTGCTCTCCGAAAATCTTTCCTCCGCGGACGCGGTCACGGGGCAGACGGTTGAGTTTGAAGTTGTGGACGACGTTGTTGTAGACGGATTGCTTGTGATCCCGCACGGGTCAACAGCGTGGGCCACTGTCACGGACGCCGAGCACAAGAAGCGCATGGGTCGAGCCGGAAAGCTAGACATGAATATTGATAAGGTCCGTCTTGCTGACGGGCAGAAGGTACTGCTGCGGGCGGTGAAAGATGCTCGCGGCGGAACGCATACAGGTGCGATGGTGGGCGCGATGGTTGTGACATCGCTAGTGGTCTGGCCCGCTGCGCCGCTTTTCCTTCTCATGCACGGGAAAGACGTCACGATTCCCAAAGGAACGAACATTTCCGCATTCGTTCAGGGTGACATAACTTTGGACGAAGCGAAATTCCAGAAGAAACTTGTAGCTTCGAAATAAGGCTGGGCGTGTCGGTTCATGCCAGGCCGCGCGTCAGCGGGCACAGCATGCTGCGCCCCTACGGATTTGAATTGAGCGAGTTCAAGTGGGCCGGGACCGCGAGCGCATTCGGAAGTTAAGGCTCCTGCGGTTCGGCGGTGGGGAGATCGAGGATGGCGATTTTGCCGTCGGGCATGCGCTCTAGGGCGGGGGCGTATTCGCCTAGGAGCTCGCGGCGCCACCAATTGCCGGTGGCGCGTTTGGTGCGGAGGTCGGTGAACCAGTATTGGTAGATCACGGAGCGGACCTGGCGCGGCGGTGCGCCGGCGAAGGGGTTTTTGGCGAATAGCTCGAGTACGTCTTCATCGTTTTTGATCAGGCGCTCTTCAGTCCAAACTACGAAACGGGATTCCCGCCAGGGGCCGAGCGACGCGAACCACAAATTCCACTCGAAGCGAGGCTGGTAGGGCGCGTAAATTCCTGGGGCTTCGTGGATGTCTTGCGGCTTATAGCGGAAGGGATAAGGGGTCCAAGTCTTTCCGTCCTGCGAACCTTGGAATTCGATTTCGTAACGGCCGTGAGTCATTACGGCGAAAAGGCCGTAACGATTGGCGATGCGGAAAGGCTCGAGCGCGCGCAAGGGCGATTGCGGGAGAGGCGCGCTGGGGGCGAGCATCCAGATAAGCTGCGCGGTGGCGCAATAAAAAA
>PKWH01000158.1:4011-5981 GCA_003131985.1 Acidobacteriota bacterium | reverse complement strand
CAATCAGCCACCTGCACCGTCAGCAGAAGCCCGGGCTCGTTCGTAATCAAAGCATCTGCCTTAGCGGTTTGCACCGACGGTTCGGCATCCGCGGAATTCGCGACACGAACGATGTCCGAATGAATTTGACGCATGCCTATTTGGCACATGTCACCCGCGTTCAGGGCCGCAAAAAAATTATGGCGATTCTCTAGAACGCGCTCGCGAGTATCCCATTCGGTGAAACCAAGATTCAAAACCTTTTCGGTTTCCTTGCGGCCGTCGTGATCGCTTTCCAATTCGCTCGCGCCGCCAGGCCGCGTGCTGAATCCGTGAACGAGCCAGTTGAGTTGCGCGAATTGCGGAGCTTCCAGGATTCGCAAGCCACCTGCTTGCCGCTGACGCCATTGAGGGATTCTCTGCAAGCGCTTACGCGGCAAAGTTTTTCTCTTTGTAGCTACGGAATTCACTCCGCTCGCCTCGGGTGCGCGTGATGCTCCGGCGCCAAATCAATTATAGGTATAATTGCGAATTCGTGCAGGCTCGGACGTAATCACGTTTCGTTGTGGCTGTCCGCCATGTGGCGAAAGGACAAATTGATAGTCGGGCTGGGATTGGATATCGCGGAAATTGACAGGATCGAGGCGGCCATCGTGCGGCATGGCGCGCCCATTCTCGAGCGCTTGTACACTTCTAGCGAAGTGGCGCACTGCGAAAGCTACCGAAATAAATTCGAGCGCTACGCGGGGCGCTTCGCGGCGAAAGAGGCAACGATGAAGGCTTTGGGGACCGGCTGGCGACGGGGCGTTCGGTGGCGCGATATCGAAGTAATACGAGAGCCCAGCGGGAAGCCATCGCTGAATCTGAGCGGCGCCGCGAAACGGATCGCTGAAGATTTGGGCGTGAACAACATCTCGCTCACCATTACGCATAGCGGAAATCTGGCTCTTGCGGAAGTTATTTTTGAAAACTAACGGCGTCGAGGACTGCCACTGAAGTTTCATCAGAAGACACGCATGTTTCGTGCCATTGATTGGCGGACCAGCGGCCGGGAATTCGAACTTTGAGATAATTTGCAGTCATCGCTGGAGTCCACGTGTCGCCTCCGCCGGCAAGTGTGAGAGCCCGGAAAGTGCGGCCCGCTTGCGAAGCGCGAAATTCAGACGATTTCCTCTGCGCGAGCGCGCGCAACGAGCGAGCACGTTCACGAATGACGGTGGCGGAGACGGGCGCTGAAAGATTCGCACCTTCCGTGCCAGGCCGCGCGGAAAATGAAAACACATGCAGGTAAGTGAACGGCAGGCGCTCGATCAATTCGAAAGTCATCTGAAAATCCTCCGCCGTCTCTCCGGGGAAACCCACGATCACGTCTGCGCCAATCGCAGCGGCTGGCAAAAGTTGGCGTATGCGTTTGACGCGCTCGGCATAATGACCGGCACGATACCAGCGGTGCATGGCGCGAAGGATGCGGTCGGAGCCGGATTGCAGCGGCACGTGAAAATGAGGCGCCAGGCGATCCGAAGAAGCCACAAGCGAGATGAGTTCTTCGGTGACGTCTTGTGGCTCGATAGAGCTGAGGCGAAACTGTTCGAGAGAAGTCTCTTCCAGAATACGACAAACGACATCGGAAAGAGTGGCGCGCGGCGAGAGATCGCGGCCGTACGCACCAAGATTGATGCCGCTGAGAACAATTTCTCGCGAGCCTGAAGCTACAAGCTTCCTGACTTCCGCGATTACGATATCCGGCGGCAGGCTTCGGCTGTGGCCACGGACAAAAGGAATCACGCAATAAGCGCAGCGGTTGTTGCAGCCATCCTGAATCTTCAGGACTGGCCGCGTGCGATCGCCTTGGGCCACCGTCACGGGCGCGATTTGCACGGAAGACTGAGCAAAAATATCGCCGGTTAAAATCTTGGCGGGACCGCGGGCAAGCGACATTTGGTCTGCGGCGAGCAGTGAGGCCGGAACGAAATCCCTTTCTGTTGTCTGCG
>PKWH01000158.1:0-4004 GCA_003131985.1 Acidobacteriota bacterium | reverse complement strand
GCTCGCTGCGCGTAACAACCAGTAACGATGATACGAGCGGCGGGATTCGCGCGATGAATTTTTCGCACCGCATCCCGTGTTTGCGAGTCCGCCGCTGCCGTCACAGTACAGGTGTTGAGCACGACGAGGTCGGCGGAGCAGTGATCGCCAACGAGTTTCAGCCCGCTTGCGAGCAAGCCGTGTCGAAGGGCTGCGGCGTCAGCCTCAGTTGCGCGACAGCCAAAATTTTCAATGCTAAAGGTCGCCACGGGATTGCAAGTATCTCCACAGGGGAAGCGCGAACACGGAATTATAGCAGCGATCCGTGCTGGTATTGAACTCAAGCTGGAGTACTAGAAGTGAAGGAAGGTTTCTAAACGTACAGGATGAATGGACCTAGGCCCCCACGCCGCGACGCTGATAGCAGAGGAGGATCAGGTCTGCGCGGCGGCGCACTCCAAATTTAGCGAGCAAATTGGAGACGTGGAATTTGACCGTACGCTCGGAGATGTGCAAACGATCGCCCACTTCCTTGTTGGCAAGATTTTCGAGCAATGCGCTGAGGACCTCTTGTTCCCGGCGGCTTAGCTCGGTGGGTGAATTTCCCCGCAAGCGACGCCCCTGCGTAGAATTCAGAATTGAATCCACGAAACGCGAAAGTACGGTACGAGGTACCCAAAAACCACCGGACGCGACCAGCGGCAGTGCGCGGGGAAGCTGTTCGCGGGCTTCTTCATAATTCAAAATCCCTTTTACGCCCTGGCGAAGCAGAGTGTGGCTTTCGGCTTCCTTAAGATTGTCTCCGACGACCAATAGACGCGCAGTAGTGTTGTGATCCAGGATGTTTGCGAGAAGCGCGCCGGTTGCTTGACGCGCGGCGTGAGCATCCACAACGTACACAGCAGCGCGAGGAACTTCGAGATTGCGAAGGTCCGGCGCCAACATGGATTCTAATTGTCGGGACACGATCTGATAACCGGAATCCGCGAGCACGCGGCGGAACTCGTCGAGTACCATCGGATGCGGCGACAGAAGGCAAACCTTCAGATTCGATTTGGCGGGAGCTTTTGCCATCGTGGTTAAGGCTAACGGAATTGGCCGACAGGGGCAAGATGGACAGCGCCGACGATTTCATAACAGGTACGGGGTAATCAATAGGCCGCAAGCCGGCGTTTGCGGCGGTTTGAGAGGAAAATCGGCCCTAGGTGATTCTTACTCGTCACCTGGCCGGATGAAATCGAGGAAACTAAACGAGATTCCGATTCAACGGAGGATTGCTCACCTTACGCCGGGTTAGAAACCCGACTCCGAGTAGCCCAGCGGCAAGCATCAATATCATGTTGGGTTCAGGAGCCGCCACAACGAGTTCTTGGGCGTGTGCACCGGCCGCAATCCAGTTACTGTGTGCTTGCAATGCTCTTTGCGAGGACAACCCAGCCGCTTCGTCGTAATTGTCGAGCCCGCGGTTCGTTCCGGTCGATTGCCCGGCTGTATTCCCAGCAGAATAGCCATCACGATAGAAAGTGTCCTGGGAAACACCCTTCAGACCGTGGTAAGGGCTAACGTAGGCCCCGCCATCATTGACGCCGTTGGGGCTTGGTAACGTCCCGAAAGCCGTTCCGTCAGCGTGTGCTACCGGAACGCACAAAAGCAGCGCGAACAACAAAAGCCAACCAGATATATTTTTCATTGTGTAACTAACTCCCTGAGTCTTCCGATTTCTTGGAATCACAACGCCTTCAGTGCACGCTAATTGCCGAAGCAACCGGCTCGTAACCCATTGAGCGCTAGGGAGAAATAGGCGACGTGCCGATTTGGTGCAGGCTATCGCTCTCCCCTAAATGGAAATTATCTGGATATTGCCGGAGATGGGAAACCCGCGATGGATCAAGTTTTTGAAGGCAAAGTGAACCAATGAAGCAACTGAAGAGTTAGAGAGGAAAGAATTTTATACATGAATCAATAGAAGCTCTTAATCAAGGAGGGAAGATTTATCGACCGTCACCATGTCACCGTCTTCGGAGTCCGCAACCTTGCGTAGCGGGCGTTTGGCAGGGAGACCGGCTTGACGGACTTTGTAAAGCAGGGCGCGGTAACTGATTTTCAAGATCTCAGCGGCCTTACGGCGGTTCCACTGATTTGCTTGCAAAACTTTGAGGATCACGTCGTGTTCCATGCGGCGTGTTACCTGCTGGGCGATGCGCTTCAGGGGAATCTTGCCGTCTTCGTTTACTTCGAAGGCGAAACTCAAGGGCTTTTTTTCCTGGTTCTGGTGGCGATCGGCATGGAAAGCTTCTTCTGAGCCGAGGATTACATATCGCGCCATGCAGTTTTCCAATTCTCGAATATTGCCCGGCCACTCCCGATGATGCAAAAGGTGGAGAATTTCCTTGGAGACCGGACCTGCTTCGCGCTTGAAACGACGATTGAATTGTTCACGCAAATGTTCGACCAGATACGGAATATCTTCGCGGCGGTCTCGAAGCGGCGGGAGCGTGATGCTGATCACGTTGATGCGGTAGAAAAGGTCGGCGCGAAAACCGCCGTTTGCTATTTCCTTCGCGAGCACCCGGTTGGTGGCGCAGATTACGCGCGCGTCCATGCGCCTTTCTTCATGATCGCCGATGCGGGTGAAGTAGCCGTCCTGGAGTACATGGAGTAATTTAGCCTGGAGGCTTGCATCAAGCTCGGCAATTTCATCCAGAAAAAGAGTGCCGCCGTGCGCTGTTTCCATGCGCCCGGGCTTCGCGGCGTCTGCGCCGGTAAACGCGCCCTTCTGGAATCCAAACAGTTCACTCTCGAGCAGGCTCCCTGGGATCGCAGGACAATTCACTTTCACGAATGGGCCGTCGCGCCACGGGGAACGGTCATGAATGAGTCGCGCCAGGACTTCTTTGCCCGTTCCGCTCTCGCCTAGAACGAGGATGGGAACATTCAAGCCGGCTGCGCGATCAATTCTTTGCCTGACCGCCTGCATCGTTTCCGATGGCCCGAAGTACACATGTTCGGGTGGAAGTTCGACTGGGTGAGTTTGAAGTAAAGCTCTTGCTTCCGCTGTAGATGCCATGAACGTCCAGGTGTTCGGTTAAAACTGGATGAGTAATCTGCCCTGCATCTACTTTGCACACGAAACGCCAAACGTCACCTAAGCGGGGGGCTTCAGCGCAATCACGATCGCGCGCACATGGGAATTCAATCCGCTTGTTTTCAGCGTGTTGCCCCCGAAATCAGGGAGATCAAGATCGACAAACGAGGCAGCGCCATAGTACTTGGCCCAACCGAAAATTAGAAAACCCTGGGCACTTTCGGGAACACGGTTTCTCAATTCCATCCCTAAAACTGTGATGGAGCTTCATTTTGGAAAGAGAAGAAGGCACCCGTGCAACCAGACCAACGAGTGAAGAAGATTCTCATAATGCTGGGACGGATGGCTCCGGAGGCAAAGCGCGACGGGCAGAAAGTTGGTATCGTGGATGTAGGCGCCGAATCAACGCTGCGGAAAGATCAAAGCTTCCAGCATATCCGCGCGTGCTTTTTGGTCCGAAGCAAATAACTGAAGCAGGTCGGTTACGGAAATCATTCCGCGATAACCTTTTTGATTGTCGAGGACCACCAAATGGTAGATGCCGTGCTGCTCCATCAATCGTAAACAGTCTTCCAGCGAAGTATCCGGAGTGGCACTCACCAACTGACGCGTCATAATTTCGGACACGTGCATCCAGGCCGGGCACTTATTTTCAGCGGCCACTTTATCAGAAACGTCACTCTGCGATATCACTCCTAAGAGAACGCCCTGTTTATCGCAGACTCCGACAGCCCGAACCTGGCGCTCGCGCAGATAGCGAGCGGCGTCGTGGACTGTGGTTTCTTCAGATACACAATACACTTCGCGACGAGCAGCGATCAGGTCCGCTACCTTCATGGGCGCTCCTCGAACACTGAATTCCGCACAGAGCAGTGCGGACGCAACTTTTCCGAGCCTACTCCCGCGCCGGGCATAATTGCAACACGCAAGATGAAATTCC
>PKWH01000293.1 GCA_003131985.1 Acidobacteriota bacterium | reverse complement strand
GTCAGTTCGCTTTCCGGTACGCCCGTATCAACTTCCAGTGACGCAGAATAGCGGCCGCCGCGATAAGCGTCCCAGTAGGACGGAAGCTTCCGCATCGGTGGATTTTTCTCCAGCTCCAACGCGTGCTTTTGCGCGGCATCCAGTTCCTGCCTGATGCGCGCGACGATGGGCTCGGGATCAACCCCGATTCTCTTGGCGTAAATCTGCCAAAGTTGCGGGTGTGCCAGAATTTTTCGATAGCGCAACGGTTGCGTAATCGTGGGATCGTCCACTTCGCTATGCCCATGACGGCGATAGCCGATCAAATCCACCACTGCGGGTGAATTAAACGCGTAGCGGTACTCCATTGCGATCCGTCCGACGCGTGCGACCGCCTCCGGATCTTCAGCGTTCACATGGAAAATAGGAATGGGCAGACGCTTCGCCAAGTCCGACGAAAATTGCGAGGAATGCAAGTCGCGCGGAACAGTGGTGAACCCGATCAAATTATTCACGATAATATTCACTGAGCCGCCGACGGTGAACCCCGGAACCTCAGCCATATTCAAGGTTTCCGCGGTGATCCCCTGCCCCGCAAACGCTGCGTCGCCGTGCATCAATACCGGAACAATCTCTTTTCGACCGGACGCTCCCGCTCGCGTTTGCTTCGCGCGCGCGCGCCCCATGGCGACTGGATCGACGGCTTCCAGATGGCTGGGATTCGAAACCAGGTGAATCCCGACGGTCTGGCCACCCTCTGCGGAAAAATCTCCCGTCGCGCCCATGTGATACTTAACGTCTCCGCCGCCGAGCACGCTACGCGGGTCCACGTCCTCGAATCGCGCAAAAACTTCCGCAGCTCCACGGCCCACGATGTGCACCATCACATTCAATCTTCCACGATGGCTCATCGCCAGCACCGCTTGTTGCAACCCTCGTTCCGCTCCGGCGCTTAAAATCGCGTCCAGCAACGGCAGCAGGGCCGCCTCGCCCTCAAGCGAATAACGCTTCGTTCCCAAATAGCGCGTCTGCAAAACTTGCTCGAAAATCTCCGCACGCACCAACCATTCCAAAATTCGTTCGCGATCGACCTTCGGAGCTTCCGATTCCATTCGCTCCTGAATCCATTGCCTCCGCTCGCGGTCGGCGATGTGCATGAATTCCACGCCGATTGTCCCGCAGTAGAACCGCCGCGCCGCGTCGGCTTCCGGCCCGGTCACCTCGAGTTCCGGCATCGCGGTTGGTTGCAGATCGCCTAGCGGATCCAGATCCGCTTGCAAATAGCCCCATCGGCGAAACGCATCCCACACTCGATCTTGGCTCTCTTTCATTGCCATGGATTCCGCCACAGCGTGTTGCCGGCTCATGAATCTCCTCGCAATTGGTCCCTATATTATAGCGGCTGCGCAGCCCGACCGGCGAGAACCGATCGTTATTTCTCCTTCCAATCCTCCAAGAGCCGGCGCACTAATACAAATTGGCCCAAATGATAGGAATTGTGATCGGCAAGCAGCAAAACTTGGCGCAAAATCGTCTGCCCGGACCCGTGAGCAATCGGCGCAAAGAGATCGTGTTTTGGATCGATCACCAGATTTCCCATCGCCTCGTTGTCTTTTTGAAACGCTTCCGCAGACTGCTTCCACGCGGCGTCATCGGGGGGAGCTGGGGTCTTCGGCCAATAGCCGGACGGCCAGGCCGGAGAAACATGTTTCGGGTCTCGACAGAAATTAAGGATGTCCCACTGCGCGATTCGCATATGCTCCAGAAGTTCCCATGGCGAATGAGGCGCACCAGGCGGCCTTACACCGCGCTTGGATTTTGAAAGTCCATCAACTGATGCTTTCCAATCTGTGTGAGCTTCGCCCCAGCTTAAAACTTTTCGTAGCTGCTCGCGTAATGCTTTTTCCATGAACTCTCTCCTTACAAGAAGGAATAAAAGTACCAGCTAAAATGGACATCCAGCCAGTTTCGGCCAATGCTGTTGGTACCGTCGAAGCGGCTGCTTGCCCGTTTGCTGATCGCGTCGTATTATCGCTGCGAATCCTTAGGAGTGTGACATGTCTGATTCACTTTTTTCCCGGCGCCATTTCTCGCGCACCATTGGCTCTCTTGCCGTCGCTCTCGCCGTCCCGCGCTTGCCCCTCAGATTGGATGATAGACGCGACCTAACGGCCTCAGAAAATACCATCCACCTGAACTTCAACGAAAACCCCTACGGCCCATCCCCCAAGGCTCTGAGCGCGCTCGCTTCCTGCGGTCCGGTGGCCGCGCGTTATCCTCATGCCACGAATCTCCGGTTGACCGATGCGCTCGCGAAAAATTATAACGTGTCCCGCGAAAATATCGCGTTAGGTTGCGGCTCGACCGAAATCTTGCGCTGCGTCGACATGGCTTTCCTCGGGCCTGGCAAGAATATTGTCGTAGCGCAGCCTACCTTCGAAGCCGTTCTCGAATACGCTCGAATTACGCAAGCAGCTCCGGTGAGAATTCCACTCACCGCCGATCACCGCCATGATCTTCCGAAAATGGCCGCCGCATGCACTTCGAAGACTGGCGTCGTCTATGTTTGCAACCCCAATAATCCTACCGGCACAATCGTCACGCGCGAGGAATTGGCAACTTTCGTCCCCGCTGTCCCGCCTTCCACCCTGATACTTGTTGACGAAGCTTACTTTGATTTCGCTGACGATCCGCACTACGGCAGCGTCGCCGAATGGACGCAGAAATATCCTAACGTCGTCATCGCGCGCACATTCTCAAAAATCTACGGTATGGCTGGCATGCGGTTGGGCTACGCAGTGGGTGCGAAGGAAACGATCGCGCGGATCAGGGAGCAGGCTTTGCAAGACAACGGAAATGCCGCCGTACTTGCTGCCGGGTTAGCAAGTCTCGGCGATAGCGATCATGTCCTGTCATGTCGCGACAAAATCAACGGCACACGCAAATGGCTCTGCGCGGAACTTGCCAAGGACGGCCGGTCTTACATTCCATCGCAAACTAATTTCGTCATGATCGACATGCATACCGACGTGCAGCCGATCATCGACCAGTTCGCTGGCCGCAATATTCTTGTGGGTCGGCGCTTTCCGTCGATGAACAATTTCCTTCGTATCACCATCGGCACGCAGCAGGAGACGGAAACGTTCGTCACGGCTCTGCGCGAAATCGCTCCGGCCCGCGATTCCAAAGCCGCCTAAGCCGCCCGGCGGGTTCACGCCACAAAAAAATGGCTTTCTGAGGACACCCAGCGGTGAACTCAAAAAGCCATAGAGAATACGAATGCCATTTCGTTAGGTAAAATTTCCGGCTCGCCCGAAATTTCTCAGGCCGTTTCAAAGCCGGTAGCTCACCCGTACGGTTTTGGAGCCGCGCCATTTGCGTGCGCGTCTTCAACTACGCGGTTGCACTGGGAGAGCCCGCACTCCGCCGTTGCTGAAAGCATTCGCGGCAGAACACCGGGCGTCCCTGCGTGGGTTTAAAAGGAACCGTCGTTTCTTTACCGCATTGCGAGCAAACAGTTTTGGTCTCGACCCGCTGCATACTTCCCGAGCCTGAGCCCGCACCCGCGCTCTGTCCGCGGTTCCCCTTGCACGCTTTGCACCGCTTGGGTTCGTTCTTAAAACCCTTGTCGGCAAAAAACATCTGCTCGCCGGCTGTGAAAATGAATTCCGCCGAGCAATCCGCGCACTTCAAGACCTTGTCGCTGTATTCCATACGCCACTCCGAAACCGGGCTGGGAAGGAGAGGCAGCGAGGCAGTTCCGCCCTTTTGCTGGCACGAAACTGCCCGGATGGACCCCAACTAACTTGGCCTAATCCTGTTCACGCCTTTGCTTCTTTCGGAGACGCTTACGCGAGAGGGCTTCCTTTGCGCGACGCTTTTCACCGGGCTTCATGTAGTAGCTGTGCTTCTTGATTTCTTTGATGATGTCTTCCGACTGCACCTTCCTCTTGAAGCGCCGGAGAGCATTTTCCAAAGATTCTCCCTCTTGAATTACGACTTCTGCCACGCGTATTCACCCCCATTCCCTGTTGTCTGTAGAATTGGTCTGATGGAATCTAACCAGTTTACCGGTTTAGACCCGAACCGGCAATTGTGAAGTTCTTCTAACGGAGGCTACCATCTAAGTCAAGACTTATATTGTCTAAGGGTCTTAATCGCCGTATAGATACCTTCCTGGTTACCTATCGAAGCGCTCGTCGGCTTCTGCATTTTCCGCCGCACACTCCTCCGGAAACTAAGCCCAAGCATGTGCTTGCTCCCGCTTGTACTGCTAGAATAGATTTCTCCGGTCGGTAGGTTCTTGGAGAAAGTATCCCGTGCCTCCTTTGATGCGCAACGCGCTCGCTGTGCTCCTGGCAGGCGGCCAGGGCGAACGTCTGTGGCCCTTGACCCGCGACCGCGCCAAACCCGCCGTCCCTTTCGGCGGCGTGTATCGCATCATTGACGTGACGCTGTCCAATTGCCTCAACAGCGACTTGCGCCGTGTTTTCGTTCTCACTCAATACAAAGCGCTCAGCCTCAACCGCCACGTTCGCCGCGGCTGGTCCGTCCTGATGGGGCTTGGCGATTTCATTGAAGTTCTTCCGCCGCAGATGCGCGTCTCGCAACATTGGTATCAAGGCACCGCCGACGCGGTGTACCAGAATATTTATTCCATCGGCAGCGAACAATCCAACTACGTCTTCATCCTCTCCGGCGACCACATTTACAAAATGAATTATCAGAAGATGCTCGAACAGCACGTCCAAGCCCGCGCCGACGTCACGGTGGCGACTCTCGAAGTCCCGCCAGCCGAGGCGAGTAAAAGATTCGGCGTTCTGGAGACGGACAACGATTGGCGCGTCGTCGGCTTCGAGGAAAAGCCCGAGCATCCCAAGGAATCTCGCATTCACCCTGGAAAAGTGAACGCTTCGATGGGCGTCTACCTTTTCAACACGCAGCTTCTCTTGCCCATCCTGATCGCCGACGCCGAAGATCCCAATTCCTCGCACGATTTTGGCAAAGACATCATTCCTCGCATCACCGAAAAATATCGCGTCTTCGCTTACAACTTTCTCGATGAAAATAAAAAAGAGATGTCCTATTGGCGCGACGTGGGTACCGTCGAGGCTTATCACGAAGCTAACATGGACCTCGTTTCTGTCTCGCCCATTTTTAACTTGTACGACAAAACATGGCCGCTCCATACCTGGCAACAGCAATATCCACCCGCAAAATTTGTTTTCGCCGACCCTGAACGCAAAGGCGTCGCGCTCGATTCCATCGTCGGCGCCGGTTCGATCGTTTCCGGCGGTCGCGTGGAGAAATCCGTGTTGGGCTTGGACGTGCGCGTGAATAGTTATAGCGAGGTGGACGACTCAATTATTTTCAACCACGTGATTATCGGCCGCCACTCCCGTATCCGCCGCGCTATCATCGACCGCCACGTCAATCTTCCCGAAGGCACGGTAATCGGCTACGACCCCGAAGCTGACCGCGCCCGCTACTCCGTCACAGAAAACGGTATCGTCGTCGTAGTCCGTCCCGAATCCATGCTGGAAGAACCCGAGTAACATTAGATGTCTTCGATACTCGTGCGACCCATCCCGGAGTGGCTGGGCTGGCTTGCGAACTCTTGTGAGGAATGTAATTGTGCCTAGATACGTCGGGGCAATCGATCAAGGAACCACTAGCACACGCTTCATTGTGTTCGACAGAAACGGAAGGATTGTTTCTGCCGCCCAGAAGGAGCACGAGCAGATCTATCCCAAGCCCGGGTGGGTCGAACACGATCCCGAAGAGATCTGGCGCCGGACGCAAGACGTAATCGCCGCGGCGATGGAAGCGAAAGAGCTTCGTCCAAACGATTTGGCTGCCGTCGGAATTGCAAATCAGCGAGAGACGACGATCCTGTGGAATCGCTTAACCGGCAAACCAATTTACAATGCTTTGGTCTGGCAAGACACGCGCGTCGCAGATGACGTTGCCGAGTTTTCGGCTAACGGCGGCCAAGACCGCTTCCGCAAGAAAAGCGGCCTTCCGCTCGCGACTTATTTCAGCGGCCTGAAGATACGCTGGATTCTTAATAACGTCGCCGGAGTGCGTGAACGGGCCGAAGCAGGCGAGGTGCTCTTCGGAAACGTGGACACCTATCTCGTTTGGAAACTCACCGGCGGCCCTCAGGGCGGCATCCACGTCACCGACGTGACAAACGCAAGCCGCACGCAATTGCTCAATATCGAAACTCTCACATGGGACGACGACATCCTGAGCGCCTTCGGAATTCCTAAGAACATCCTCCCGCAGATTCGTTCCAGTAGCGAAGTTTATGGGTCCGCACAAATTCCAGCGATTAAGGATGTTCCAATCGCGGGAATCCTCGGCGATCAACAGGCGGCGCTTTTCGGCCAAACCTGCTTCCAACCGGGCGAAGCCAAGAATACCTACGGCACCGGCTGCTTCCTCCTGATGAACACCGGCGCTCACTCGGTGCGATCAAACCGCGGCTTGCTGACCACCGTTGCCTACAAGCTCGGCAGCGAATCACCTCAGTATGCGCTTGAGGGCAGCATCGCCATCACCGGCGCCCTCGTTCAATGGTTACGCGACAACCTCGGGCTCATCGAGAAGAGCGCCGACATTGAGACGTTGGCGCGATCCGCGAAGGACAATGGCGGAGTTTACTTCGTCCCGGCTTTCTCCGGCTTGTATGCCCCCTATTGGAAAACAAGCGCGCGCGGCGTGATTGCCGGCTTAACCCGCTACGCAAACAAAGGACACTTGGCTCGCGCGGTTCTCGAAGCAACGGCTTTCCAGACCCGCGAAGTCGTCGAGGCCATGGCCATGGATTCAGGAATCCAGCTCGACGTGCTTCGCGCGGATGGCGGCATGACGGAAAACGATCTGTTGATGCAATTCCAGGCGGATATTTTGAACCGCTCCGTGGTTCGCCCAGCGATCGCGGAGATCACCGCGTTAGGAGCTTGCTACGCTGCAGGCCTCGCGGTTGGTTTCTTCAAAGATCTAGAGGAACTGCGCACGCACTGGCACGTCGGACATGCGTGGACACCCCAAATGGCGGAAACCACCAGAGAAGAGCTTTACCGGTCGTGGAAGAAGGCCGTTACGCGTTCATTCAACTGGACAGACGACGCGTGAACGAACGAATCACACTCGAACGCAGCGTAAGAGGCGTGTCCGTATGAAAATATTTCTTGTAGGCTGCGATCCAGTCAGTGGCGATATCGTTCTGTGCCGTAGACAGATCGACTTTGCCCACGCATACCATCTGGTGGAGCTGTTCTTCTAATGCGTCCTTGACGTGCGCATTCCAGGTTGTGGATGTGTAAGGTTCCGGCCACAGATTGTGGATGTCTTCCGCGCCGCCCAATCCTGGGGCAATCAAGTAGTCGATCTCGTAGTCCTCCGCGCGCGCGTTCACGATTCCGTACTCCTGAAAGATCTCTTTCCGCATCGACGCGGGTACTTCCCGTACCACCTCTTCGTGTGCCATCGAGCAGACGTCACCGATCGTGACCATCCTCGTAGCGCCTGGCGTCAAGCGGCGGTCTGGAATCGCCTCGCGCTCGGCCAGAACGACCGCCGAGTTTGCGCCGTGCGGTGCCGAATGTTGGAAGAGAAGCTTGCCACCGGCAGCAGCAACAAAAAATATCAGGCAGATGTACGCCGCAGCGCGAGCGGCTGAAGGGAGATGGAAGAACTGCCGCCAAGGACCAGGTTTAGACTTGGATGCTAGTTCGGCAAGTTGAGCCCTCAACAGAGCACGTGGCCCGGCGATGGGGGGCACTTGAGGATCGACAGCCTGCCGATGAGCTCGCACGAAATCGGCGATGGTCCCTTCGATCTCAGCCATCCGAGCGCGGCAGTGCCAGCACGAGACAAGGTGGGCGCGGACGTGGGCAGCGCGACGAGTGGAAAGTTCGCCGTCCGCCGCTGCGAGCAGCTCTTGATCTGCCAAGTGAAAACCGCCGCTCAGCATAGCTTCATCTCCGATCTGCACGTATCAACCGCGCGAGCGATCCCGTAAGAGATATCGATACGGCTCCCAACGAAATACCAAGGACTGCTGCTATCTCCCGGTAGCGAAGGCCCTCGGCGCGCAACCGGAGGCAACACTGATCTTCTTCCGGGAGAGCATGAAGAACGGCGAGCAAGCGTTGCCGCCTTTGGGTAGATGACACCTGCTCTTCGGGGCTCGGCGACGGGTCCAGGTGTCTTTCAACAATCGTCCAGTCGGACGCCATCATGTCGCGCGATCTCTGGTTTGCGTAGCGGTGCTTAAGAGCAAGATTATGCGCGACGCAAAAAATCCAGCCGCGAAGGTTCCGCCGAGACTTGCGTAATTGCAGGTGCCGGAAGAGGGACAGGAAGACTTCCTGGGTGACTTCCTCCGCGTCATGCACGGATATACCGAACGAGAGTGCGTAACGAAGAAGCGGACTGCGAAATTGCTCAAAGAGGTTGATAACCTCGCGTTCGATCTCGGACGGCGTCGCCGACAACTTCGCAGCGGCGGCGGCCGGAAAAGGCAGCGCATTGATCGCATCCGTCGGAAGAGTTCCCATAGGTCCCTGTATATATATTCCCTTCCCCGGCGTTCCGTTCAATGTTTTTTAGATTTATCTGGAAACTTCCCACAGACATCAAAAATAAAGGCTGAACAAAATGGCGGGAAACGGAATATTCAAACCGAGGGTGAACAAAAGGGCGAACGCTCCGTCAGTGGACCACATCCCTGCGAGAGACGTCTGCTAACCTTATATCGATATCGCGAGAATCACCGGCGAAAAGGGGAAGCCGAGTCTTCATGAAGAGATTTGCAGCTCTTTTTTTCATCTGCTCCGTGCCGCTCTTTTGCCAGAGCAATAGCGGCGAATTGCGCCTTAAAGTGACCGACCCGTCCGGCCTTGGCGTGAAAACGACCGTTCAGATTATCAGCGAGGCGAATCAATATCGGAACACTCTCTCAACCAGCGATCAGGGCACTCTGGACGTGCTGCGCCTGCCTTTTGGCGTCTATCAGCTCGAAATTGGCCAGCCTGGTTTTGCGGCCGTCTCCGAATCTGTGGAGATTCGTTCCTCGCTTCCGACCGAATACGCAATCCAGCTCAAGCTACCTACGGTAAACCAATCCGTAACGGTTAGCGCGGCCAATACTTTGATCGACCCTGATCAAGCAGGCGCCGTTAGCCAGATAGGCTCAGACGTGATTCAAAACAGGCTGAGCTCTCTTCCCGGCCGTTCCTTGCAGGATTTGGTGAATTCGCAACCGGGCTGGCTATATGAAGGCAATGCCGTCCTGCATCCGCGAGGTTCCGAGTACCAAACTCAGTTTGTCGTGGACGGTATCCCTCTCACCGATAATCGCTCACCCAGCTTCGGACCGGAAATTGAAGCGGACGACGTGCAATCGATGAGCATCTACACTGCAGGCTTCCCCGCGGAATACGGACGCAAAATGGGAGGCGTAGTCGAGGTCAATACGCTTCAAGATTCACAGGCCGGTTTCCACGGACAAGTAGTGCTTTCCGGCGGCAGCTTTGATTCGGCGGGCGCGTTTACCCAAGGGCAATACGCCTGGGGCAAGAATACGCTGGGCTTCAGCGCCAGCGGCAGCATGACGGATCATTATCTGAACCCGGTGGTTCCTGAAAATTTTTCGAACACAGGCACGCTGGGCGATTTTTCGGTCCATTACCAGCGTAACCTGACGCCGAACGATCGCATAAGCTTCATCGTTCGCCACGAAGTCTCGCGCTACGACATCCCCAATGAAATGGTGCAGCAAATTGCCGGACAGCGCCAAACGGCCGATAACATCGAGACCATGGGAATCGCTTCCTACCAGCACACTTTCTCATCCCACGTGGTGGCCGATTTGCGCGCAATGGTCCGCAACAACGCGAATGATTTCAACTCCAACACGAATTCGACTCCCATAGAAGTTTTTCAGCACAATTTCTTTCGCGAAGGATATTTCAAGGGCACCGTCACCGCCGTTCACGGCCGGCACGAATGGAAGTTCGGGGTCGAGTCCGACAATATCTTCCTGAACGAGAATTTCAGATTCATTATTACGGACCCGACCCAATTTGATCCCGGCACGCCCTCTACTTTCAGTTTTTTGGCGAATCGTCCGGACCTCGAGCAGTCTGCGTTTGTGCAGGATCTGATCCACCTGGGAAATTGGACAATCAGTGCCGGGCTTCGTTGGGACCACTATCAGCTCATATTGAACCGGCAGGCAGTCGATCCGCGTTTTTCGGTTTCACGCTATTTCCCCTCCGCGGATCTCGTGCTGCACTTTTCCTACGACAGAGTATTTCAGACACCCTCTTTCGAGAACATTCTGCTTTCAAGTTCAACGGCCGCCACGATGCTCGATCCGATCTCCCTCCAATTACCTGTCGAGCCTTCGGAAGGAAACTACTATGAAGCTGGCTTGACGAAAGCTTTTTTCGGAAAGCTGAGACTTGATGCCAACTATTTTCGCCGGCTGGTGAACAACTATGCAGACGATGATCAGATTGACAACACGACCATCAGCTATCCCATTGCCTTCCGTAAGGCCGTCATTTATGGCGCGGAAGCGAAGCTCGCCGTTCCCGATTGGCACCACTTTTCGGGTTTCTTAAGCTATTCCTGGACCGTCGGCGATGCTTGGTTTCCAGTGACGGGCGGCCTCTTTCTGGGCGACGACGCGGTGATACCGACCACAGGTCATCTCCCGGATTCACAGGATCAGCGCAACACCGTTCGCGGCCGCGTGCGTTATCAGGTCACTCCGCGCCTTTGGATCGCTGGCGGGATTCAGTACGATACAGGTCTCCCGTTCGATTTTCAGTGCCCGGACGGTGAAACTCTTCCCCAATGCGTTGCCGGGGTGGCCCAAGTGTACGGCCAACAAGTCGTGGATCGCATTAACTTCGCTCGCGGCCGTATCTTTCCTGCCTTCCAGGTAAATGCCTCGGCGGGTGCGGACATTTACAAGTCGGAACGCTTAGCTATGAAGATTCAGGCGGATGGACAAAACCTCTCCAACATTCTAAATGTCATCGACTTCGGCGGTCTGTTTTCCGGGAACGCCATCGGTCCCTCGCGAAGTTTCGCCCTTCGCCTCACCACAAACTTCTAGATGCGCGATAGCTCTGGAGTCGACCGTGCGTGGGTAACGATTCTCTTTAATTGCGAGGTCTTTCCCGATGCGCTGTGATGGTGACATCCACGTGAGCACCTTTTTTGAGCTTCACGTCGTCGCCATGTTCGTTGGTCAGCTTATTTTCGATGCGGAGATCCCGGTACTGTTTGTCGGCCGCGTCCA
>PKWH01000245.1 GCA_003131985.1 Acidobacteriota bacterium | reverse complement strand
ATCGACATGCTGTGTCGATAAGGAGGTGATCCCTGAGGTACACGAAAAATTGATTTATTTGTAAGGAGGCGCGTGTGAGTCTGCCATGCGCCTCTTTTTTTTTGCCCGCAACGCTGAGGCTTCAGAGATTACGCGCCCCTACGGGATTTTACTTCGGCAAGGCACATGCGAGACGACCCGCCGCACGCCGCATCGGTTCAAGGCACGCATGAGGTTTGCAGGTGTCGCACCTACGGCGCTTGGCCTCGCTTCGGAATTGTTCCCAGCGCTCACGCGCTGGGCTAACTTCTGCCACGCCTCCGGCGTTGATTTGAGAGAGGTCGGTGGCTGTCCTTTCACCTATACGCCTCGCGACAATCGGAGGCGAGGCAGAGTCAAAGAGCCGACCCTTCGCGAAGGACTCTGGGTGAATTCCTACGAGATTCACCGGACGAGCCCGGCCTGCCTGAGGCGCTCGTTGAGCTTTAGACTTTGTTGCCGCGGCCTTGGCTCTCCAGGCGGCGTTTCTGGGCGGCTAGATCGGCCTTTTTGTCCGGCTTGCGCAGGTCAGATGTAGTAATTCCCGTTACGTCATTCGTCGCGGTGTTGCCGGTCTTTTTGTCATTGCCCAAATTGCTTTTTTTGTTTCCTGCGCTATCCATGTTTCACCTCTTGTTTATGTATAGCAGCCCGGTAGGGTGCGCGGAATACCATAGTCTCCGTAGTGGGACTGGGGGAATCATGCAGGCTTTCTCCGCGCTAAGTAGTCCAGAAATGGCCCAAAGTAAGACGGAACGAAGGGCGCCGAGCTGGGCTGCGGCGCCTTCGTTTTCCGATTCGAAAAATTAGGTGGTGGTGACGGTGTTGATGGTTCCGTTGACGCCGTTGGGGAAGAAGCCGCCGCTTGATGTGCCGATTGCGGCGTTTCCGTAAACAATGGCGAGAACTTCCGACGTATTNNCGGAATCGCGGCTGCGTAATTGGGAGCCAGCAATTGATTTTCCTTCAGAATCACATTCAACCGGATATTTCCCGCGTGATAGGCCTCTACCGCCAGAATCTGGGCGGCAGCGCCGAGGAAGACGGGGTTAGATACTAGCCCGGGTGCTGCTCCGGCGTACGCGCTGACGCCAACGTCTTCGAAGGCGCGAGCGATTGTGAGAAAAGTATATTCATTTGTGTAAGCGCCCAGTGCAGAAAGATCGATCACTGGTTCGGCAACCGCTGCGGCACCCAACGCGCTGCGCAAAAACTGGACGTGCAACATTTCGTCGAACGCAATTTCGCCGGCGACGTCCTGAATCTCCGACGTGACGAAATCCACTTGGGAGCCGTTCTCTGCCATGCTGTTCGCGCCAAGAACTGTGCTGCTCAGGGGGCCTCCGGTTGTGGCCCAGCTATAGAATTCGCCTTCGAGGTATTCCAAGTTCAGGGCGAAATTCAGGATGTCGTTGGGAGTAGGACCTTGGGCATGCGAGACGGAGGAGGACGAACATCCGTCGATGATTGCGCCTGCGGCCATGCCTACACCCGCCAGACCTACGTTCTTAATAAAATTGCGCCGTGCGAGAGCCCTCTTGGTGCGAATCTCCATCATTGCTTCCAGAGCTTTTTTCGGATCGATTTCACCTAGCTGCGGCCGGAAAATACTTTTCATGGGTACGCCCCTTTTATCCAGTTTGGATTCTGCCTACAGAGTAGATACATCGGCGGATTTTGTTTTGGATTGATTTATGGTTGAGAAACGCAGGAAATACAGGTAATGAGGGGGGATTCTAAGGTGTTAAGTGTAGAAATAGGGAGCGCGGGGCGAGGAAAATTCCCGAACTGGGGCGATTTTCTTCCGCGCCGAAGCGCTAGTAGAGATGAGGACGAAATCGGAGGCCAAGTCAAGAGGACGTGAAGTCATTCGCCCAGCGCCCATGCGCTGCCCTTCGCGAAGCACTCAGGGTGAATTCCTTTGGAATTCACGATACTGGTCGAGGAGTTTAGCGAAGTCGTTTGCGCTTCTATCGAGATCGCTCCAGCCCCACAGCACATCGTATCCGAACTTTTGGCGGCTCCAGAGCATCGACTCGACAAGTGTTCCAACCTTGCCGAATGACTTCGCGAGATCGCCGGGATCTTCTTCTCCTTTCAAGGCGGACCAAAGCTTAACCGCGACGGGTATCTCCAGAACAGATGAGGCGCGCGCGATTAATTTAAGTGCAGGGAGGGTCTTGCGAAAGTAATCCGCCATTTCGTGAGTCATGCTGGCGATGTATCGGTCATATGTTTTCAAGCGGACGCCGACGAGATGGGTTCCGGACATAGAGGCGACGCCGACGCTTTCAACATCGCTCCAGGCGATGTATGCGCTTCCGACGAGAGCTACCTGCTGCAGACCATCGCTGGTCAGCACGAAGCTGATTTTTCTGCGCATGAGCTTCGGGATCGTAAGCAGCCCTCCGCCACCGAAGAAGACAACCGAGACCAGGCCGGCGAACATAGTTAGCGGTTCTCCTGTTGCGAGCATTAAAACACCGCCAATGGTGAACATAGAGCAGCCCAGAATTCCGAAGATTCCGTTGCGTCGGGACTTTGGCTTGATCTCTATGCGAGGCAGTTGAGTGATTGCGGATTTTGCAGTGGGCGGCGGAGAGGCGGCAAACGGCGTCTGAGGCGGCGAGGCGGCGGAAGAGGCAGGGCCGGAGGCGGGTTCATTTACATGTGCATGAACGCGAGCGAGCGGCTTGCCGCACTCGGAGCAATATTTCGCGTGCTCGGGGTTTTCGACTCCACAGACTACGCAAAACACGTTGGCTCTCGTAGACGCATTTGTGGCATGACGGCAAAGCGGATAGTACCACAGCGACATCGCGACGGTGGTATCTCTGGGGTTACGTTCATTTCTTGACATTTTGAAGAGCGTGCTATAGGTTCCGACGTGCCGGGGG
>PKWH01000074.1 GCA_003131985.1 Acidobacteriota bacterium | reverse complement strand
CATGACTTTTGGAAGCGTGATGCACACCACCATAAAGGAGTTCGCCGGTGGCATGGCCAAGCGTGGGAAATTCCCATTCGAAGAGGTGATGACCGTCTACGACCGCGAATGGCGCTCGATGGGCTTTCCCGACGATTATCAGGAAGAGGAGTACCGCAAAGCAGGACGCGAACAACTCGAGGTCTTTCACCGCACGTACCTGGACGCCCCTCCGGATATGCTTCACCAGGAAAAATCGTTCGAGCTTCACCTCGATCATGACGTGATTGTGAAGGGCCGCATGGACCAAGTGAACCGGCTGGGCTCAAAAGAAGTGGAAATTGTGGATTACAAAACAGGCAAGCCGAAGGACGCCAAGAAAGCGAAGGACAGTTTGCAACTAAGTGTTTACGCCCTAGCTGCCGAAGAAGTGCTGGAACTGAAGCCGGAGCGCCTGGTTTTCTACAACCTGACGACCAATGAAGCCGTCGCGAGCGAGCGCGACGCGAAGGCCCTCGCAAAAACGAAACAAACTATCTATGAAGTTGCCGGGCAGATTCGCGCCAGCGAGTTTCCCGCCAAGCCCAGTTTTCTCTGCGTATATTGCGATTACAAACCGCTGTGCCCCGCGCACGAACAGTTAATTTCGATTCAGCCAGCGAGATAAATCGACGGACTCACGTTGCGGTGTCTCCGACGTATTGCGTTTCGCGCTTGATTCTTTCGCCGCTTCAAACCAACGCAAATTACCGGGATCCGGCCTGGAAATAGCCTTGCCGCGCGGTCACGTCCAATTCCGGGCGCCGGACGCGCACTTCGATGGTGTGATAGTCCTTGCTGCGGTCCGCTTCCTGCGGAGCGAAAGTGATGGTGTACACATTCCGAGCTTGTTCGGTGACCGCCGAGTACAGGCGCGACAATTCGTTTTCTTTCGCGGCGTAAAACGTATCGCCGCCGGTGGCGGCGGCGTACTTGTCCACCTCAGCCGTTCCGTGCTGAATGATCGAGCGACCGATCGGACTCTGATGGGTGACGGAAATGGCAAACAAGGAGACATCGGCGAGAAGCAGGGAGTGCAGAGTTTCGTTGAACGAATGCTGGTTGTTGTGCGTATTGCTGCCGTCTGTGATAAGGAAAATTATTTTCCGGCGATCGCGCCCGCGTCCTTTCAGCATTTGGCCCGCAGCGTAAACGGCGTCGTCCAATGAATTGTGGATGGCAGCTTTTCCAAAGCCGCGAACCTGCGCGCCGCCTTGTCCCGTGGTTCCGGTGCCGTCTGGTTGCGTCTGTCCGTTGATAATAGGGCCGGCCGTCGTAGGGTCGTTAATAATTGTTGTGCTATGCGAGCTCAGGTCCAGGCGCTTGAGCGCGGTAAAGAGCGCATCGTTGTTGAAGGAAAAATCGGAGACCGTCTCGGGAAATTCCGCATAGGTGACTAGGGCCACTTCGTCATTTGCTCCGAATCCCCCGGCGATCGCGTCCAGACTTTTCTTCACTTGTTCGGCTTCTTTCTCCGCAAGATCGTTGTCGAGCAGGATCACAGCGGAAAGTGGATAAGGTTGCGAATCGAATAACACAATCTGTTGCTCTACTCCGTCGGAGAAAATACGAAACTCATCGCGCTGAAGATCACCCAAAAGCTGTCCATCCCGGTTCTTCACGGTGACCGGCACGATGACGAGTTCCGTCCTACTTATGATGCGCTTGCGAGTGTCTGCTTGCTGGGCAGCGGCGGTTGACGACGGCGGCGCGGCCTGGGAGTTTTGCGGCGGCTTGCTCGGTGGTGCGGTCTGCCCCGGCTGGACTGGTGTGGCAGGAGCGGCCTGCGGCGTTCCAGGTTGGACAGGCTGCTGCGCATGCGCGGAAACGCAAAGAAGTAATACAATGGCACTCGACAGAATGATTCGCGTCATCGGCGTATCTCGTTTCGCGCCGTTCGGCGCGTTTTGAACAAGTTGCTCGTACATAACCAGTTCTGTATCGACGAAAAGTTCATGTCCGGAAACACCGGCCGAACATCCGGCCGCGCCCTAAATGCATCGTAAGTAGCGCGACTAATCTGGGGAGATTATACAATGCGGCTGACCCGCCTCGTGGCAGGCTTTTTCATACTGGCTCTTGCAGGGTATTGTGTGGCAGGCGGAGCCTCGCCCGCGAACCCAACGCGCGCTTCAGCGGCGGTTGCACCGCAGTCGCCCACCCCCGCTCGACCGCAACAGGATCAGCAACAACCTCCTCAGTCACAGCAACCGTTGAAAGTGCAAACAACCCTGGTGAACGTTTTCGTGACTGCGCGTGACAAGAAAAACGGAATCGTCTCCGACTTGGCCCAACCCGATTTCAAAATATTTGAAGACGGCCAGGAGCAAAAAGTTGCCTTCTTTCAGAAAGACGTGAATATGCCGATCACCCTCGGTCTGCTAATCGACACGAGCGGCAGCATGTACAACGTGATCGGAGCGGAACAGGATACGGCTTCGCGTTTTCTGCGGGAAGTGATGCGGAAGAAAGACGAAGCCATGGTCATCAGCTTCGATTTTGACGTGGACTTGCTCGCTGACTTTACGGAAGACACCAACGTTCTCGAACGCGCCATTCGCCGGACGAGTATTAGTTCCGTTGCAGGCGGAGGAGTGGTGACCCCGGGCACGGTCCCGCAAGGAAACAACGCCGGCGGAACGGACCTTTACGACGCGATCTACTTGGCGTGTCACGACGAGCTCGCGACGGAAGCAGGGCGCAAGGCCGTGATCGTGATGAGCGATATGGAGGACACCGGCAGCAAACTAAGATTGCAGGATGCTGTCGAAGCTTGCCAGCGGGCCGACGGTGTGATCCACGTGCTTCTGATTTCGGACTCCGGTTTCTTTCAAGGGGGTGGCGGCGCGGGAGTGGCTCGAAAAATGTCGGACGACACGGGTGGCCGCGTAATCAACGTTCACAGCGAGAAGTCATTGGAAAAAGCATTTGACGTAATCTCGGAAGAACTGCGCTCGCAATATGTGATTGGCTACTATCCTACCAACGACAAGCACGACGGAACCTTTCGGAAAATTAAGGTCGATATCGCCCGGCCCGACGTCAAGGTTCTTGCGCGCAGAGGTTATTACGCGCCATTTAAGTAAACCTCAACCTGCTCGGCGCTATTTCCCTGGGGCCGGAGCGACTGAGTAATAGCCTTTACGCGTTCGAACGGCAAGACCCTTGCGATCCGTCTCGACGTCAATCTTGCGGTATTTGCCCACCGATTCGGTATCTTTCGGCGAATACGCAATGAAATACTGGCTGCGCAATTCTGTTCCGATGTCCACAAACGATTGCGCNNATCTTGTGTGGTTTGTCGCCGCTGATGGAGAGCCAGTCGGTATTCGTGCTGATGGCGTAGATAGCGGCCTCGGCGCGAATAGCGGATTCAATGGCGTCACTGAGAGCGTGGTCGCTCAGATTATCATCGCCATCGCTGATCACAACAATCACGCGCCGTACCTCTGGGTTGGGGCCGTGCGGCACAGGCGGATTCAGGAGTTTTTCGGAGGCGCGATAAATTGCGTCGTTCAGAGCGGTCCCTCCGCCCGCGCGTTGTTTGCGGATCGCGGCTGTGAGCAGGCCGAGATCCCCGGTGTAATCCTGGATTACGTCCGGCTCATTATCAAAGGTCATCAGAAAAGCCATGTCTTTATTCCTGCGAATTACCCCGTCGAGAAAATCAATCGCGGCGTCCTGTTCGAATGCGAGGCGGGGGCGGATGCTATTGGAGGTGTCGAGCAGCACCGCAATGCGCAGAGGCAAATCGGTTTCGCGTCCAAAGAAGCGGATTTCCTGCGGCGTGCTGTTCTCAAGAATTTTGAAGTCGCTTTGTTCGAGATCGGTGACGAAATTATGGCGGCGGTCGGTGACGGTGGCGACTAGATGAACCAAGCCCGTGGTGGAAACGATAGGCGGCACTTTGTTCTGCGACGCCTGAGCCGCGTCTGAGGGATTCTGCGCCGGCGGGGCCTGTTGTCCCGGTTCGGAAGGCTGCGAAGCGGGAGCGCTCCAGTCCGGGCGGGGAGGAACGGGAGGTGGAGCGGGCTGTTGTGCGTAAACGCAGATCCCCGAAATACAGATAAGTCCTGCCAAAACGATAAGACTGCGCAATGGTTTCAAGGTGAGCAATTATAGGAACTCCTGCAATCCAGCGTCAATCACACCAGGCGCCATTTTTACAGCCCGGCCCAAACCCTGAAGGTACGCCGTCAACTCAGGCGGCAGCGGAGCACGGCACTCGATTCGTTTGCCGGACCGCGGATGAACAAATGCAATTCGTACAGCGTGCAGGAAATTTCTTTCCAGTGGAGGCAACAGTTCATCGCCGACGCGTTCCTGGCGCGGCGCGCCGTAAACGGTGTCTCCCACCACAGGACATCCGAGCGCGGAGAAATGCACTCGGATCTGGTGCGTTCTGCCTGTATGCAATCCGGCTTCGATAAAGGAAAAGCTGCCCAATCGCAGGCGCAACCGCCAGTCGGTACGCGCCTCGCGCCCTTCCCGGCGCCGTGCCGTCATGCGCGAACGGCGGCGAAGATCGCGCGCGATCGGCAACTCAACGACGCCGGATTCGCCTTTGAGCTTCCCGTGCAGCAATGCCAGATATGTTTTCTCAATGCGGCGTTCGCGGAAATCTTCTACGAGTTTCAAGTGGGCCATATCAGTCCGTGCAATCAACAACACTCCCGAAGTCCCTTTGTCGATTCGATGCACGATGCCCGGCCGGAGAGGCCCGCCTACTGTTGACAAACCTTGGCCTCCACCAAAGCGGTGCAACAAAGCTGCAACCAAGGTGCCGCTATCCGCGCCCGCGCCTGGATGAACGATCATCCCGGCTGGTTTATTCACGACTGCGACGTCGGCGTCTTCGTAAATGATAGCGAGCGGAATATCTTCTGCTTCCACACCGGGAAGCGGAGGCGGAGGAATATTTACGGTGACCGTTTCGCCGGCTTCGAGACGATGCGAGGACTTCCTGGCAGAACCGTCCACTAGGACGCGTCCATCGTCAATCAGACCCTGTACGTGCGTCCGGCTTATATCGCTGAGATGCGTGGCCAGAAAACGGTCGAGACGCTGGCCCGCGCTCTCTGCGCTAACCGCGAAGGCATCGTGCCCGGAAGAGTCTTC
Source organism: Acidobacteriota bacterium (assembly GCA_003131985.1). GTDB lineage: Bacteria > Acidobacteriota > Terriglobia > Acidiferrales > UBA7541 > Palsa-295. The sequence goes on along the minus strand of PKWH01000074.1, from coordinate 403 downwards.
ATCAGATTCAAAATGGTCGTGCATATCAGATTTTGCCTGCATGGAGGTTTTGAAAATTGGAGGCGAGCAACACCTAGCGCGCAACCGTGGTGCGTGCAACGGAAACAGAAGGCTTGGGTGGCCCCTTCAGCCCGCGCCACCAAAGGAATGTCCCCGTAACGATCAACGCCAGGCTAACAAGCTGCATCAGCGAGACCGTATCGTGGAACATCATCGTGCGGCCCGGATCGCCTCGGAAGAATTCGATGGTGCCTCGTTCGATCCCATAAAGAAGAAAATAGGTACCGAGGATTTGTCCGGTGAAGCGCTGGCGTTTGCCGAGCCAAACGAGAATCAGAAAATTAATAAATTCCGCGCCGGCTTCGTAAAGCTGCGTGGGATGCAAATGAACGCCGAGCGGAGT
>PKWH01000334.1:4382-5142 GCA_003131985.1 Acidobacteriota bacterium | reverse complement strand
TTGGTAAAACTTCTAGAAGACAAAGCCGCGGAGCAGCAGCGCGCGGCGTCGCAAAACGCCTCGAGATAACAGAGCCCAACTGGTGCGGCGTTTAGCCGACCAAGAATCTCCACGTTTTCCATTTGAATTTTACTCCGGCGGGTTGAAGTGGAAGGGAATGTGAATGACGGCTTCGAGGTCCACGGGCTGGCCTTCGCGGGTTGCGGGACGAAATTGCCAGCGGGCGAGGGCTTCCATCGCATTCTGATCGAGGAGGGGATCGAGGCCGCGCACCAGTTGAATGCTGTCCACATGGCCGTCTTTGCGAATGATGGCGTAGAGAATCACTTCGCCGTCGATGCGCTGTTTAATCGCCGACTGCGGATATTTCGGATCCACTTTGCGCAGCGCAACGGGGCCGGACAGCTTTCCCTTCGGACGTTCGTAGACGGGAAGGTTATCGTCTAATTGCGCGAAATTCAGGATCCAACTTCCGCTCGCGCTCGTGAGATTCGGCATGTCCACATGCATGGTGAAAACTTCTTTTCCCGATAGGATTTTTTCCGGCGGAAGGCTCGGATCGATCTTGGCCAAAACAACGGGCTCTTTGTGCGACGGATCGGGAAGCGTTGGAACCTTCGACATCGGTTTTAGAATTAGTCCACCGGAGCGATTTCCCGTTCCAATTCCTGCGCTGCCGGCATGTCCGTTGCCGCCGCTGATGCTTACGCCTGCCGGACCCGAGTTTGCGTTCGCACCGGAATTTGTTCCGGCGCCGCCG
>PKWH01000334.1:0-4283 GCA_003131985.1 Acidobacteriota bacterium | reverse complement strand
GGGCATTTTGGGCTGCGCGTTCGCAACGGCCGATGGCGCGATGTTCAGCGGGCCTGCATTTCTTTCCGGGTTGGCCACGTTCGGGGCGGCTGTGTCGCTGATGGCGCGATGCTGCACTTGCGGCGCGACGACCGAAATTCGAAGTTGCGGTTTCGCGGGCTCCGTCGAAGTTGCAGCCCACTCAGCGATGTTGGGCATCTGCGGGACCATCTTCGGCGGCGCCGGCGGAGCGTCGGGCTGAATCAAAGTTTGGCGCGGATGGGTGATCTTCAAAGGCTGCGAAAGAATTGTCTGGCGGGGATGAAACGCGTCCGCTCCGCTGCGCGGCAGCGGTTTGGCAGGATCACCTGCGGGACTGGGCTTCGGATGGTTTCCAGGCAAGGAGATAGGACGAAGATCTTGCGTTGGAACATAGGTCAGTTCGATTCGCGGCATGGCCAGACTCGGCTCGGCGTTGGCCAGAAATCCCCAGATGGGCAGCAGCAGGATGGCTACGACGATGACGTGCCAGACAAAAGACGCCGCGAATGCACGGCGGGGCAGCGACCCCTCAATCCACTGGACGCGGAGCTGAGAATCTTGAGGGGCGTCTGCGTCCTCGGTGGCGCGCGGGCCGTGGAAATAATCGCGCACGCTGGAGCGGAACTCTTCCCAGGGAGATTCCCAGTCCACTCCCAGATCGAGGCGGGGAAGGCGCGAGTGCACGGGAAGCTCTTCCATTGAGTGTTGAACCTCGCTGGAGGGCGGAATTATGGGTGCGCGCTGCGTACCCTGAGAGCCTGTTGACATGTGCGTGGCATTATACCCGAAGGGATGGGATGCGATGAGTGCGGAAGCGGCTGCATTTTGAGTCGGACGGGATGAGAGTGCCAAGAAAGGTGAAAATTCTAAATCTAAAAGAGCCGGCGAGACGCCGGCGCTACGAAAACCGTAATGCGCGATTCTGGCCCCGGTTAGAATTCCGTCGGACCTTTGTTTTGAATGAGTTACACGGAATTCTGTTTGTGAGGCTGTTTCGGTTAGAAATGTCGGAATGGGGATCATAACGCGAGAAATAAGGCGACATGGATTGGTTGAAAGTTCTCGATTAGGGCGCGACGCGACCGATTGTTTTCTAAGGGTTAGCGAGGATTCTAATAATTCATGTTCTCGATTAGAAAGAGGCTCCGCGATTGAAGTTCGCGCGCGGCATTGGCCAATTCTAGAACCGGGTAGAAACTCTCCGACGGTTTGTTTTGAGCGAGTTACGACGAATTCTACATTTTGCGCAGAACCGGGTAGAAACTGAGAAGAGTGCGCATATTCACGCGGCTTCTCTACCGCCGAAGCTGTCCGCGAGCCGGTCGGATGCGAAAGGGCTGATTTGGAGCGGCAGTCGGCTAAAGATTGACGTTTGTCGACGATGTTGCAGCGGGCGCAGCATGCTGCGCCCCTACGAAGAGGATGGTCGGCGCGATTTTCAGTTGCGGCGGGGGAGATCGACGAGGTTGGCGGGTTGAGGAGTTGCGAGCGGTGGGGCACTGGGAGTCTCCTGAGGATTATTGGAGTGCTGGTTTTGGCGAGCAGGTGGGGGCAGCGGGCTTCGGGTGGCATCGGTCAGCGGCGAGGCGAGGTTCTTCTCGAGGTCTTGCAGAAACTCCGCCGCACGCCTAAGTTCGGCGCCGTCATACATATGACCTCCTCGCGGGGACTCGATGACCCGCGGAAGCATGTTAACATATAAGTACACATAAGTCAAGAGTAAAATTGTGTCTTGAGTAAGTTCCACTCGCCCATGTTGGTCAAAACGCATGCGTCTTCTACAAATTGCTCCTGAGCACGGGGGTCATCTGTAAGCTGTAGGTGAGAGGATGTCGCGTGTTAAAGAAACGCTTGATTGCCCTGGCCATTCTGGCCGGGATTTGTTTTCTGCTTACCTACCCGAAGATCTATGTAGTCCGAGAGGCGGCGCGAGGCGAGATGTATTGGAATTCGGGCGAAGCCCTGCTGTTCATGCGCCGGGTAAGCTCGGGTGCTCGCGTTACTCCTCTTAGGTATGCTTTGGAGGGCTTTCTTGCTTCCCTCGGAAGCGTTCGATCGCCGGATGACAAGACCTGCTCAGAGCTTCTTGTAATTCGGGTGACGGATAAGGACCTTCAGCGCTATGAGACAGACCTTAACCGGCATACGAAAGAGCGATACTGTGGCTTCGGCTTTGATCTCTTCAAGGGTCAGATTTACGCAGTTGAATTTCCAATGCTCTCGAAATGGGTGGGCACACACTTCGAGAGCTCCACGCCTGAGGAGGATGAGGACTTTACGGCGTCAGTGAGCTTACGTGCGAAAGAATCTCAGAAGCCCTGGGAGTTCAACAACGTAGATGGTTGGTCAATGCGGGAATTCGGAGCGACGACTCCAAAGTACGAGTTCGCGCTGCGCGGTCAGCCTGTGACCATTCTGTTTTCGGGACGGACCTGGCCCCGGCGTCCGCTATCGGTGGATTTGATACGCTCCGGCCAGCCGACGCAGCGAATTTGGACCCTGGACGAAGGACCTCGAGTAGTGAACAAAGCCGAATACGAAAAGATATTTGCAAAGCCCTGAGGATTGACAGGTAAGACGGTCACGTTGGTTAAGCTGAGAGGATTGCCACGCGCGCAGGCGCCGGTTAGGGTCTACTGAATATGCAAATTGAAATTCGGGTAAAAGTGGCGCACGCTTTGCGTCGTCGCCGAGGGTACGCGGGAGAGGTTAGCGCCTGATGCCTGACGTTTCTGATGCTCCGGCATATGTCTACCAACTGGCGTGGTCAGGCGTGGCGGGTGTTTGCGCTTTTTACGCCGTTATGACTGTGGTGGTTCATTGGAGCGGGCGGCGGAATGTTGGAGTGACGCGATACGAACCACCGCAAGAGATTTCCCCTGGCGTAGCTGCGTATCTGATGGAAGCCGGGCGTTGCGAGCGGGGGTTTGCTGCTGCGCTTATCTCGCTGGCGGCAAAAGGATACATCGAGATTCAGCAGAAGAAAGATTGGTTTGTGCTGGAGAGGTTGCGAGAGCCTGACGGGTCGCTGCCGCTGGATGAGTTCATCATTCTTACCACGCTCTTTTTCCCGGCAAGCATACACACGTACAAATTCAACGGCCGTGATTATGATTGGCTCTGCAAAGCTTACAAAGAATTCTGTGGAACGGTTGAGGGAATTGCAGATCCAAGGTTGATCTCGGCGCACTCGATCGCTTGGTGGTGCGGACTGGCTCTTTCATGGGCCGTTATCGCAATCGTGGTCGCTTCACTTCCAATTTTTGACATTGCGTCGCCATTGGCATCGATAGCGTATTTGGGGCTCTGGATTTTGATTGGCGGCTCTAGCTTAGTTGCGGCGTTGCGAGTTTGGCCAGCCACTCTTCGTAAACTGAGCTCGTTTTTGCCGGGGAATAAGCGGCCGCGGCGTCCGTTGGATTTGAATGATGCCGTCCCGCTCATTTTGATCGCGCCTATCTTTCTCGGGTTCAGTTTCTTGACATATTTGACTTCGCTGAAATTCGTGCTGCTCGCGGTAGCTTTAATCGTGATGAATTTTGTTTTTCGGCACCTGCTGGAAGCGCCTACCGATGCGGGACGAAAAGTGATTGCGGAGCTGGAAAACTTCAAGGAATTTCTTTCTCGCGCGGACACCGATCGATTGAATCGCGAGAACCAGCCCGGCGAGACTCCGGCGATTCTCGAAAAGTACAGCGCCTATGCTGTGGCTTTAGATGTGGAGCACGCGTGGGGCGAGGAATTTACGGCAAATTTGTTGGAGCTGCTTCTGTTTGACCAAGCTTACAGCGTAAAAACTCCGAAGATTTCGCTTCCGGATATGGATGACGACATAATTAAATTAAACATTGACCCGCGAAAATAGGCCAAATTCTCTGGATCGTAAAGCGAAAAACCACCCGGACAAAACGGAAGCCCGCAAGTCAAACCCGCCAAGCGAAAGGCTCGGCGAAAAGTCCGCCGAAAGGAAGCAGGTCGTTTTCGGATTTTTATGTCGTGGCTGAAGCCACGACCCACAAAGAGTCTTGTGCACAACGTCACAACCCGAATCTTTTCTGCACGAACTGCAGAAAAGATTCGGTACCGACGCGAGTTTCAGCCGTGCTTTGAGTGGAATCCGGTGTCGCGCGGAGGCCACGCGACGATCGTAATGCGACATGTCCGTTCATCGTCGGGACGGACGAGTGTTTTCGCTGACCGCGCAGGCATGGCTCTCCTCATTTAGTGTTGCGGGGCGGCTCCGTATTGGGCGAAGGTGACGA
>PKWH01000243.1:2193-4040 GCA_003131985.1 Acidobacteriota bacterium | reverse complement strand
GCGCTCTGGCGCTGGTTACCGGCGACAGCCTGGGCCAGGTAGCGTCACAGACGCTGCGCAATCTTGTTGCCGTGGATGCCGCGTCGCGCATGGTTGTGTTCAGGCCGCTGATCGGTACGGACAAAATCGACATCATGGCCACAGCGCGCAAAATCGGTACGTACGATATTTCGTCGGAGCCATTTCACGATTGCTGCCCCGTTTTTCTTCCGCGCATGCCGGCATTGTACGCCTCCGCGGCGGACCTGGACGAAGCGGAGGCGGGGCTGGATATTCCCGGACTTATCACCATGGGCTTGCGCAGCGCGACGCTGGAGCAATTTCATTACACCGGCAGAGAGATTAAAAGCGAAATTACACATCCGGGAAAATTGTCCGCAAAGCGAAGCATCGCAACGGCGTAAGCAGCGCAATCAGAAAATAAAAAGGGCGCTGAATCTCTCAGCGCCCTTTCTCGATCGTTCAGTCATTCAAGCAAAATCTTGGTTAGCGGTCTCTTCCGCCGCCTCCGCCGCCATAACCTCCGCGGTCACCGCCACGATCACCACCACGCCCTCCACCTCCGCGTCCGCCGCCACCACCTCCGCCATGGCCGCCGCGCCCACCTCCGCCTCCATGACCGCCGCCACCGTGTCCACCGCGCGGACCTCCTCCACCACCGGAGCCCCCGCCTTCGCGTTGAGGACGAGCTTCATTTACAACCAACGCGCGTCCGAGAAAATCCTTGCCGTTGAGAGCGGCGATTGCTTTTTCAGCTTCCGCATCGTTGCCAATTTCCGCGAAGCCGAATCCCCGAGGTTGTCCTGTAAAACGGTCGCGCAACAGCGTAAGTGAATCCGGAGTCACACTAATTTCAGCAAACAGCGCCGCCACCTGTTCTTCCGTAGCTTTGAACGACAGATTGCCCACGTACAATTTCTTCACGGTCGTTCTCCTTGTGCCCCTGACCATCGCCAGGGCGCATATTGCGAAGCTGAAGAGACAGGATCTCGGCGCGGGCGGCCAGGTCCGGCCACACCCGGCTGAAGCGAGCGCTCCAGCAACTCACGAGCATCTTGCGGCAACTACCCTCGGCAGTCAACCACCTCGTCCTGAAAGTCGGGCCCAGCGCGGGAGCCCGGCGAAATACGGAAAAGTGATAGGATGCGCCCAGAGTCCCTTTGGGGCAAGAGTGCGACCGGAGGATGCGTGCGCGGCACGATGATGGATTTTCCGCTGACGGTTCAGCCGATCCTTGAGCGCGCTGGAAAATTGTTTTCCGCCGTGGAAATTGTATCGCGCCAGCCCGATCGTTCCCTGCGACGCACCACATATGGAGAGATCTACCGGCGTTCGCGGTGCCTGGCGCGTGCCCTTGAACTCGCCGGAATGGCGCGTGGTGATCGCGTCGCCACATTAATGTGGAACCACTCTGTACATCTCGAGGCTTACCTCGGAGTGCCCGTTTCCAGCGGCGTTTTGCACACTTTGAATGTGCGCCTTCATCCCGACGAGCTGGCCTACATCGTCAATCACGCGCGCGATCGCTATTTGATTGTTGACGACGTTTTGCTCTCGGTCTATGAAGCCTTCCGTGGCAAGGCGAATTTCGAACGCGTGTTCGTGGTGCCCTTCAGCGGCGGAAAGATCCCGCGCGCGCACGAAAACTACGAGGATTTTCTTTCTGCTGCGGACGATGAGTTCGTGTATCCGCTTCTGGAAGAGAACGAAGCGGCCGCCATGTGTTTCACCTCCGGCACGACGGGAAAACCCAAAGGCGTGGTCTATTCTCACCGAGCGCTGGTGCTGCACAGCTTGACTCAAAGTCTTACGGACTGTTTTGGCATCAGCCACAACGACGTTTTGCT
>PKWH01000243.1:0-2188 GCA_003131985.1 Acidobacteriota bacterium | reverse complement strand
GCCGTGCCGACGGTTTGGTTTGGCGTGCTTGACGCGCTCGAGAAAAATCCTGGCCGGTGGAAAATATTACACCCCGTGCGAATCATATGCGGAGGTTCCGCGGTGCCCGAATCGCTTCTGCGCGGCCTCGATCGCTTCGGTTTTCACATCACGCATCTTTGGGGCATGACGGAAACCGCCCCGCTGGCTACGACAGGGCTGATCAAGTCCACGCTGGCCCACAGCACGGACGACGAAAAATATAAAATCCGTGCGAAGCAGGGGATTCCAGCGCCATTTATCGAACTGCGCGTTATGGGAGCGCAGGGTGAAGCGGTCTGGGACGGCGCCGCGTCCGGAGAGTTGGAAGTTCGCGGTCCATGGGTAGCGGCGACTTATTTTGAAGCGCCGGAAACCGCTGACCGCTGGACAACCGACGGATGGTTCCGCACCGGCGATGTCGCGACGATCGATGAAGAGGGTTACGTCAAGATTCTTGACCGCAGCAAGGACCTCATCAAATCCGGCGGCGAATGGATTAGCTCCGTCGATCTCGAAAATGCTCTGATGTGCCACCCTGGCGTGCGTGAAGCAGCCGTTATCGGCGTGCCGCACCCGAAATGGCAGGAACGGCCTCTGGCTGTGGTGGTCGCAAAAGAAGGCGTGTGTTTGCAACCGGAAGAGTTGCGTGAATTTCTCGCCGCGAAGTTTGCGAAATGGCAGTTGCCGGATGCGTTTGTCTTTGCTGCGGAAATTCCGCATACGTCGGTTGGCAAATTGCTTAAGTCCAAATTGCGCGAGCAGTTCGCGGATTGGACCTGGGGTTCATAGGGGTCCGCGAATGATCTCACCCGGTCCTACGTGCGGTAACTCGCATTAATGCGGATATATTCCGCAGTGAAATCGCAGGTCCATACGCGGGCTGCACCTCGGCCGGAGTGCAGATCCACTGTTACCGGCACATATTTTGCCAGCATTTTACGATGCGCAACCCGCTCATCGAAGGCGTGCTCGCGGCCCCGGCGGCACACGCACATGCCTGCAACATGAATATCGACGCTGTTCGGCTCGAACGAAACGCCTGAGCGGCCTGCGGCAGCGAGGATGCGGCCCCAGTTGGGGTCGGCGCCTGCGAAGGCAGTCTTCACCAGAGGCGAATTCGCGATGGTGCGAGCGATTTTATCCGCGGCTCGGTCCGAGGTCGCCCCGCGCACTTCGATTTCGATCACGCGTTCAGCGCCTTCGCCGTCCGCTACGATAGCGAGCGCTAGAGACTTGCACACAGCTTCCAGCGCCGCGCAAAAATTCCGGTAGTCACTATTCTCGCTCGAAATCTTCCGCGCGCCGCTTTCACCGTTCGCGAGCAACGTGACGATATCGTTCGTGGAGGTATCTCCGTCCACGGTGATCGCATTGAATGTGCGTGACACGACGGTTCTAAGCCCTTTCGAAAGTAGGGCCGGAGAAATGGCCGCGTCCGTGGCGAGAAATCCCAACATGGTCGCCATGTTCGGCTCGATCATCCCGGAGCCTTTCGCGCAACCGAGAATGCGAACCTGTTTCCCGCCGATGCGGCATTTTGCCGCGGCCCATTTCGGCCGCGTGTCCGTGGTCATGATCGCGTGTGTAAATTGCTCGAAAGCTGCTGCGCCCGAGCTTCGGCTTTGCGCGAGTTGCGGAATCGCCCGCAGAATCTTCTCCACGCGCAGCGGGAGACCAATTACACCCGTAGAGCACACAAGTATTTCGTCCGGCCTGCAACCGAGCGAGCGCGAGAGGTTGGCGGCTGTTTTGCGTGAAGCCGCGATTCCTTGCGGCCCTGTGCAGCAATTTGCGTTTCCCGAGTTGACGATTACCCCACGGATTTTATGCCCTGATTTCTGCAAGTGTTCGCGCGAGAGACGGACCGGCGCGGCCTGTACGCGATTTGTGGTGAAAACTGCGGCGGCGGTTGCGACGACATCGCTTGTAAGCAAGGACAAATCGAGACGAGCCTTTTTTAGACCGCAAGCTGTGGCTGCGAATGTGAAGCCACGCGGAATGTCAGCCCGCAAAGGATGAGACTTCATGCGGATATGGGCGTAGTGAAATCACCGAGTATTGGCAGCGTGACACGCTCGGGCAGCACAGTCGCAATCACCGCGACCAGTTTGCAAGAACGGCGTTTTATGCACGTGCAGCAGTCGCGCTCGATTTTTTCAGTGAGCAG
>PKWH01000198.1:18575-24469 GCA_003131985.1 Acidobacteriota bacterium | reverse complement strand
GGCCACACGGTAGGCGCCGGCGCTGTCGCCGAGATCATCGAGTAACCATGCCCAACGGAGAAAAAATTCGAATTCGTTTGAAGGCATACGATCACCGCATTCTCGATCAATCGACCAGAGAGATTGTCGAAACCGCGAAACGTACCGGCGCGGATGTAGCCGGCCCGATTCCGCTGCCGACGGTAATCAATCGCTGGACAGTTTTGCGCTCGCCGCACGTGGACANNACGGTGGACGCGCTGATGAAGCTCGATCTTCCTCCGGGAGTGGACGTCGAGATCAAGGCTTTTGGACGAGAGCACACAGGCAAGTAACGCACGCGAATAAAAACGCGAAGGAAAGAGCGAACGAAATGGCAGTCAACGGAATACTCGGAATAAAACTTGGCATGACGCAGGTCTTCGCCGAAGACGGTACCGCGGTTCCCTGCACGGTTCTGCAAGCGGGCCCGTGCGTGGTGGTCCAGCGGCGGACGAAGGACAAAGATGGCTACGACGCGGTGCAGTTGGGCCTGGTGGAGTTCATCAAGCCGCAGCGCGTGAACAAAGCTCTAACCGGCCATTTCAAAAAGGCTGGTGTGGCGCCGCTGCGATACGTCGGAGAATTCCGAATCGACGATTCGAAGGATGAAGCCAAACCCGGCGACCGCGTCCTGGTAGATCACTTCAAAATCGGCGAGTTCGTGGACGTTACCGGCGTCAGCAAAGGCAAGGGATTTCAAGGCGGCGTGAAACGTTGGCATTTCCGCGGCGGCGACGCATCGCACGGTTCCATGTTTCATCGCGCTCCCGGCGGCATTGGTGCCAGTTCGTTTCCGTCGCGCGTGTGGCCCGGCCAGCATTTTCCGGGACACATGGGAAATGAGCGCAAGACTTCCAAAAATTTGCGCGTTGTGAGAATCGATTCAGAAGAAAACTTGCTGCTCGTTTGCGGCGCCGTTCCCGGCCCGGCGGGCAGATACATTTTCATTCGCAAGGCCAAGGCGGCCCTGTAAAGAGACGACGACGATGCCTGTAGCGGACGTAAAAAATCTTGAAGGCAAGAAAATCGGCACGATTGACCTGGCCGACGACGTGTTTGGCGTGAAAGTAAACGCGCACTTGCTGCATGAAGCGGTGCGGCATTATCTCGCGGGCAAGCATGCCGGAACGCATAAGACTAAGGACAAGAGCGAAGTCAGCGGCTCGGGCAAGAAGCTCTGGAAGCAGAAGGGAACCGGCCGCGCACGCGTTGGCTCGATTCGTTCCCCGCTCTGGCGCCACGGCGGCACTGTACATGGTCCCACGCCTCGCAGCTATTCGTATGCGTTGCCGAAAAAAATGATTATCGGCGCGTTGCGTTCGGCGCTTTCGTCAAAGCTTGCCGAACAGAAAATGACGATTGTGGATGCGTGGGAGCTCGAAACGCACAAGACCAAAACATTTCGAGAGACTCTGACGCGGCTCGATAAAGAAACGCCTTCGATCCTGCTTGTGGACAACAGCTCCAACGTGAATCTGGAGCGTGCCAGCCGGAATATAGATGGTCTGACGCTGGTTCCGACGAATGCTCTCGAAGCCTACGATTTGCTGCGGCACGATCATTTGATGATGTCNNAGCGAGCACGCCAAGACTCCGGCGAAGGCGCATGCGAAAGCCCATGCCGCGCCGAAAGCCGCCAAGAAGCTCGCGGCTGAAAAGAAAGAAAAGCCGAAGGCAAAAGCCAAGCATAAGCCCAAGGCGAAAAAGGAATAGGCGATGGATACCAGGCTTTATCAAGTTATCAAGCGGCCCATCATCACCGAGAAGGGTCTCGGCGTGAAGGAGACGCAGCACACCGTGGTGTTCGAAGTCGCGTCGGATGCTACCAAGACCGAAATTAAGGAAGCAGTGCAACGCGTTTTCAAAGTGAAAGTGGATCACGTTCGCACCGCCAATTTTCATGGAAAGTTTCGGCGCCGCGGACGCGCTGAAGGGTTTCGCAGCGATTGGAAGAAAGCGTACGTGCGGCTGGCTGAAGGCGAAAAAATGATCGAGTACGCCGACAACATTTAGTTTCGGCGAGGTTTGGGAGCGAATCCGCTCCGGAGCAGGCAAGAGGCAACGATGGCACTGAAGACATTTAAACCGTACACACCGTCAAGACGTTTTCTCACCATGCTCGACAAGAGCGAGGTGACCAAGCAAACGCCGGAAAAATCGCTGGTGGAATCCAAGAAGCGCACCGGCGGCCGCAATGCACAGGGCGAAATCACTTCCTGGCACCGCGGCGGCGGGCACGCGCGGAAGTATCGCAACATCGATTTCCGCCGCGACAAGACGGGCATCCCGGCGAAGGTTGCCTCGATTGAATATGACCCCAACCGGTCATCGCGGATTGCGTTGCTGCACTATGCGGACGGCGAGAAGCGTTACATTTTGCAGCCAGTGGGACTGGAAGTCGGCATGACGGTGCAGAACGGCGAAGGCGCGGACATCCTTCCCGGCAACGCCATGAAGTTCCGAAACATTCCGCCCGGCACGATGGTCCATAATCTTGAGCTTTTCCCGGGTAAGGGCGGTCAGGTGGTTCGCGCCGCCGGCGGAGCAGCGCAGCTTTTGAGCAAAGAAGGCGATCTCGCTCTGGTGAAGCTGCCTTCGGGCGAAGTCAGGCGATTCAGCGTCGAGTGCATGGCCACCATCGGCCAGCTCGGAAATCTGGATCACGAAAACGTGACGTACGGAAAAGCGGGCCGCACGCGTTGGCATGGCAAACGCCCCACCGTGCGCGGCGTGGCGATGAACCCGGTGGATCACCCGCACGGCGGTGGTGAAGGCCGCGTGAAGGGAAACCATCCGCAGACTCCGTGGGGTTTTCCGACTCTTGGCGCGAAGACGCGCAAGAAGCGCAAGAGCAGCAGGATGATCGAACAACGGCGCAAGCCGTAGGTTTGGAAACAGAGAGCAATCTAATGACAGCCACTCGAACATCTAGACGGTCATCACGGCGGACGCCACGGCGAACCGCGCGAGCGCGGAAATCTACTCCGCGACGCGCAGCGAAGCCGACGGCGAAAATAGTTTCGAAACTTACGCCCGCCCCGCAAGTGCAGCTCCGACTGTGCAAGTCGGGCTGGGCCGTGATTGTGGAAAAGATTCCCAACGCGCAAGGGACCCGTTTCGTGTGCCCTTTCTGTCCGTTGTCGCACCGAGTCTCCGGCCCGGTGCGTGGATTTAAAAAAGTTCGCCGCGCGCAGTGGATTAAGCTGCGCCGTGTGGAGGAGTAAGAAGCCCGATGCCGCGCTCGCTCAAGAAGGGTCCCTTCATCGACGACCACCTGCGTATTAAGGTGGAAGCGCTGAATACCAGAAACGAAAAGAAAGTTCTGAAAACGTGGTCGCGCCGGTCAACGATTCTGCCGGACATGATCGGCCACACCATCGCGGTTCACAACGGAAAGAAATTCATTCCGGTTTACATCACCGAGCAGATGGTGGGACATAAACTCGGCGAATTTTCGCCGACGCGCACCTTCAAGGGCCACGCCGTGAAAGCGGCGCTCGAAAGGGCCGCTGCGGCGTCAGCTCCTGCTGGAGCACCTACCGGTGCAGGCGCGGCTGGTAGCGGCGCAGCAGCGCCAAAGGCATAAATGATGGCAACGGCGACACAGGCTCCGACGCAAATTGAAGGCATAGCCAAAGCAAGGTATATCCGCGTTTCGCCGCAAAAGGCGCGTCTAGTGATTGACTTGATTCGCGGTGAGCGCGCGGAAGCTGCGTTGCACACTCTGCGATTCACGAAGAAGCGAGTAGCCAAGGAAATCGAGAAAACGCTGCGCAGCGCGATCGCAAATGCCGAGCGCAAAGCGGAAGACGCAGGTGAATCGCTGGACGTGGACGCGCTGTTCGTCACCCGCTGTTACGTGAATGAAGGCCCGCGCTGGAAGCGTATGCGTCCTGCACCGATGGGCCGCGGCTTTCGTTATCAGAAACGCACCGCTCATATTGTTGTGGAAGTAGCGGAGCACCACCGCGCCGCAGCAGAGCGAATAACTGCAGCCGCCGAGGAAGCGCAAGCATCCAAGGGCGTGCGCGGAGCAGTGCGCAAGGCTCGCAAAGCTTTTGAGAAGCGCGCAAAACAGCAAGGACCGAAAAAGAAGAAGTAGGAGGACAGTTTGGGGCAGAAAACACATCCGTACGGTTTTCGGCTGGGCTACAACAAAGTCTGGAAGTCGCGCTGGTTTGCCAAGCGCGATTATGCCGACTTACTACATGAAGACGTTCAGCTTCGCAAGGTGCTGAAGGAGAAGTTGAAGTCGGCCGGCATCAGCGGGATTGACGTGGAGCGTGCCGCGAACAAGCTGGTCGTCCGAATCTACACCGCGCGTCCTGGAATCATCATCGGCCGCAAGGGTTCGGAAATTGACAAGTTGAAGAGCGATGTGCAGAAGCGCACCAAGCGCGAGGTACACATCGACATTCAAGAAGTGCACCGTCCAGAGCTCGATGCGCAGTTGGTGGCAGAGTCGATTGCGTTGCAACTCGAAAAGCGCGTCGCATTCAGACGGGCCATGCGCAAGGCCGTAGATTCCGCACTCCGATTCGGCTGTAAGGGCATCAAGGTGCGCGTCGCAGGCCGGTTGAACGGCGCTGAAATCGCCCGCAAAGAATGGTACTTGCAAGGGCGCTTGCCACTCCAGACGTTGCGAGCGGACATTGATTACGGCACAGCCGAGGCGCACACGACGTACGGCGTGATTGGCGTGAAGTGTTGGGTTTACCAGGGCGAGAAAATCCCGCAGCGCGGCGGGAAAACCGGAACAACCTCGGAAGTTTAGAGTTTAAGGAAACGGGTCCAATACCATGTTGATGCCGAAAAAAGTTAAGTACCGCAAGCAACAGCGCGGGCGCCGTACCGGAAAGGCGTGGCGCGGCGGTTCGCTCGCGTTCGGCGAGTACGGATTGAAAGCGATGGAGCCGGCATGGATCACCGACCGCCAAATCGAAGCGGCCCGCGTGGCGATTACGCGGTTCATTAAACGCGGCGGAAAACTTTGGATCCGGATATTCCCGGACAAACCGTTCACCAAGAAGCCCGCTGAAACTCGAATGGGTAAGGGCAAAGGGCCACCGGAGCATTGGGTTGCGGTAGTAAAGCCGGGCCGTGTGATGTTCGAAATGGCCGGCGTGGATNNGTAAGCCGGGCGGAGGAACTGTAATGGCAGGGCGTACTGCAAAATTGCGTGAGATGAATCCCAGCGAGCTCGAAGTGCAGCAGCAGGAGCTTGCCGAGCAGATTTTCCGCCTGCGGTTCCAGCTCTCCACCGGGCAAGCGGAAGGTTTAAGGAAATTGCGGGAAGCGAAGCGCGATCTCGCGCGAATCAAAACTCTTCTGCGCGAAGCTGAATTGAGGAAAGCGTAATGGCGAACGAAACAGCAACGAAAGCCGCGGCAAGTCAAGAAGGCGCTCACGTTCGCGGAGTGCGTCAGGAACTGACCGGCGTGGTGAGCAGTGCGAAGATGCAGAAAACGATCGTAGTGAAGGTGATCCGCGCGGTTCAGCATCCGCTCTACCATCGAGTGGTGCGGCACACGAAGAAATATTACGCACACGACGAAACGGGCGAAGCCCGCGTCGGCGATACGGTACGAATTGTTTCCACCCGGCCGCTTTCGAAATTGAAGCGCTGGCGGCTTGAGGAAGTGGTAGCGCGCTCAACGCGAGCGTAAGCAGAGGCAGAAGCTGAAGCGGCACTAAGGGAGCAAGATCATGGTTCAGATGCGGACATGGCTGACGGTGGCCGACAATTCCGGCGCCCGCCAATTGACCTGCATTCTCCCAGTGGGAGGAGATGCGGGATTGGTGGCCGGATTGGGCGACGTAATTACCGCCGCCGTGAAGGAAGCGACGCCTGACAGCCAGGTAAAGAAGGGCAA
>PKWH01000198.1:12057-18433 GCA_003131985.1 Acidobacteriota bacterium | reverse complement strand
GGCCGCTCGAAAGGCAAGAGCGGAAAAGTGCTGTCCGTGAATCTGTGGAAGGACACGGTCACGGTCGAGCACACGAACATGATCAAGCGGCACACGCGCCCGAATCCGTCGAAGAACATTAAGGGCGGCATTCTGGAGCGGGAAGGTCCCATTCACGTTTCCAATGTGATGCTGCTCTGCCCGGGGTGCGGTAAGCATACTCGCGCGGGACATACAACGCTGCCGGACGGCACCAAAGTGCGCACTTGCCGCCGCTGCGATACGACTTTTGAGAGCTAGAGGCCGAGAGAAGAAATGATTACGCGTCTGCATGAAAAGTACCGTAAAGAGGCCATCCCGGCGCTTTCCAAGCGTTTCGGGTACACGAATACGATGGCCGTCCCTCGCGTTTCGAAGGTGACGGTGAACATCGGCATGGGCGAAGCCAGCGCGAACGTCAAGCTGCTCGACACGGCCGTAGCCGAGCTTGGGCAGATTGCCGGACAGAAGCCCGTGATTACGCGTGCCAAGAAGTCGATTGCGAATTTCAAGATTCGCAAAGGCATGCCCATCGGCTGCATGGTCACGTTACGCGGCGAGCGAATGTACGAATTCCTCGACCGCCTTTCGGCGATCGTTCTGCCGCGCGTTCGCGACTTCAAAGGGCTGCCGCCGAATTCGTTTGACGGCCGCGGCAACTACACCATCGGCATTAAGGACCAACTCGTTTTCCCGGAGATCGATTACACCCGGGTGGACAAAATCAAGGGCATGAACGTCACTATAACCACCACCGCACGAAACGACGAAGAGGGGCGCGAGCTGCTGAAGTTGCTCGGCGTTCCTTTCCGGGCGTAAGGAGAGCGACAAAGCATGGCGCGTACCAGTCAGTTCGCGAAGATGAAGAAGAAGCTGAAGTACAAGATCCGTAACCGGAACCGTTGTCGGATCTGCGGGCGTCCGCGCGGGTTTCTCCGCAAGTTTGAAATGTGCCGCATCTGTTTCCGCGGACACGCGCTCAAGGGAGAAATTCCCGGCGTGGTGAAGGCTAGCTGGTAAGGAAGGAAGAATGACCACCGATCCCATTGCCGATTTGTTGACGCGAATTCGAAACGGTTCGCGGGCGAAGCATTCGCGAGTCGATATGCCTTCGTCGAAGCTGAAGATTGAATTCGCGCGCATTTTGAAGGACGAGGGTTACCTCGCGAATTACAAAGTCGTGGAAGAGCAGAAGGGAAAGAAAACGCTGCGCTGTTTCCTGCGCTACACGCCGGATCGCCGCAGCGTAATCACAGACTTGAAGCGCATTTCGCGGCCGGGATCCAGGCGCTACATTCCGAAGACCGGAATTCGTCCTGTGGTCGGCGGGATGGGTATTTCAATACTGTCTACGCCCCGCGGGCTGATGACCGGCCAGTCGGCGCGCAAGGCCGGCGTCGGTGGCGAAATAATGTGCGAAGTTTGGTAGGCATTTCTTAACTAAGAGGATTTGAGAGAGCCATGTCGCGAATTGGAAACAAAATAATTCCGGTACCCTCCGGCGTAAAAGTGCAGATCAAAGACGACGCCGTCGATGTGCAGGGCCCCAAGGGCAAAATGCATGTGCCCGTGCCGCGCGGGATCTCCTTCGAACAGAAGGACGGCATTCTTGTCGCCAAACGCGAGTCGGACCAACAGCGCGCATTGCACGGACTGGCGCGCGCTCTGGTAGCAAATGCTGTCACTGGCGTCACCACGGGTTTCAAGAAGGATCTCGACATCGTAGGCGTCGGGTATCGCGCCGAAGTGAAAGGCAAGAATGTGGTGCTGGCGCTCGGGTACTCGCACCCAATTGAGTTTCCGATTCCGGAAGGCATCTTGATCGCGGTGGAAAAGCAAACGCACATGTCGGTTTCNNCCGCCCGACCCGTACAAGCAGAAGGGCATTCGCATCACGGGTGAGCGGTTGAAGAAAAAGGCAGGCAAGGCTGGCGCGAAGTCGGCGTCCGCTTAGCTCGGAGGGAGAACTAGAATGGCAGCACCGGTTCGAAGATTATCGCGGGAAGCGCACCGTCGCCGGATTCACGTCCGGACGCGCCAGACGCTTTCAGGAACATCCGAGCGGCCGCGCCTTTGCGTGCATCGCTCGACCAAGCATATTCGCGCACAGGTTGTGGACGATCAAACCGGCCGAACGCTCGCCTCGGCGAGTTCGCTCGACGGAGAAGTGAAAAAGCTCATCAAAGGTGGCGGAAACATCGCCGCCGCGAAAATCGTCGGTAAAGCAATTGCCGAGCGCGCACGCGATAAAGGCGTCGAAAAAGTTGTTTACGATCGCGGCGGTTATCAATATCACGGCCGCGTGAAAGCGCTTGCCGAAGCAGCCCGTGAGGCGGGCCTGAAGTTCTAACAATTATGCCGAAACAAGAGCTCAAAGATACGCTTTCAGTTCGCCGGCTGGTAGAAACCAANNCTCAGCTTCTCTGCGCTCGTGGTAGTGGGCGATCAAGGCGGCCACGCCGGCTTTGGCATGGGCAAAGCGCGCGAAGTCCCCATGGCCATCCGCAAAGCCATTGAAGCGGCGAAGAAAAATATGGTGAAGCTGAATCTAAAAGGCACCACGATTCCGCACCAGGTTCTCGGAAGTTACGGCTCCGGCCAGGTTCTGTTGAAGCCCGCTCCCGAAGGAACCGGCGTGATTGCAGGCGGTCCGGTGCGCGCAGTGATGGAGGTTGCGGGAATCCAGAACGTGTTGACGAAGTCCCTGGGCACTTCGAATCCGCATAACGTGATTAAAGCGACGTTCGACGCGCTTTTGCATCTGAAGGACGCAGCAAAGGTAGCTGAAAATCGCGGCAAGGGAGCGGAAGAGCCGGCCTCTTAGCCGCTGCTCCCGAAAAANNCTGAAGATCAAGTGGGTCGTAAGCTTTATCGGTTGCCCTCGCGGGATGCGCCAAACGATTCGCGGTTTGGGTTTCCGCCGCATGCAGCAAGTGGTGGAGCACCCTGACAACCCTTCGATTCGCGGCATGATCGCGAAAGTTCATCATTTGGTTAGGATTGAGGAATAGGCATGGCCATTAAACCGACACTTTCTAATTTGAAACCTCCGCGCGGCTCGCGTCATCGAAAGGTGCGCGTGGGNNCCAGATGCCGCTGCACCGGCGCTTGCCGAAGCGCGGTTTTTCAAGCCCATTCCGGAAGGCGTATGCGGTCGTAAATGTTGAAAGCCTGAACGTGTTTGAAGCCGGCGAAACAATTTCACCGGATCTGCTGTTCGGCCGGGGGATCGTCCGCGTCCAGCGCGAAGCATTAAAGATTTTGGGCAGCGGAGATTTGAAAGTGGCGCTGACGGTGCAAGCGCACGCGTTCAGCAAATCGGCGGAAGAAAAGATTGCAGCCGCCGGAGGAAAAGTCGAAGTCTTAAAATGAACCCGTTAAGAAAGCTCATCGAGGCATTTCGAAATATCTTCAGCACGCCGGACCTGCGTAATCGAGTCTTGTTTACGCTGGCGTTGCTGGGGGTGTACCGCCTCGGCGCTTTCATTCCCACGCCGGGAATCAATACCGCTTTGCTGCAACAGCTTTTCGAGCAGGGCCGTGGCTCGGTACTCGGTATCATTGATCTTTTCAGCGGCGGCAATTTCCGCCGCCTTACAATTTTCGCTCTTGGCATCATGCCGTACATCACCGCGTCCATCATTTTGCAGTTGATGGTCGTGGTGTGGCCTTACCTCGAGCGATTGCAAAAAGAGGGCGAACTCGGACGCCGCAAGATTACCCAATACACGCGCTATTTGACGATCATATTGAGCGCATTTCAATCCTTTACCATCGCCGAAACCCTGACGCGCCAGAATATGGCCGGCCAAGCCCTGGTTTATCATCCCGGGCCGCGCTTTATCATGATGACCATGCTCACCCTCACCACGGGCTCGGCATTCATCATGTGGTTAGGCGAGCAAATCAGCGATCGCGGAATCGGCAACGGAATGTCGCTCATCATTTTTGCCGGAATCGTAGTGGGATTGCCGCGCGCGGTCGGCGATCTCTGGGACAAAGCCAAGACGCAGCAGTGGGGCTCGTTCACACCCATTGCGTTGATTGGTCTAATAGTCCTGATGTTGGGGGTCGTGGCCTTTATTGTGTTCGTCGAAGGCGGCCAGCGGCGAATTCCTGTGCAGTACGCCAAACGTGTGATGGGGCGCAAAGTGATGGGCGGGCAAATGACCTACCTACCCTTGCGCGTGAATTCAGGCGGCGTGATTCCGCCGATTTTTGCGAGTTCGCTGCTGACCTTTCCGCAGACGCTGGCACTGTTTTTTCAGAGTAAGTCGCCTTTTTTTGGAAGGCTGGCGAACCAGATCAAGTGGGGCGAGCCGCTCTACACGTTGATTTATGTGACGCTCATCATCTTCTTCGCATTTTTCTACGTGGGCATCATTTTCAATCCCACGGAGCTTGCGGACAATATGCGCAAATACGGGGGCTTCATACCCGGAATTCGCCCAGGGCGGAACACGTCCGAGTATATAAATCGCATTCTGACGCGCTTGACGTTTGTCGGCGGAGTTTACTTGGCGATCGTTTGCTTGCTGCCCGAATGGATGATTTCCGGCATTCACTTGCAGCACTTGTGGCTCGTCGGCAATTGGTTCGATCAGCATATGTGGCGTTTTGTGCTCGATGGCCTGAACGTGCAATTCTATTTTGGCGGCACTTCGCTGCTGATTGTTGTCGGTGTGGCCATGGACACGGTGCAACAGCTCGAAGCCCAGCTCGTCATGCGGAATTATGATGGGTTCGTCCGCAAGGGTCGAGTGCGAGGCCGTCGCAATTAATGACGGCTCGGTGGCGGTGTGCATGACGCTCAAACGGGCGTTTATTTTTCTGGGCCCGCCGGGAGCTGGTAAAGGCACGCAAGCCACGCGTGCCGCGAAACGCTGGGGCGTGCCGCATCTTTCTACCGGTGACATGCTGCGCGATGCCGTAACGCGCGGCACGGAGCTGGGCCGGCTGGCAAAGCCCATCATGGAACGCGGCGAGCTGGTGCCGGACAATATCGTGATGGGGATGGTCGAAGAAAGGCTGGCGCAGCCGGATTGCGCCGAAGGATTTATCTTCGACGGTTTTCCGCGCACCGTTCCGCAGGCGGAACAGCTCGATTCGATTCTCAAGCGGCGCGGTTTCGGGAAGCCGCTGGTGGTGGAGTTTCACGTGGATTACGACATGCTTGCGCGTCGCGTGTCGGGCCGTTGGACGTGCAGCGTTGGCGGCGAGACCTACAATATTTACGAGCATCCGCCGAAAGTGCCGGGGATTTGCGACGTGGATGGCGGGAAATTGATGCAGCGATCGGATGACACCGCGGCGATAGTGAAAGAGCGCCTGGCAGCCTACGAGCGCAAGACGAAACCGCTGGCGGATTACTACCGCAAGAACGGTGTTTTGGAAACCGTGGATGGCTCGAAGAGTGTGGAAGAAGTTAGTCGTGCACTGAGTGAGATTTTTGCGCGCGCGGCGGGGCGAGATGGTCATCTGTAAATCGCCGAAAGAACTCGAGAAGATGTACCAGGCCGGGCAGATCGTCTGGGGTGCGCTCGAAAAGATGCGCACCATCGTTCGGCCGGGCATCTCGACCAAGGAACTCGACGAGTTTGCCGAAGCCTTCACCGCAGAGCATCATGCGCGGCCGGCTTTCAAAGGATATCGCGGATATCCGGGTTCGGTGTGCACTTCGATCAATCAGGAAGTTGTGCACGGCATTCCTTCATCAACGCGGAAAGTTCGCGAAGGTGACATTTTGTCCATGGATTTCGGCGTCGAGCTGGACGGTTATTTTGCGGATGCGGCGTTGACGGTTCCGGTGGGAAAAGTTGCTCCGGAACGCCAGAAGTTGCTGCGAGTGACGCGCGAATCGCTCGAACAGGGAATCGAAAAGATTCGGCCCGGCAATCGCCTCGGTGATGTTTCGGCTGCAGTGCAACAGTGGGTGGAAAAGAACGGTTTTTCAGTAGTGCGCGAGTTTGTGGGACACGGTATCGGAACGAAGATGCACGAGGACCCGCAGCTTCCGAACTACGGTTTGGCCGGACAAGGCGTCAGGCTTCAAGAAGGCATGGTGCTGGCCATCGAACCGATGGTGAACACCGGCGGCCCGGGCGTGCGGATCCTGGAAGATGACTGGACCGCGGTCACGACGGANNTTGAAATAGGAGCACATGATTAGAAGGCCAGAGCCGGAAAAAAAGAAATCGACCGAAGGCAGCGGAAAAGAAGACGCCATTGAAGTAATGGCCACCGTCGTCGAGCCGCTTCCCAACGCGATGTTTCGCGTAGAGCTGGAGAACAAGCATCAGGTTCTTGCCCATATTTCGGGAAAGATGCGCAAGAATTTTATCCGCATCCTGCCCGGAGA
>PKWH01000198.1:11734-11988 GCA_003131985.1 Acidobacteriota bacterium | reverse complement strand
GAACACGAAATGGCTCGCATTGCAGGTGTTGATTTACCGCCGAACAAGAGACTGTGGGTTGGACTGACGGCCATTTATGGTATCGGCCAGCAGCGCGCCCGTTCGCTGGCTGCACAAGCGAAAGTGGATTCCACGAAGAAGATCAAAGATCTTACGGAAGAGGAAGTAACGCATCTGCGCGCCGCCATCGAAGCGGAAGGCCGCGTCGAAGGCGATCTCCGCAAAGAAACCCAGATGAACGTTCGCCGGCTGAT
>PKWH01000198.1:0-11718 GCA_003131985.1 Acidobacteriota bacterium | reverse complement strand
CGTAGGGAAAATAGGAGAGACACCAGCGTGGCAAAAGAACCCAAAGACGCAGCGGCCGCTCCAGATGCAGCAGCGGCGAAAAGTTCGAAGCGCAAGAAGGAATTTCGCAAGAAGAAGGAAAAGCGCATCGTTCCGCACGGAGTGGTCTGCATTCAGGCGACGTTCAATAACACGATCATCACCTTGACCGATCCTGACGGCCGCGCGGTGAGCTGGTCTTCGGCCGGTTCCGTGGGTTTCAAGGGATCGCGCAAGGGTACGCCGTATGCCGCGCAACAGGCCGCTATGACTGCCGCTGGCGTGGCGCGCGACCAGTACGGAATGAAATCGGTGGAAGTACGCGTGAAGGGTCCGGGCGCGGGACGCGAATCGGCTGTGCGCGCTCTGGCTTCTTCGGGCTTGCATATTAACGCGATTAAAGACGTGACGCCGGTGCCGCACAACGGCTGCCGTCCGCCGAAGCGCCGCCGCGTATAGCACGCAAACAGATTTGGAAGTTTCTGAAAAGGAGACAAAGCTTTGGCAAGACATCGTGAAGCAGTTTGCCGCTTGTGCCGCCGGGAAGGGATGAAACTCTTCCTGAAGGGTCTGCGGTGTTTTACTGAAAAATGCGCCATCGAGAAGCGCAATTTCGTTCCGGGACAGCACGGCCAGTCTCGCCGTCCGAAAATGGTCGGCTACGGAATCCAATTGCGCGAAAAACAAAAGGTAAAGCGCACCTATGGACTGCTCGAGCGCCAGTTCCGCACCTATTTCGAGAAGGCGGAACGGACCAAGGGCCCCACGGGCTCAAACCTGATGGTTACACTCGAACGCCGTCTCGACAATGTGGTCTACCGGATGGGCCTTGCGGGTTCGCGTTCGCAGGCGCGCCAGCTCGTGCTGCACGGCCACATTCGCGTAAAGGGCCACAAGGTCAATATTCCTAGCTACCTCGTCCAAGTGGGCGAAGATATCGCGCTCAAGGAAAAGATGCACCAGAACACAATGGTGCTCGAAGCTCGCAACCTGGCGAATAGCCAGGGCGTGGCTCCGTGGCTCGATATAGACCGTGAAAATTTCAAAGCGCGTGTCGTGGCGATGCCTCGTCGCGAAGACGTGCAGACGCCGCCGATGAACGAGCAGCTTATCGTCGAGTTGTATTCGAAGTAGCGCGTAAAAGATCTCTAACGTTGAACAGTTTGTAGGTTCGCTGCGGGCGGACCAGGAGGAATGTCGCATATGTGGAAGGGATTCCAGAAACCAAAGCGGTTGGCAGCAGAACCGGAAACACTTACAGACAAATTCGGAAAATTCTCCGCGCAGCCTTTCGAGCGCGGATGGGGAACCACGGTCGGCAATTCATTGCGGCGCGCGCTGCTAAGCTCGATTGAAGGCGCGGCGATCACCGCCGTCAGGATTGAAGGCGTGCTGCACGAATTCTCGCCGATTCCAGGTGTTGTGGAAGACGCCACGGACATCATTCTCAATCTGAAGCAGGTGCCGCTGAAATTGAATACGGACCAGCCCAAGACCATCACGCTCATCGTCGATACGCCGGGACCGGTAACTTCCGCGAAAATCGAAGAAGACGCCGACATCGCCGTTCTCGATAAGAATGTTTATATCGCGACGGTCAGCGAAGGCGGCAAGCTCGAACTCGAATTGCGCGTCAAGAATGGCCGCGGCTATGTCGCTGCGGATCGCAACTTCGACGAGGATTTGCCGATCGGCTATATCCCGATTGACTCGGTTCACTCTCCGGTGCGCAAGGTGAACTACGCTGTCGAGGCCGCTCGTTTGGGGCAGATGACCGACTACGAAAAGCTCACCCTCGAAGTGTGGACCAATGCTGCGATTACACCGCAGGATGCCATCGGACTCGCCGCGAAACTGATGAAGGATCACATGAGCATCTTCATCAATTTCGAAGAGCAGCCTGACCTGCCGGAAGAAGTAGTCGAAAATTACAGCGATCCGCGCCTCGAATATCTCGACCGTTCCGTGGAAGAGCTCGAGCTTTCGGTGCGTTCCTATAATTGCCTGAAGAACGCAAATATTCAGAATCTGCGCGAACTGGTGCAGAAGACTGAATCCGAAATGCTCAAGACCAAGAATTTCGGCCGCAAGTCGCTGAACGAGATCAAAGACATCCTGGTGAAGATGGGCTTGAGCCTCGGGATGAAATTTGACGAGCACGGACGCATCATCTGGCCGCCGTTGCCGAGCCAGACTGCTCCGCCGCCGTCCGAAGAAGGGGAGCACGGGGCGATTTAGGCCGCGGAATAAATCATGAGACACCTCGTTTCAGGGCACAAACTCGGAAAGCAGCCGGCTCATCGTCGCGCGGTATTGCGTAATCTCGTGACGAACCTCATCGAGAAGGAACGCATCCAGACCACGATTCTGCGCGCCAGAGCAGCTCGTCCGCTCGCCGAGCGCATGATCACACTTGGTAAGCGCGATTCGCTCCACGCACGCCGTCAGGCAGCTGCTTTCTTGACTACACCCGGCGCCACTCAGAAGCTCTTTTCTGACTTGGCTCCCCGGTTTGCGGATCGTCCAGGTGGTTACACGCGCATCGTTCGCGTTGGCTGGCGCCTCGGCGACGGCGCCGAACTCGCAATCCTTGAGTTCATCGGCTCAGAGTTGAAGAAAAAAGAAAAGAAGCCGAGAAGGGAAGTGGCGGAAGAAGTACCTGAAGAAAAAGAAGTCGCGGCAGCTAAGAAGTAATCCGCGCCAAATCAATCACGAACGGCCCGCGACGCGCTCGAAACGGGCCGTTCTCATTTTCCCGAAATCAAAAGCCGCTCACTTGATTCCCATCCAACTGTTGTAGATGGCTTTCTGTTGGTCCGTAGGATTTTCCATCGGTTTCAGCTTGTAGCTGGGATAAGGGCTCGCGATCAACGTCACCGGAATTTCTTTTATCTCTCCGAGTCTGATCACCGTAATGTGGAGCGTATCGCCCGGTTTGTGCTCTAGGNNCTGCCCGCAATCACGTTCGTGATTTTCGTGCGCCCGTCGTCGCTCTTGCTATGGCTGACGCCCAGCCACGGCTTTTCAGGCTCGAGCTTCTTCTCTACATCGATTCCCGCATAAGCAAAATACTTCTCGTACGGAATCGGTTCCTTTCCGCTGATATACTTGCTGAAGATTTCGCTCACATCCATTCCGGCCACTTCCGACGCTGCCTTCACTGCATCATCGGGCAGGAATCCAGGCTTCGGAAGCGCGTAGCGTGAATAGAGCAAGCGCATCCAATCATCGAGCGATTTCTGATTTTTCGTGTCCTGCCGGATGGCGAAATCCAGAATGTGCCCCATGATCTGCCCGCCGTCGTAGTACGAATAATTTGTGTTCTTCAGATTGTTGGGCTGAGTCACGGCATCGCCGTTGAACCATGTGTCCCAACTTGTGTCTTCGATGCTCCGCTCGCGTAGCCCGGGGTTCTGCTCGAAATTCGTGATCGTATGGCTTATCTCGTCCAGGTATTGCTGCGGCGTCACGAGTCCGGCACGTTCCAAAGCGAGCGCGCCGTAATAGCTCGTGAGGCCTTCGGAAATCCACAGCGAAGGCGTGTGGACCATTTGTGAGTAATCAAAAGGCCCTAGTGGCTGCGGCCGCAGACGCTTCACATTCCACGCGTGAAAGAATTCGTGCGCGGTCACGAATAGTTTCAGGTTGTATTGGTCGCCGTACCCCGGAACCGGCTCTTGCGAGTCCCAGCCTTTGGAAAAATTGATTTGCGTTGAATTCAAATGCTCCAGCCCGCCTCCGGTATTCGGCCAAACATGAAATAAAAACCAATAATCCTTGAAGGGAGCGGCTTGTTCGGCGCCCGTAACCGAGCTGAACATCAGCACGATCGTTTCAACAAATTTCTGCGTGTCCTGCGCGAATTTCGCAAAATCTTTCCGGCCTTCCACGTCGTGAACGATCACATGGTAAGTGGTACCGAGCACCTGGAAATCCTTCTCCGCAAAATCTGAAATCTCCAGGGGCGCATCGGCAAACCAATTGTAGTCTGCCGCACGGAACGTATGATCGGACGTATACTCCATCCCCGTCGCCACCTTCCATCCCGCCGGCACCGCAATCGTAAGGTCCACCGGCCGCTCTTTTCCACCCACCAAATACATCCACACGGACGGTCCGCCGATAAAGGCGTGTCGCTCGTTATATTGAGCCTGATTGTTGCGCAACACATCGCCGAACACCTGGTAGGAAACCGTGACCGCGCTCGCTCCTGCAAGCTCGATGCGCCACGTCTGGCTATCCGTCTTGCTCCATTTCAATTCTTTTCCGTCCGACCCAACCGCGCGAAATCCCTGCACATTCGCGGCATAATTCTCAAGATAGTAAGAGCCAGGCGCCCAATCGGGCATGGCGAATTCCACGCTTGGCCCTTTCAAATCCCCGGCGCGTATCGTCACGTCCATCAGATGCGTGCTCGGACCTTCGAAACGCAATTCGTAATGCAGCGGATCGGCAGCGTGCAGGGCGGAGCAACTTAGAGCCGCGAACATCGCGACCGTCAGGAACTTCCTCAGAACCCGATGAGACATAGAGTGTCCTTTCAAGAAAACCGAAGATTTAGCGGGAGCCATTACGCTCGACTAAGCCGGGCGCAGAGTATTGTCTCTCCGTTTCTTTCGAACATCCCCAAAAAGTATCACGAGCCCTACGACCACNNAATGATTGATGGTATTCATCGAGCGCTGCGTAACATCCCACGACTGCAATCGCAGCGAGCGCCCACGCGAGATGCACACCTCGTTTCCCCGCGCGGATTCCGCGCAAGACCAGCAAGCTCAGTATGAAATATTCAGTGACGTGACCCGTCTTGCGGATGAAATAGTGAAGAAAGAACAGAGTCTGCTGTGACGCGTGCGGAAAAAACCATCTCAGAATCGGAATGATAATCCGGCTGGTGTTATCTGAAGTAAACACGCCGGTCGAGAACGCGGAGATTGCCACGGCCCATAATAGTGCGGGCCACCAGCGCTGAAGCCAATGCATTTAGCGAACCAGCGCCGCGGCGCATCGCGAACGTCTGGCCGGATAGGCTTCCCCAGTCCGTCGCATTATTCTAGCCGGTAATTCGGCGCTTCGCGCGTGATGATCACGTCATGCACGTGGCTCTCGCGCAAGCCAGCCTGGGAAATACGGATGAACTTGCTACGCTCACGCAGCTCCTCCAGATTTGCCGTGCCGCAATAGCCCATGCCGCTTCGCAATCCGCCCACAAGCTGCTCCACAAGCGCTGAGAGCGACCCTTTATACGGCACCTGTCCTTCGATGCCTTCCGGCACCGTCTTACCTCTCGCCGCGCCTTCCTGCGCGTACCGGTCTGCCGAGCCCGCTTCCATCGCGCCAATCGAGCCCATTCCGCGATAGGACTTGAACGTGCGGCCCTGATACAGAATTGTCTCGCCCGGCGATTCCTCCGTGCCCGCAAAAAGTCCACCGATCATCACGGAAGACGCTCCCGCAGCCAGAGCCTTGCTGATATCTCCCGAAAATTTAATCCCTCCGTCGGCAATCAGCGGCACTCCGGTTCCTTTCGCTGCCCTCGCGCATTCCAATATCGCCGTGATTTGCGGCACGCCAGCTCCGGTGACCACGCGGGTGGTGCAAATCGATCCCGGTCCGATTCCAACTTTCAAACCGTCCACGCCCAACGCAATCAATTCGCTTGTTCCCTCGGCCGTAGCCACATTTCCTGCCACTACCGGCATCTGCGGCAGCTTGGACTTTACCGCGCGGATAGCGTCCATCACGCGTGTCGTGTGTCCGTGGGCCGTGTCGATAGCGAGCACGTCCGCACCCGCCCGCGTTAGCTCCTGTGCGCGCTCCAGGAAATCTCCGGTTGCGCCGATCGCCGCGCCAACGCGCAGCCGCCCATGCTCATCCTTGGTCGCGCTGGGGAACTCGATCTTCTTCTGGATGTCTTTTACCGTGATCAGGCCTTTCAAGTTGAAATCCGCATCCACCACCAGAAGTTTTTCGATGCGATGCCGCTGCAGGATTTTCTCCGCTTCTTCCAGCGTTGTGCCCACCGGAACAGTAACCAGATTATCCTTGGTCATGATTCCGCTGACGGGCTGATCCAGATTCCTTTCAAACCGCAAATCCCTGTTCGTCAAAATTCCCAGCAGGTGCGCCCCGCGCGTCACCGGAAGGCCCGAAACCTTATACTTATTCATGATGTCCAAAGCCTGCCGTACCGACAGCTCCGGCGCAATCGTCACCGGATCCACGATCATCCCGCTTTCGGACCGCTTTACCTTGTCCACTTCCTCGGCCTGCCGCTCGATCGACATGTTTCTGTGAACGAAACCGATGCCGCCTTGCCGCGAGATGGCAATGGCGAGGCGCCCATCCGTTACGGTGTCCATTGCGGCGGACACAATCGGGATGTTCAGCGAAATCGTGCGCGTAAGACACGTGCGCGTGTCAGCCTGCGCGGGAAGCACCGACGACTTTCCGGGCAAAAGCAGCACGTCGTCGAATGTCAGCCCTTCAGGAATAGCTCCCTCGATCATCTTTGCTCCTGTGCCTGCAAATCAGCCGTAAACAACAAAGCCCAGCAAGGTTCGCTGGGCCGCAGAGAGATTCATTTGTCGCGAAAGACCTTCATTAGTGAATTCACGATTCTAGGCTTAACGCCCGCCGAAATCAAGGCGCCGAACTCCCGCCGCGAATTGGCAACTCGGCGCAGTCTGCGCCTCTTTCAAACTAATTGGAATTCCAATCGAATCGCCGAATCCTTATTGTTCCAGAAGTCCGGCGAACTGGCGGATCTCGGCGATATTCAAATCCGAGGCGGCGCAGAAATACATCCCGTCGTGCGACCACGAAACCAGATTGTACCCCTGGATGGTCTGAACTGCTGGCAGCTTCGCGGCTTTCGATTCTTCGGGCCAGACGAACACATTGATGAAATGCTTCCGCCGCTGATAGACAAGCGCCGCGACGTTGCGATGACCGACGTAATCCAGGCGCCCTCCCACGAGCGGAAAACCCTGTTCCTTAAGATCGATGACTGGGGGCGCAAAGTCCAACTTGCCGTCAAACCACGGCTTCACTGTGTGCTGGTCGGTGGATTCGACATCGTACAAATGACCCGGCTGCATCGAGCGGATGTGGCTCGCGACGATTTCCTCGGCAACCAAGTTCTCCCCCTGCCCGCCGATATTCGGCAGCACTTTCGCGCCCAGGAAAACTGCGATCAGGATAGCGGCGGCAACCGCAAGCCACTCAAGCACCGGACGCCGCGGCATGGGAACGGGTTGCGGACGGGCTTCCGCCGGTATCGAGGCGGCGATGCGAGCCCTCAGGCTCTCCGGCGCGCGTTCGTAGAGATTCGCAGCCCGAAGGGAATCGCGCATGGCTTTCTGGTCGCGCAGCTCTCCCGCGCAATCCGGACAGGTCTTCACATGCTCCTCGAATTCGAGGTTTCGTACCAGGTCGAGTTCGCCGTCGAAATATCCGTCCAGCAATAGCTGGTTATTTTCGCAAGCCACGTTGCTCCTCCTTCGCGCGCGCATGCAGCAAGCGTTCGCGCAATTGGGTGCGAGCGCGAGCCAATCCAGACATCACTGTCCCGATGGGCACGCTCGTCACCTCGGCTATTTCCTTGTAAGACATGCCTTCGAGTTCACGCAGCACTAAAACCTCGCGAAAATTCACAGGCAATTCATCAAGCGCCTCGCGAAGCATGCGGCTATCAGCCGATTTCAAAAGCGCCGCTTCCGCACCAGGCTCCTCTGTAGTGCTGGCCGTATGAACCTTTTCGTCGAATTCCTCCGCCAATTCGGCGGGGCGATTCTTCTCAAAAAATGAATAGCTGGTGTTGCGCACGATCTTCAGGACCCAGGCGCGGGCGTCGCCTCCCTGGTAGCCGCCAAAGAACTTGAATGCGCGAAGATACGCCTCTTGGACAATGTCCTCGGCGTCGTGCGGGTTGCGGACGAGCCAGCGCGCAAGGTTGTAGGCTGCATCCAGGTGCGGCAGTACAACCTGCTCAAAACTCCCCACTTGCCCTGACCCGCGTTTCTCTTCTCCCATACGAGCATTACATTCTCAGTCTTCCAGACCGGATATCAACCTAATTTATTCCCGCNNTGCCCTTTATCGCAAATGACGGGAATATTTGGCGCGCTAGGCGTGTCTAGATAGGGGAACGCAGCGCAAAAGGGCCTTTCGGCCGACGCAGCTGCGCAACCGAGGAGAGCATATGTCGCACTACATTGAGAAGAATCAAGATAACGATGGCGTGGATCGTCGCGGTTTTCTGAAGTGTATGGCCTGGGCCGGCACCGGCACTCTTTGTGTCCTCCAGGGCGGCGTTTTGAAATCATTTGCCATGACTGATGTATTGCAAAAGAACGTGGGTAACCTCAAAGGCGATCTGAGCTTTGTTCAGATCAGCGACAGCCATATCGGCTTCAGCAAGCCGGCGAACCCGGATGTGACCGGAACGCTCCGCGAAGCCATCGCCAAGGTCAACGCGCTGCCCACACCTCCTTCGTTCGTTCTTCACACGGGCGATTTGACGCACCTCTCAAAGCCTGAGGAATTCGACACGCTGTCCGAATCCCTCAAGAGCCTGAAGACCGACCGCATCTTTTACGTTCCCGGCGAGCACGATGTGCTCAACGACAACGGCGCGATGTTCCACGAGCGTTTCGGCCAGGGGACCCAAGGCGATGGCTGGTACAGCTTCGATCAGAAGGGAGCGCATTTCATCGGCTTGATCAACGTGCTGAACCTGAAAGCCGGCGGTCTCGGCAATCTCGGCCACGAGCAGCTCGAATGGCTCGAAAAGGACGTTGCCAAATTGAAGAGCAGCACGCCGATCGTTGTCTTCGCGCACATCCCCCTGTGGTCCGTTTATCCGCAATGGGGCTGGGGTACCGACGACAGCGAACAGGCGCTTTCCTATCTGAAGCGATTTGGCAGTGTGACAGTTTTGAACGGGCACATTCACCAGATTATGCAGAAAGTCGAAGGAAACATCACGTTTCACACCGCGTGCTCCACGGCCTTCCCGCAGCCTCAGCCGGGACAAGCCGATTCTCCAGGCCCCATGAAAGTGCCGGCCGAAAAACTGCGGGGCTTGCTGGGTATCACCGACGTGAACTTTGTTCGCGGCAAACACACATTGGCAATCGTGGATTCCACACTCTAAGGATAAGGAGATTTCACATGAGAAGCACGAAAACACAACAAAGCAGGACTGCACGAATTCTTGGAACCGCAATTCTCGGAGCGGCGGCTGTTCTTTCGCTCTCGCTTGCGAGCGGCGCTTTGTGGCCGCGCTCCGTCATCGTAGCTCAGGAAAAACCCGGCGCCACCACGGTGACCATCGATAACTTCAGCTTCGCGCCCATGCAGCTCGAAATAAAGGCCGGCACTGAAGTTACATGGATCAACAAAGATGACGTGCCGCACACCGTTGTGAGCGACGATCACAAGTTGTTCAAATCGCGGGCGCTTGACACAGACGAGAAGTTTTCGTTCACCTTCAAGGATCCCGGCACGTATGAATACTTCTGCTCGGTCCATCCGAAGATGACCGGCAAGATCATCGTGAAGTGAGGCTCAGCCATGCACCCATTCAACATTCGCGAAGCGCTGCTGGCCAAACACGCGCAGCACGTGGTGTTAATTCACTTCCCGATCGCTCTGTGCATGGCCGGTGTGGCGTTTGACTTCGTCGCATACTGGACGAAGCGCAGCGCTCTCGCCACCGCGGCCTATTACAATTTCACCGTGGCTGCAGTTTTCACCGTGCCGGTAATCGCAACCGGCCTCCTCGCTTGGCAGTTTCAGCTCGAGGGACAACGGCTCAAGGGAATATTACTGCAGCATCTGATTCTCGGCGTCGTCTCAAGTGTGAT
Source organism: Acidobacteriota bacterium (assembly GCA_003131985.1). Classification (GTDB taxonomy): domain Bacteria; phylum Acidobacteriota; class Terriglobia; order Acidiferrales; family UBA7541; genus Palsa-295. The sequence continues at coordinate 1,831 of PKWH01000198.1, read as the reverse complement.
GATCTGCTTAGTCTGGTACGTGCACTTCCGAGCCCGCCGCGCTCCGGAAAAAACTTTGCCCCGCTATTGCTTCGCAATCGAACTTGCGGCCATGGGCCTCGTCGCGATGACCGCTCACTTAGGCGGATATCTCAGCGGCGTTAACATATCGGGTTAGATTCCCCCACAGCCGCTCTTCAAAAAATGGTTTTCGAGGTCCCGCCGCACGATAGCGCGGCGTGCGGACGCCTCCGAGTTTCCAGCGCGTTGCTTGCATGGCGCGCTCCGAGCCCCTACGATAAGAGCTGTGAAGGAATTCGCCCCGCACAGAACATTTCGCAATCCTCACCTCATGACCATCGCGGCGAATTTCTGGCCTCGCAAATTCCCGCGTCTAAGCAAAAGCGTTTCGCGCTTGTTCGAAGTTGAGCCAGGGACGCAGGTTCGCGGAGAATGTCATTGGCAGGAAAATCCTCGAGCTCATCCGACCTTGGTTCTGCTCCACGGCCTGGAAGGATCGAGTGAGTCCGGCTACATGCTCGGCAGCGCCGAGAAAGCTTTCATTGCCGGACTTAACGTGGTTCGCCTGAACCAGCGAAACTGCGGCGGCACCGAAAAACTGACGCAAACCCTCTACCATTCCGGCTTGAGCGGCGATATCAGAGCTGTCCTGCTCGAACTGATCAAGCGCGATGGCTTACCCGAAATCTTCGCTGCAGGTTTTTCCATGGGTGGCAATCTGGTTCTGAAGATGGCGGGAGAGTTTGGAGACGCTGCGCCTCCGCAATTGCGTGCATTTATAGCCATCGCCCCCGCTCTTGACTTGGCCGCTTGCGCCGACGCTCTTGCTGAGCCGCAGAATTTTCTCTACAACCGTCATTTTGTAAAAAGGCTCAAGAAGCGTATGCGTTACAAAGCCGGCTTATTCCCCGATCTTTTTCCGCTCGACCCTGCATCCTTTCGCCGCATCGGGACTGTCCGAAATTTTGATGACGTGGTAACGGCGCGTTTCTGTGGGTTCCGCGACGCGGCTGAGTATTACGCGCGCTCGAGCGCAAGGAATGTTATTGCAGCCATCCGGCGGCCTACTCTGATATTAACCGCGCAAGACGATCCCTTCGTTCCGTTCAGACCGTTTCAGAATTCCGCGATTCAAGCAAATCCCCACATCTCTTTGGTCGCGCCTCCTCACGGAGGGCATTGCGCGTTCATCTCCCAAGAGGCAGGTCCGGGCCGGTTCTGGGCCGAATCCCAGATAGTAGAATTCTGCTTGAGCAAATCCTCTGTCAATGTTCTGTAGCGGCGGTCGGGGCTTTTTGCTCTGAACTTCGAACAGCGATCACGCAACGGGCGTTTCAAGAGAAGGCTGAAATCCGCGGGTCAGCAGGTGCGCGGCGCCAGACTCAGCGATCACCATGTCATCCTCGCAACGCATCCCGTAATCTCCCACGACATAAATTCCCGGCTCATTCGAAAATGTCATTCCGGGCTTTAAAATGGTGCGGTTGCCACGAACCAGGTAGGGAGCCTCGTGCCCATCCATTCCAATTCCGTGCCCGAGCCGGTGGGAGAAATATTTATAGTCCGGACCGAACCCGGCATCTGTAATCACTTTGCGCGCCGCGTCGTCCACGGAACCACACTCATGGCCGGCGGTCGCCGCGGCCAGTGCGGCATCCTGCGCGCGTCGTACGATTTCGAATGCGCGCTGTAGCTTTTCAGGGGCCTTACCCAACACGCCCATTCGCGTAACGTCCGATTGATAGCCCTCCACCGTGGTTCCATCGTCGATCATCACGCCTACGCCTTCGCGAAGAACTTGCTCCTCACGCGAACCGTGGGGAAGCGCGGA
>PKWH01000315.1:5318-13248 GCA_003131985.1 Acidobacteriota bacterium | reverse complement strand
CAGGACATCAGCCCGACGATGTATGCGCCGCAGAGCGGTTCGGGCGCGACGTTCGAGGTGCGCACAGCGGCCGACCCGCAAGCTTTGCTTCCCGCAATACGGCGCGTGGTAGCGCAACTCAATGAAAATATGCCGCTCTTTCAGGTGACGACCGAGTCGCAGCAGATCGACAGGCTGCTTTTTCAGGAGCGTCTGGTTGCGCGGCTCTCGGCGTTTTTCGGTTTGCTGGCGCTGATGCTGGCGTGTATTGGGCTTTACGGTTTGTTGTCTTATGAAGTGTCGCGGCGGACGAGGGAAATCGGGATTCGCATGGCCCTCGGCGCGCAGGAGCGCGACGTGCTGAGGCTTGTCGTGAAGCAAGGACTTGCGCTGGCAGTGGTAGGTGCGGTGGTGGGAATTGGCGTGGCGCTAGGCGTGACACGGTATTTGACATCGATGCTATACGGCGTGCACGCCAACGATCCGGTGACGATTGGCGTAGTTGCTGTGCTGTTGGCGCTGGTGGCGCTGGCCGCGTGCTACATTCCTGCGCGGCGAGCTACGCGAGTTGATCCGATGGTCGCGCTGCGCTACGAATAGGTACGGCTGGCGTTGCTGTCAGACGTGATGGTACGCGAAACCCGCTTCCACAATCCGGCGTTTCATCGAATGGCGCGTCGCGCATTCGGTGCTGATAGAATCGCGGGAATGAAACTGACGATGCGCAGCACCGGCGGCGACACGAGATGACGATTCGGCTGCTGGGCGAAACGCTCGAGCGATTTGCGACTCCGCATCGTGCGGACGCTAAATGAGCAACCTCAAGACTTCTCATCCGGTCATTCAAGTTTCAGGGATACGAAAGACATATGGGCGAACGGTGGCGGTGGACGAAGTGTCGTTCGAGGTGAACGACGGAGAGATATTTGGCTTGATTGGGCCGAACGGGGCGGGAAAGACGACCACGATGGAGTGCGTCGAGGGGATTCGCAAGCCGGACCGCGGGACTATCTCAGTGCTCGGTCTGGATCCGTTTCGGCAGGTTTACAAACTGCAGGAGCGGATCGGGGTGCAGCTGCAGCAGGCGCAGTTGCAGAAGCGGATCAAAGTGTGGGAGGCGGTGGACCTGTGGGCTTCGCTTTACCGGAAGAAGTCGGTGGACGGCGAACGATTGCTCGAACAGCTGGGGCTGATCGACAAGCGGGACGCGTGGTTTATGAACCTTTCAGGCGGGCAGAAGCAGCGGCTGTTCATTGCGCTTGCGCTGATCAACGATCCGGAAGTGGTGTTTCTCGACGAGCTGACGACGGGGCTGGACCCGCAGGCGCGGCGGGCGATCTGGGAATTGGTGCGCGGGATTCGCGAGCGCGGCAAGACGGTGTTTTTGACTACTCATCTGATGGAAGAGGCGGAGCGGTTGTGCGACCGGGTGGCAATCATCGAGCACGGGCGGATTATTGACATCGACACACCGCAGAGACTCGTCGCGCGGCATTGCCCGGAGCGAACCGTGGTGCTGGATACAGATGACGCGAGCGCCGAAGAGCGCTTTCGAGCGATTCCGCGAGTGGAATCGGTGGTGCGCAGCGACTTGCAATTCACGATTCGCGGGCAGGGCGATGATCTGGTGACCGAAGTGATTCATTGTTTGTCGGAGAACCGGATACGCGTGACGGACTTTCGCATGATCGTACCCAGCCTTGAGGACGTGTTTCTGAAACTGACGGGCCATTCGATTCGCGATTAGGCTACAAAATGATGATGCGTGGACTTTGGAAACTGACCTGGATCGAGATCAAAGTGTTCATGCGCGAGCCGCTGGGCGCGTTTGGGACCATCGGTTTTCCCGTCCTGGTATTCCTGGTGGTGGGCCGAGCGGCCAGCCGCAACGTTGCCGCGCCCTCGCTCGCGGCCAGCACTTTTCTCCGCGTGGGGCTGCCGGTTCTGGCGTCGCTGCTGATCGCTGTCAGCGCTGTGCTGTCGCTGGTGACGATCATCTCGATCTACCGCGAGGGGGGGATTCTAAAACGGCTGCGCGCGACTCCGCTGCGACCGCAGACGATTCTTAGCGCACAGGTGATCGTGAAGCTGATGCTCACGGCGGCCACACTGGGCTTCATGGTGCTTGCGGGCAAACGGTATTACCCGGTGAACATGCATGTTCCGTTGTTCGGGTTTACGATTGCGCTGCTGATCAGTACATTGAGTATTTTGTCGATTGGATTTTTGATCGCCAGCATCGTTCCCACCGCGCGGTTTGCGCAACCGATTGGCGCGGCGATTTTGTATCCGATGATAGCGGTCTCGGGACTGTTCGTGCCGGTGAACGCGATGCCGCCGGTGCTTCACGCGTTGGCACGGGTGCTGCCGATGACGTATGCGGTGTCGCTGATGGAAGGAATATGGAGGGGCGACTCGTGGCGGCCGCATATGGGCGACGTGGCGGCGCTGGCCTTGGTGTTTTTCGTTTGCACGGCGCTGTCAGCGAAAGTATTTCGTTGGGAGTGAACTTGGCTACGAGGCCCTCAGGGGTTGAAACCCCTGAGGGGTTCACTGCTTGCGGCACGGCTAAAGCCGTGCCCTGACGAACGGCCGATGGCCGTCACGTGAGACGGCTTCCGGGCAAAAGAACATGGGGCAGGGGAACGGAGCAGGAAGTCAAAAGAGCCGGCGGGACGCCGGCGCTACGAAACCCGGGATCAGCGGGAGAGCCATTGCTTTTGCAGCCACTTGCGGGTGGGGCGACGGAGCGTATTTAAGTAGGCGTCGGCGGCCATTTTTATGGCTTGGGCTTGAGTTGGATAAGGATGATTTACGCGGGCCAGGGCGCTTAGACTGATTTTTGCGTTCATCGCGAGGGAAATCTCGCTGATCATTTCGCCGGCGTGGCTGGCTGCGACTGTGGCGCCTAGAATTTCGTCGGTTCCTTCTCGCACATGGATTTTTACGAAGCCTTCGTCCTCGCCGTCGGTGACGGCGCGATCGACATCGCTCATCATCACGGTGAAAGTCTTAATGGGGATGCCCTTGGTGCGCGCTTCCTTGACGTATAGGCCAACGTGCGCGATTTCCGGGTCCGTGTAAGTGCACCACGGTATTGCCAACGCACTGAGCTTTTCGCGACCCCAAAACAGCGCGTTATGGAGTACGAGGTCCGCCGCGGCGGCTTCTATATGCGGGAATTTCTTTTCCGAGCATACGTCACCGGCTGCGTAGATGTGCGGGTTGCTGGTTTGGAGATAGTCGTTGGTCATAATTCCGGCATCCTTGTCATACTTCACACCGGCGCCTTCAAGGTTCATACGTTCTACGTTGGGCGCGCTACCGATGCCGACCAAGATGGCGTCAACAGTGAGACTGAATTTGTAATCGTCGCTGACTAGATCGACGATCTTTTGATTTTGGTCCATACGCACGTTGACGGCTTCGGTGTTGAGATGGATGCCGATTCCGTCGCGGGCCAGGGCGCCGGAAAGAATCTGCGCCGCGTCGCGCTCCTCATTGCCGAGGAACATCGGATCGTTCTGGACGATGCTGACTTGAGAGCCCAAGCGACAAAAGGCCTGCGCCAGTTCGCATCCGAGCGGACCGCCGCCGAGAACAAGCAAGCGCGGAGGGCATTCGGCGAGGTCGAAGACATTTTCATTGGTCAGGTAACCGGCTTCGGCGATTCCCGGAATCGAAGGAAGCTGGGGACGAGCACCGCTGGCGACGAGGGCGCGCTTGAAGCGCAAGCGTTTTCCTTCGACCTCGACAGCGTCGGGTGCAGCAAAGCGCCCCTCCCCGAAATACACATCCACACCCGCATAACTCAACCTTCGTGCCGAGACTCGGCGGCTGATGCGGGCGCGTATGCGCCGCATCCGCTCCATCACGGCAGGAAAGTCCACGCTGATGCCGGTGGGCACTTGCGCGCCGAAGCTGTCAGCGTTGCGCATCTCAGCATACACGCGGGATGTGCGAATAATCGCCTTGGAAGGTATGCAACCGACGTTGAAGCACGCGCCACCAAACCGATCGCGTTCAACAATGGCTACCTTTGCGCCCAATTTCGCGGCATTGAGGGCGGTCATTAGTCCGGCGGGACCAGCGCCGATGACGACCATGGTGTATCTGTCAACTGGCTCGGGATTTTTCCAGTCGGGCGGGTGAACGTTTAACAATTCCCTTCGATCATAGTCATTCGATAACTCAGAAGACGACCGTTCATTGCACATAAGAAGTCCTATATAGCCAGAGAGTCGCTACTACAGCCAACCGCCTCGAAAATCGGCACCGCGCAGTCCGTTCCCGATGTACGGGCACTGACGCATCAGCTTCCATATCAGTTCCGAGCGATAGTTTTCGATCATCAACACAACAATACCCTGATCGAGACCCAGATAACCTTCGCTGATCCAGCCTCGGGATCCATTTTCAATCAAAGTAGGATTGAACCCGCTTGGCAGCCGGAATTCGTTTACGATCTCCGGATAGCGATCGATGAAGTGGCGGATGGCGGCTAGGGCTATCTCGGGAGCAAAAGCGATGGACGCTAGGGCCGCGGCAGGAGCGATGGTTCCGTCGTCGGGTCCATAGGGCACGCCGCGCGCTGTATAGGCGAAAAAGCGACGATTTCTGCCGTCTATTGAAACGGGTTGGTGGCTGGGACCGTCGCCGGCCGAGAGGCCCCAGAAGTTCTCGCCGTAGCCGCGAAAACCGTGGGGATTGCGCAACGCATATTCGCGCTGAATGTGAACCGCTTGACGGCTATTCTCGAAATAGTCACTGCGTTTCTCGCGCATGAATGCGTCTTGGATACGCCGGAAATCGATCCAGGCGTGCGAGAACTGATGCACGAAGAGCGGGCCGGCATAGAGAAAATCGTGTCCGTAAAGATTTTCCCACTGGTAGGTCCCGGTCCACGCTGAAAAGCTATTCGCGGGAATGGGATGGGTAGGAGAGGCCATAGCCAGAACATACAGGATGCTCGCCTCACTGTAGCCCTCCCAACCGTAGTGAAGGAAACCACATTCGGGTTTCCATCCCTGCGAAAGCGTAGGTTTGCCGTTCAGCGCCCATTGCCAATCAACCCGGAGATAAAGCGTTTCGGCGAGTTGGCGAATCTCGGCCTCGCTCTGAGCGTTGCCAGTAAAATACGCGGCTGCAGTGAGCATTCCGGCGAGCAGCAAGGCGGTATCGATCAGAGACAGCTCACATTGCCAGACCCGCCTGCCGCTTTGCATCTCAAGGAAGTGATAATAGAAACCCTTGTAACCAGTCGCGTCCGGCGCTTCACTCTGCGAGCTGTTCGAGAAAAAACGGAGCGCGGCGAGAGCTCGCTGGGCGGCGGCGTCGCGCGTGATCCAGCCGCGCTCGACAGCTACGGGATAGGAGGAAAGGGCGAATCCGACGACTGCGATGCTGCAGGCCGACCCGGGCACGGATCTATCGGAGACCAATCCATTGGCCGGGTTGCAATGACTCAGAAAATAGCCGAACGCCGCGCGCTCGAGGCTATCGAGCAGATCGTCGTCGGACAACGGGAGGAGGTTAATCTTGATCTCCTTCATGGCGCGAAATCTCTGCCGAGCCGACGGGACGCGGCGGACGCGGTACCGGATGGGCTGACAGGGCTTTGAAGCCGGGGAAGACAGCCTCTTCGCCGAGGCGCTCTTCGATGCGGAGGAGCTGGTTGTACTTGGCGACGCGCTCGCTGCGCGAAGCCGAGCCGGTCTTGATCTGGCCGGAGCCCATGGCCACGACGAAGTCGGCGAGGAAAGTGTCTTCCGTTTCACCGGAGCGGTGGGAAACGACGGAAGCGTAGTTCGCTTTGCGGGCCATTTCCACGGCTTCGACGGTTTCGGTGACGGTGCCGATTTGATTCAATTTGATGAGGATGGCGTTGGCGACTTTTTCAGAAATGCCGCGGGCGAAAATTTTAGGATTGGTGACGAAGATGTCGTCGCCGACAAGCTGAATTGATTTCTTGCCCTTTGCGTCGGAGCCTGCGCCGGATCTTCCAAGTTCGCGGGTGAGAAGCTTCCAGCCGTCCCAGTCGTCNNGAGACCGTCTTCGATGGAGACGATGGGATATTGCCGAACCCAGGATTCCCAAAACTCGACCATTTGCTCGGAGGTGTGTTCGGACTTATCGGATTTTTTGAAGACGTATTTTTTCTTTTCGCGATCGTAAAATTCGCTGGCGGCGGGATCGACGGCGATGGAAATTTGTTCGCCTGGCTTGTAGCCAGCGGCGGTGATGGCTTCGAGGACGCGCTCCACGGCTTCGACGTTGGATTTCAGGTTTGGGGCGAAGCCGCCTTCGTCGCCGACAGCCGTGGAGTAGCCATTTTTCTTCAGGACAGATTTCAAGCTATGGAAAACCTCTATGCCCCAGCGCAGGGCTTCGTGAAAATTGGGGGCGCCGAGCGGCATGACCATGAATTCCTGGACGTCCACGGAATTATCGGCGTGCGCGCCACCGTTCAAAATATTCATCATGGGAACGGGGAGGGTATCGGCGTAGCCCTCGGATGAATACCGGGCGAGATATTGATAGAGCGGCAGCGCAAGTTGCGTGGCGGCAGCGCGGGCGACGGCCATGGAGACGGCGAGAATTGCGTTCGCGCCGAAATTGGATTTGTTAGGAGTGCCATCGGCGTCAATCATGCGGCGATCGACGGCGCGCTGGTCGGAAGCGTCCATACCGGCGACGGCTTTGGCGATTTCGACGTTCACGTGACCTACGGCCTTGAGGACTCCTTTGCCGAGGTAGCGGGATTTATCAGCGTCGCGGAGTTCGATGGCTTCGTGTTCGCCGGTGGAGGCGCCGGACGGGACGGCAGCGCGGCCGATGGCACCGCCTTCGACTCCCACTTCGGCTTCGACTGTGGGATTCCCGCGAGAATCGATAATTTCACGTGCGCGGACGGTGACAATTTTCGTGGACATTGCGCCCCCTAAAAATTTTGTGCTCTGTTGATTGCGGAACAGATTCTATGCTTTTTCGCGATGAAGAATACAGCGAAGCCAGGTGGAATTGTAACGGAAGTATGCGAGTTATTGCGATGGCCTGGAAGATTGCGCGTGAGTGGCGACGACGGGACGCGGAAACGTGAAGACCACTATGGCGGGAGAGCTTACGTTTGCGCCTGCATGGCTTCCCGGTGCGAAATGCCACTGATGCAGAGCAGCAAGGGCGGCGGGAGTAAGCGGTTCCAAGGCGCGCAGAACTTTTACGGAATCGAGATGGCCTTGCGGGCCGATATCGGCGAAGAAAATCACGCCGCCGTGCGCTTCGGTGCCGGCGGGATATTCCGGCTCGACGGTGACAAGCGGGAGCGCACCGCGCTCGCTCGAATTTGTTTCACCGGAATCGGCGGAAGAGTTTTCGTAATTGTGGACTGTAGCGGTGCGGGGAGGGACGTAAGGCTGGGGAAATTGAAAGGCGATTCCTATTCTTGTCTCTGTCGCGCGGCCGTCGAGGAGCGCGGGAAGGAAGGTCCAGGTGCGGATGGCGACGAGACATTTTTCCAGGAAGGGAGATTCGCCGCGCACGACCTTGATGTCCGCGAGGCGTCCGGTGGTATCGACGAGGGCATCGAGCACGACTTCGCCGCCGAAAAGAGATTGCGACGGGTAGGCGGCAGGAACCAGCGAGAGCGGAACGGGCTGTGAAGATCCCTGGGTTTGATCTACGGCGTTTTCCTGATGGTCTGAATCAGCGACGGATGTGCGCCAGGCGATGTGCTTCTGCTGCAGCAATGCGAATGCGTAGTGAATGGGGAGAACTGCGCCCGGGGTGGGTTGCTCCGCGGTGGCGACGGCTAGTGTGTTGTGGCCGAGCCATTGACCTTCAACGAGACCAACTACTTTTTGAGAATCGGTGGAGAGTACGGGAGCGCCGCTTTGGCCCAGGATGATGTCGTGATTGAAGAGAAACAATTCGGTGTCGCCGCGTCCCTTGTCCA
>PKWH01000315.1:0-5176 GCA_003131985.1 Acidobacteriota bacterium | reverse complement strand
GACCCGACCGATTGGCGGAGCAGAATGTAAGGCTGGCCGCCGTGAAGCTGGCTTAGCACGTGCGCGGCGGTGAGGACGTAGCCGTCACTGTTGATGAAGAAACCATTGCCGAAGAAAAGGTAGTGGACGCCGTGGTCGGAAGCGGACTGATCGACGGGGTAGACGATGGGGCAGATTGCGTCCCATAGAGTGGCGTCGTCTGCGATCTGGTTGGGTGCGCAGGCTGCGATTGCGGGCCACAAGATGCAAAAGATGGCCGCAAGCACCGGGGCAGCCGTTTTGAAATTGCGCTTCATTCGAACGAACCTCGTCGCGAGACCTCGAAGGATTTCTAAAGCTTAGAATAGCTGAGTCTATAGGCGGCGACAGTTGGCCTTTGGGACAGCTGCGCCGTATTCGATAGCTGGTTTGTTGGGAGGCGGGGAGAGCGGTGATTGAGCGTGTGGATGGGTGAAAAAGATAGGGGGAGAAGAATTCAGAGGGAGCCGGCGGGGAGATTTGTAGCACGGGCCAGCAATGCGGGGAGATCCTTTTGCGCGGCGGGGGCTTTCTTTCCCAATTGGCTGGCGACCTGGCGGCGAGCGGTTTGCACGGTTTGCAATTCCGCGAGATCTGAAGTTTGCAGCAAATTTTCCGCGCGGAGCAAACAGGCGTAAACCAAATCGTTGGACGCCTGATGGCGGCGGAGGAATTGGCCGTAGTTGAACCAGTCGAAACCTTCGCTGCGCGGGTCGGCGGCTTTGGCGTCGAGCGAAAGGGCGCGTTGATAGGATTCAGCGGCGGCTGCGGTGGAATTTCTTTTGTCCTGCAGGTCGGCGAGATGAGCTAGGGCGAGACTTTCGAGTTTGGCGTCGCTGGCGTGCTCCGCGAGCGCGATGGCGGATTGATAGCGCGCGAGAGCGGCGTCGGACTGATTGATCGCGGATTGGTCGTCAGCTAGTTGGATCGAAGCGGAGATCAACTGATTCGCGCTGATTGGCGCGGAATCAGACTGCGTCGAGGCGAGACGCAGGAAGATTTCCCAATGTCTGGCGGCAGAGGCGGGCTCGGCTTTTCGATCGAAGGCTTCGGCGAGATAAAGTTGCGCGTTCGTTTGATTGGGATTTAGGTCCACCGCTTTTTGCCAAGAATCGACGGCTTCGTCGGGATGGCCGAGGCGGGCGGCCAGCAATCCATAGTTCACAAGGGCGTCCACGTCGCGCGGAAAGATTTCCAGCATTTTCTGGTAGTGCGCGTAGGCGTCGGCGTAGCGGCCGTCTTCGATTAAGGCGCGGGCGTAGGCGTGCTGGAGCGCAGCGTTTTGGGGACTAAGCGCGACAGCCTGCTCGAGCGAAGCGACGGCTTCGTCACGCTGGCCGGCTTTTGATTCGGCAGCGGCGATGCGGACTTTGAGTGCGCTGTCGTAGGGATTCATGTCCGAAGCGCGGCGNNTTGACCGGCGATCGCGGATTTTCCGCCGCGGTCAACGAGCAACGAAGCCACACGCGAATCGCGGAGCTTCCACAGGGCTCCGTCGAGAATGAAATGGTGAATGTTCACGACGGCCATGAAAATCAAGAAGCTGGTGGTGAAATCGTAATGAAAGAGATAGCTGACGAGCCAGGGGCCGGGAATGAAGAGGGCGATGCCGCCGGCGACGAGGGTCGCGAAATAGCTCCACATGCGCCAATGCGATTGGCCCGCTGCGCGGGCTTCGCGGCGCTGGTAGTAGCTGGTGATCCATATATATTGCGTGGAGTGCAGGACGGCGAGGATGCCGCTACTGTAACGCGTTTGCGGCACCTGATAAGCGGAGTGTAATTCGAGAAGGGTGGGCAGGACGAACCAGAGAAATTGGGTGATTGCGAGAGTGATGGGCGCGATCATGGCGTGGATTCCGTGCTTGCGGACCATGCGTTGGAAACCGAGACAGGCGAAGACAGCAAACGCGGCTCCCAGAGCAAGGCGCATGGGAAAAGTGAATTTCGAGGGCAAGCCGAGGGAAAGAATCAGAGGATCGTTTGAACCTCCGGTTTCAAAACTTGCGAGCAGCATCAAATAGGAGGCGACGAAGGCAGCGCGGAGCCAGCGGCGCTCGGTGGGAGTGACTTGCGCTCCGCTTCGGCGGGCGAACATCATCAGCAAACCGTAATTCTGGCCGCTGTAATGCCAGGGGCTCCAACAGATGTAGAGAGTGAAGACCCAGGGAAAGAGGCGCGGAGATGCGTGCATTAGAACGGCGGTGAGCGCAAGCAACAGCGTGATGTGCAGGGTGAAAAATTTGTACTTCTCGAAATTTTCGCGGGTGTGATAGGCGCGATAAATCGTGGCCATGAAATGCGGGTAGTTGAAAACGATCGCGAGAGCGTAGAACGCGACGACCCAGCNNCAGCCTACGAGCAGGTCGAGCCAGGGGCTATAAATCCACGGCGGGGAAGGCTTGGTAGTGGCTTGCGGAGCGACGGGGGAGGCGCCGGGTGGCTCGGATACGGTCTCGGTTTGTAGCAGTGTGGTCAAGCTGGATGCTCACATCTGAATCTAGGCTGGCCTTCTGTTGGCGGACCTGTATAAATCGGCGCGCACAGCAAAGCCTTAAGCGGATTTTACTTCGGCTCGAAGGTTCTCGCGGGGCGCACTCGCGCGCGCATGTGGAAAGGGTAACTTCGGGTACTATAATCGCGTTACGGGAGCCGAGCGGCTAGCAAGTCGATTGGGAGACATCGCGTGGAAAAGACGGTGAAGGAAATTCTCGCTGCGTACAACGACTCCGCGCCGCTGTCGGAGGCGTACACAATTCCGGCGGCGTGGTACACCGATGCGCGAATCGCGGAACTGGAGCTGCGGAGCGTTTTCTCGCGGACTTGGCAGGCGGTGGGGCGCACGGAACAGGTTGCGAAGCTGGGGCGATACGTGACCGCGAGCGTGGCGGGAGAACCTGTGGTGGTGGTGCGCGGCAGCGACAATAAATTGAGAGCGTTTTTTAACGTCTGCCGGCACCACGCGATGACGGTGATGAACGAGCCGTGCGGGCAAACGCAGCACCTGCGCTGCCCGTATCACGGATGGACATACAATTTGGAAGGCGAGCTGCGCGGGATGACGGAATTTGACGGCGTGTGCAATTTCGACCGCGCGCAAAATGGGCTGGTCCCGGTCCGAGTGGAGACTTGGGAGAAATTCGTGTTTGTGAATCTGGATGCGCAAGCGGGATCGCTGGCGGATTTTCTTGGAGCGCTCGTCGGGCTGGCGAAGCCGCTGGGGTTTGGGGATTTGAAATTCGTGGAACGGCGCAGCTATACGTTGGACTGCAACTGGAAAGTTTACGTGGACAACTTTTTGGACGGCGGCTACCACGTGCCACATATGCACAAAGGGTTGAACAGCGTTCTGGATTACACGAATTACACGATTGAAAATGTGGATCGGTGCTGCGTGCAGTCAAGCCCCGTGACGGTGGACAGCAGTTCTGAAGCAAGCGCGGCGAACACGCGGAAGGGCGATCGCGCTTACTATTTCTGGCAATATCCCAATTTCATGCTGAACTGGTACGAAGGTTATCTGGACACGAATCTGGTGCTGCCGCTGGGAGTGAATCGCTGCGAGGTGATCTTCGATTTTTATTTTGGAGATACCAGCGAATCGAATATGGCTTACGTTCGCGAGAGCATGGGCGTGAGCGAAGTGGTGCAGCAGGAAGACATCGTGATTTGCGCCGGGGTGCAGCGCGGGCTTAGCTCGCGCGCGTATCAGGCCGGGCGGCTTTCAGTGCGGCGTGAAGCGGGCGAGCATTTGTTTCACCGTTTGCTGGCAGCTGATTTAAAAGATACACGCTCGGCGATTGCGCGCTGAGTTTGATGGGCGCGCGTATGGCCGCCAGTTTTTCGATCAAAAATCACCGTTTTATTCTCGTAGGAGAAAATCCGGTTGTTACAGGATGGCACGCACTACTCCGCCGTCGGCGCGGACGGCAGCACCGTTTGTGGCGGAAGCGAGCGGGCTGGACAGATAGACGATGGTGTTGGCGACTTCTTCGGTGCTTGTAAAACGCTTCAGAAGAGATGACGGGCGAATGCTCTTGAAGAATTCTTTTTCGAAGGATGCAGTGTCCGCTCCGCTCTTCGCTCCCATTTGGGAGATGAAGGTTTCGACACCTTCGGAGCGAGTGGGGCCAACCAATACGCTGTTCACGGTGATGCCGGTCCCCGTGACGGTTTCGGCGATGCCACGAGCGATGGCGACTTGCGCGGTTTTGGTCATGCCGTAGTGAATCATCTCAGCTGGAATCTGGACTGCGGACTCGCTGGAGATGAACACGATTCGGCCCCAGTTTTTTTTGCGCATGCCGGCGAGATAGTGGCGGGAGAGGCGCACACCGCTCATGACGTTGGCTTCGAAGAAGCGGAGCCAATCTTCGTCGGGGATTTTTTCGAAGGGCTTGGGCTCGAAGATGCCCATGTTGTTGATGAGGACGTCCACTGCGGGGACTGCTTGGATGAGTTGGGCGCAGCCCGCTGCGTTCGAGACGTCGGCGGCTACGCCCGAAACGTCTGCTCCGGGATGGGCTTTGCGAATTTCGCTGACGGCGGAATCGACGCGCTTTTCGGTACGCCCGTTGACGATTACCGATGCGCCTTCCGCGGCAAGGCCGCGCGCTGTCGCGAAACCTATTCCCGCGGTGGAACCTGTTACGAGTGCTTTCTTGCCTTTGAGTTGTAGGTCCACAAATCTCCTCTAAATATCCGAGTGCCTTGTTGGATGCCGAGCCCAGCTCAAAGATTCCGGGTCACTTCAAAAGCCTCAGGTCTGAAGACCCTTCCTCTGTCAGGGTGAACCTGAGCTACATGAAGAGCACGGAAAAAGCAGGTCCCTCGTCGGCCAGAAGGCGGCCTCTGTCGGGATGACAACGTTTTGGGATTAGGCTGCGCAAGGTGTTGGGACAGGAACGCTGGGATTGGGCGGCGCAAAGTGCTGGCCGCTGTGTTCGGTCGAATACGAAAAAAAACATTTCGGCGAAGCGACCACATTTACAAATGTTCCGGTGTCAGCGCTTTGCGGTGGACTCGAGGAATTTGGTCCAATGCGACAGGTGATTCAGAGACGGGGCGTGGGTGTGATCGAGCTGGAGGGGGGTGATGGAAATGGCGCCGTCGCGGATGGCGGCCATGTCGGTGTCGGGGTCGATGCCTTCGATTTGCTT
>PKWH01000065.1 GCA_003131985.1 Acidobacteriota bacterium | reverse complement strand
GCCCTGGTCCTGCACACCAGCGGGAGCACGGGGCGTCCCAAGCGCGTTCCCTTGCGGCATTTCAACCTCGCGGTCTCGTCGGCGAATATCGCCAACACATACGCGCTTTCAGAGGAAGATGTTTCGCTGTGCATCATGCCGTTGTTCCACGTGCACGGTTTGATTGGCTCGCTCATGGCCACTTTGCTCTCCGGAGGCACAGTGGTTGTTCCCACCAAATTCAACGCGCTCTCTTTCTGGCGAACGGTTCGAGAACATCGCGTGACTTGGTATTCTGGAGTGCCCACGATGCATCAGCTTTTGCTGGCCCGTGCTCATCAGAAACCGCCGGAAGCGGCCACTCTGCGCTTCATCCGTTCGTGCAGCGCTCCCTTGTCGTCGGCACTCATTCACAAGATCGAGGGGCTGTTCGACGTGCCTTTCGTCGAAGCCTACGGAATGACGGAAGCGGCGCACCAGATGACCTCGAATCCTTTGCCACCGCGGCACCGGAAGCCGGGATCTGTCGGCGTGGGCACCGGGCTTCGCGTTCGCATCATGGACAAAGAGGGCAACGATCTCGGCAGTAACCAGCGGGGCGAAGTCGCCATTCAGGGAGCCAACGTGTTTCGCGGCTATGAAAACAATCCCGAAGCCAACGCCCGCGCTTTTGTACATGGATGGTTTCGTACCGGCGACGAAGGAATGCTCGACGCAGATTGCTATTTGCATCTGACGGGCAGGATTAAAGACATCATCATCCGCGGCGGCGAGAACATCGCGCCTCACGAAGTCGATGAGATTTTGCTGCGGCATCCTGCCGTTTCCGCGGCGGTCACATTCGGCTGTGTGCACCCCACGCTGGGTGAAGAAGTAGCCGCGGCGGTGGTCTTGAATGAGGCTCACGACGCGACCGAATCGGCACTCATCGAGTACTGCCGAGAGTTGCTGGCAGAATACAAATGCCCTAAAAAGATTTATCTCGTAAAGAGCATTCCCACGACTGCGACCGGAAAAATCCGCCGGCGCGCCGTCGCCGCCGCATTGGCGGATGTCTAACTATGCGATTCCTGATCGCGGGGGCCGGCGCAATCGGTGCCTACATCGGCGCGCGCATGGCGCACGCAGGTTTCGATGTCACGCTCTTCGCGCGCGGGCCGCATCTTCGTGCGATGCAGGAGCATGGGGTGCAGGTAAGAAGCAGTGACGGGGATTTTGTGGCACGGCCCACGATGGCCAGCTCCCTTGAAGAAGTGGGGCCGGTAGACGTTGTTTTTCTTGGGGTGAAGGCACACGGCTTGCCGCAACTTGCGCCTCAACTGAAGCTGGTGCTGGGGCCAGAGACCGCTGTTGTCAGCACGCAAAACGGAATCCCTTGGTGGTACTTCCAGGGTTTCGGCGGCGAACTGGAAGGATTGCGCCTGGAGCGGATCGATCCAGGCGGAGTGATTTCTTCGGCTATCGAACCGCATCGAGTGCTCGGATCGATCGTTTACTTTTCGACCGAGATTTCCTCGCCCGGTGTGATTCAACACATCGAGGGCAACCGCATTTCTCTGGGCGAGCCAAACGGTTCGCGTTCCGATCGCTGCCGCCAAATTGCAGAGGCGCTCATCGCCTCCGGCTTGCGCTGCCCAGTTACCACTCGTATTCGCCCCGAGATTTGGGTAAAGGTCCTAGGTAACGCTTCCTTGAACCCCGTCAGTGCGCTCACGCGCGCCACGCTGGTTCAGATGCTCCGCGATCCGGGAGTTTCTTCAGTAATTCGCAACATCATGCAGGAAGTGGAAGCGCTCTCCAATAAATTGGGCATGGAGCTGCCTGTTTCCATCGATCAGCGAATGGCAGGCGCGGAAAAGGTTGGCGAGCACAAGACTTCCATGCTGCAAGATCTCGAAGCGGGCCGACCGTTGGAACTGGAAGCGCTGGTGGGGGCGGTCGTGGAGTTGGGCGAGCGCGTAGGTCTCGCCATGCCCTACACGCGGACAGTGTACAGCTGCACGAAGCTGTTGGCGCAAAGTGTCACTTCGCAGAAACCAAGGTGAGAGGTGCTGACGGACCTAGCGCCGCAAACAGCCTTTCCCCTCTGCATAGGCTAAGCAAAAGTATTTGCTAGGGACTTGACAGCCGGGGTATACTGCCTTTCGTCAGCTGGTCCACTTATCGGACCACTTTCTTATGCCTGCACCGGTCAAATCCGACTTCGAGGTTGTCCGTAGAAACAAGGTCTACGAAGAAGTCGCCAAGCAGATCGAACGTCTGATTCTTAAAAAATTGAAGCCCGGGGATAAACTCCCATCGGAACGCGAACTGGCGGAATTGCTTCAAGTAAGCCGTAGTTCCATTCGCGACGCGATTCGAGGCCTGGAGCTGCTGGGCTTGGTTGAACCACGTCAAGGCGCCGGGACCATCGTTCGCGAACGATCGTCTGAATCACCGGTTAATCCTTTTGCTAACGCGCTGAAGCGCCGGCAGGGCCTAGTAACCGAACTTCTGGATTTCCGCAAGATGCTCGAACCGCCGCTGGCCGCGCGCGCCGCCGCCAACGCTTCCGCCGAAGAAATTTCCGAGATGGAAGATATTCTGCAGCGGCAAGAGGAAACGCAGAATCGCGGCGATGCCGCTATCGCCGAGGACGCGGAATTTCACTACACCATAGCTCTTGCTTCCGGTAACAGCGTGGTGCTGAAAGTGATCGACACTCTGATGGACCTGCTGCGCGATACCCGCGAACACTCTTTGCAAGTGGAAGGACGAGCGCAAAAGTCGCTCGCCGGACATCGGCGGATCCTGGCCGCCATCAAGCGGCACGATGCCGAAGCGGCAAAGTCTGCGATGCGGCGGCACATTGAAGACGTCGAAGAGATCGTGCTTAACACAAAGTTTTGATCGGGGAGAGTTTCAGTTTGAAGGAAATCGCCCAATCTTCGCCCACGGCAACCCTGACACTGCGCGTTGCGGAGGCGCGTGTTGAGGACATCGGCCACGCTATTGCGCGGCTGGCGCCGGCCGACATGCTACGCATCGGCGCCCGAGCAGGCGACGTGCTGAAGATCACGGGCGGCACTATAGGGGTCGGACGCGCCGAGCTGTCGGACGATGGATTCGAAGGAATGGTCCAGATCGACGGAACTTGCCGCAGCAACTGTAGCGCGGGGTTGCAAGAGCAAGTGACGGTGACGCCGATCGAACACGAACAGGCAGTAGCCGTCCGCCTGTCGCCGTTGTGGGTGGGCGCAGCGCCAGCCACCATCGCACCCGACCGCATGCTCGAGGATCTCGTCGGCGTTCCAGTCGTCGCCGGCTGCGTCGTGCGTGTGCCGACGTTTGCAAAGGCTGTGAACTTCCAGGTTGTGCGCACGATTCCCTCCGGAACCGTCGTGATCGGAAAACGCACCGATCTCCGCGTCGTGGAAGGCGAGCAGACCGCAGCCCGCGCTCCGGCGGTATCTTACGAAGATATCGGCGGACTCGAGCGCGAAGTAGCGCGCGTGCGTGAAATTGTCGAGCTGCCTCTCAAATACCCGCGCGTCTTCGAGCGCTTGGGGATTCTCGCGCCGAAAGGCGTTCTGTTGTACGGTCCGCCAGGGACGGGCAAGACCCTGCTCGCTCGCGCCGTAGCGGCCGAAAGCCGCGTGCATTTTATTCACCTCAACGGCCCTGAAATCATGCGGAAATTTTACGGCGAGAGCGAGGCCAAGCTCCGCGAGGTTTTCGAAGAAGCTGCGCGCCGCGCGCCTGCAATCCTATTCATCGACGAAATCGATGCCGTGGCTCCCAAACGCGCCGAGGTTTCCGGCGAGGTCGAAAAGCGCGTCGTGGCCCAGCTTCTCAGCTTGATGGATGGGTTTGTGGCGCGCGGCCAAGTCATCGTCATCGGCGCCACCAACATCCCCGAGGTCCTTGACCCGGCGCTGCGGCGCCCCGGCCGCTTCGATCGAGAAATAGAAATCGGCGTTCCGAACACGCAAGCGCGGCTGCAAATCCTGAAGATCCATACGCGCGCGATGCCCCTTGCGCCCGACGTTGACCTGAAAGAAATCGCCGAACATTCCCACGGCTTCGTTGGCGCCGATCTCGAAGCGTTGGGACAGGAAGTTGGGATGATCGCCCTGCGCGGGTTCCTCTCGTCCTTTCCGCTCGACACCGACGCCGCATCTGCTGAACTGGGGACGCTCCAGGTTACGCGCGACGATTTTCTCGCCGGCTTGAAGGAAGTCGAGCCCAGCGCGACTCGCGAATTCTTTATTGAGAAAAGCACGTCGACCTTCGCATCCCTCGGAGGTCTCAACGAGGCGAAACGGTTGCTCGATGCCGTAATCGAGAATTCTCACATGCACGACGGAATTTACGAGCAGGTTGGACTGGCGCCGCCGCGAGGCATCCTGCTGGCCGGACCATCCGGTACTGGAAAAACCGCCATGGTGCGAGCGCTCTCGGGTGAAAAGCAGGTTCCGCTGATCGCCATTGACGGCCCGCAACTGTACTCGAAGTGGTTGGGCGAATCGGAGAGGGCGCTGCGCGAAGTCTTCAAGAAAGCTCGACGGGCAGCACCGTGCATCCTGTTTTTCGACACGATTGACGCTCTCGCGCCGAAGTTTGGCGCCGATCAATTCGGAACTGATGTCTACCAAAGAATTCTCAGCCAGCTTCTGCGCGAGATCGACAATTTGCGCGACGTGAAAGGCGTGATCTTGCTGGCCGCCACCAATCGCCCGGAACGGATTGAGCCCGCCCTGTTGCGAAGCGGGCGCTTCGACTATAAAATCCCGTTCGCAAAACCGGACGCTGCGGATCGCGCGGCGATCATGCGGCTTTGCTGTCGACGTGTGCCGCTCGCGCCCGATGTCGATTTCGACGACTTCGCCGGTCGCATGGAAGGGCTCACCGGCGCCGATATCGAGAGCCTGTGCAAGAAAGCAACGCTATTAGCAATCGTAGAATTTCAGGACGGCAATCGCGTCGCGCCTTTTACGGTGTTGCGCAGCGATTTTCTGGCCGTGCTTGAGTCCGATCGGGGCAGTGCGAGCAATTGAAAACAGCGAAGCCGCTGAGCAATAGCGCCAGGAATTTTTGTCCTGACGCATCTACTGGACGACGAGGTTGAACATGAGTTACACGGAACTCACCGTTTGGACGCGCGGCATCATCA
>PKWH01000004.1 GCA_003131985.1 Acidobacteriota bacterium | reverse complement strand
TTCCTCGCGCTTGCCCAATTTTGGGAATGGTGCCGCAGCCTCATGACGCTGTTGTGGACGAGATTTCACACGTTAGACTAAACGTGAAATGAGACCACACCCACGAAGAGAACATTCCAGCTACTATTTATTGGCCTGTTAGTGCTTCCCCCGAAGGGAAGCGCAAGGCGTCGTTGCGAATAATGTGGAGTCGATAGGGAGGCCACCGTGAACGTCTACCTTGTATTCTTGCGTCGGATGGAGAGAAGTGAGAAACGTAGAGAGCCCGTTTCCTTAGAGCCAACTATTATTGCAAGCCTCGCAGAATCGAAGGGTGTGCAGCTACTCGACATTATCGCCTGCACTGGAATCATCGACGCGGCGTTATTATGCCGTGCTTCGGATAACTCGACCATCGCGCGTCTGTTGGATTCATTTGAAGGCTGGCACACAGATACCTTGCTGGCAAGTTCACACATGAGATACGAATCAGCTGTCGGCGGGGGGAAATAGCCTTCCAATAGTTGTAAATCTCTGAGGATGCATTATTTCCCCCCAGGTGGAATGGTTTGCACAGTTTGGAACGAGTCATGTCCGATTCACGCGTTAAATCGGAAGTTCGAGCGATTTCAAATTAAGCGCGAATCGGAATAACGGCTTTGACAGACGTTCCCCAGTGCCCAGAAGTGATTTCTAATCGCCCGCCAAGCTCCTCGATCCTGCTAAACATGGATGCCGTACCCATGCCCGGTTTCACGCCGCCTCTTAATCTATCCAGAATCTCCGGCAGAATTCCGCTACCGTCGTCGCTCACCTCTACCGCTACCTGACTGGGTTCCGTTTGAATTAGGATCTTTACGTTCCGGCTACCTGAATGGCGGACGACATTTAACAGGCACTCTCCGATTACCTTTAGTAGGGTGCTCTCGGACTCCCGAGATATAGGTGGCATTGCCGTAGGTATATGAAGCTCAACATGGATTCCACTACGTTCTCTAAAGCCGTCCACATAAGCGACGGTCGCGGCTCGAAATCCGAGCGTCTCAAGCTCGGGCGGGTATAGTAATTGGGAGATCGTTCGTACTTTTTCCAAAGAAGCTGCCGTCATATTCACTGCTTCGGAGAGCGATTTTCGGGCCTGCGAGTGCAAAGCGGATTCACGGAGACGACCGAGGGCTAACTTCACTGCGTACAAGTCTTGACCCACATCGTCATGTAGATCACGGGCGATGCGCCGCTGTTCCTTGTCGTGCGAATGCAGTAACTGGCTTGACAGTTGCTCTATTGTCCGGGAAGAGGATCGTCGGTCCACAAGCGAAGTCAGTATGGCTAAACNNAATCGAGACCGCACCTATTGTTGAGATATGCACCATGTGCGATACCTCGGGGTCTGGTCCGGAAGGCAAAAAGGTAGTTGCGGCCATCGCGCAGTAATGCACAGAGGATATGGCGACACCTACGACCACGGCACCAGCGATCTTCCTCCGCATGCATCCGTGCATCTCATCTCGGAAACGAAATCCAAGCCACAGCCCGATGAGAGAAACCGAGATCGCAAGGATCACTGCTAGGCTGGCGAGCCGAAAATCGTATTGGTATTCTGCGGCCATGCGCATCGCACGCATGCCGATGTTATGTACGGCTATAATACCGGCACCCACGATAAAGCCAGCGGACACGATTCGGATGATTCCCATCGTTTCCCGGCTCAAAATAAAGAGTGAGAAGCTCGCCGCTAAAATTCCAGCCAGGAGCGACAGCAAAACGGTCGGCCAGTCGTACTCTACCGGGACGGGCAAGCTGAAGGCCAGCATCCCCGTGAAATGCATCGACCAAACACCTAGACCCATCGCGATGCCGCCGCCCGCCAACCAAGCTGACCGAACCCAACCGCCAGCGGCAGTTATTCGGGGCGCCAGATCCAATGCGGCATAAGCTGCCGACATCCCGATAAACACCGAGAGCGCCACAAGGATGTAGTTATACGACGCGGTCATCAGCACGTTTTCTCGGATGAGCCGCTAACGAGCGTCGGGAGCACGCCGTGAGTGAGCTGATGCCTTTCAATCTGGCTCATTCAGAATGGAAGCACTTGCGGAGCCACTATTGTCGGCAGTCCCGATTCTGATTTGTGGTGTTCACAATTCGACCAATTTCTGACGAATCGCAAAAAGCAGTAAATCACAGAAGCTCTTACAGTTCAGTTTCTGCATCATATGATTGCGGTGGACCTCGGCTGTGCGGGTGGAGATTCCAAGCTGGTAAGCTACTTCCTTATTGGTTTTCCCGAGAGCGAGCAACCTCAAGACATCAATCTGGCGGCCCGTCAGGGGCACTACCGCCGCTCCTCCGTCTGCGTTAGGAGGTGAGACTGTCCTGACAGCATTCCCTGACTCGCATATATAACTCTGCGCCATCGAGATTGCGAGGCGAGGCGAAACAAATGTCCGGAGGTGCCGGATTTCATCCACCGCGGCGAGGAGTTCTTCGTCAGGGTCGGACTTCAATACGTAGCCGAGCGACCCTGAGACTAATGCCTTCCGAGCCATCTCCTCGGAGAAGTGCATCGTGAAAATGAGAACCTGTGTCTCGGGACATTCCAAGCGGATCATGGCAGACGCCTCTAGTCCATCCATCGGGGCCATCGTCAAATCGAGGATGACGAGATTCGGTTTTTGTTTTTTGCTTAACTCAACCGCTTGATACCCGTCTGACGCTTCAGCGCATACAACGATTCCTGGCTGAGACTCAAGCAGAGCGCGGACACCGCGGCGCACGACCGCGTGATCATCGGCTAACAGGATTCGATATGTTTCAGTCGAAGGCATCATTAATTACGCGCCTCTCTAGAGACAGTAGTCGCGACCGGGAGTGCGACACGGACGGTCACACCTTGTCCCGTCACCGACTCGATGAGGAATGTCCCGTGCATTTGCTTCACGCGCTCACGCATGCTCGCAATTCCAATCCCTGGAGGCGGGTTTGATTTGGTTCCAGTCTTAGATATTCCGCCTATTCCCCATCCTCGGTCGGCGACTTCCAGAATCAAATGTTCGTTCTGGAATGAAACCCATACGGTTGCGATGTGACTATGCGCATGGCGGTAGACATTTGAGAGACATTCCTGGATGATCCGAAATATCGTTATTTCGCATCCACGAGGAAAGTGACTGATATCCTTCGGCAGGTCGGCTCTGACGGAGACCTCGATCCCACTACGCTCAGAAAACTTGCGCGCATAAGATGTTATTGCCACGGGTAGTCCTACTTCTTCGAGATGTGGTGGATGCAGTGTGTAGGACATAGCACGCACTTGCTGTATCAAGTCGTTATTAAGTTTTAAGCTTTCGCTAATGATACTGGCCACTCCTTTCTCGTCTTTAGCCATCTTCCTTTTTAGGTGCCCGAGACTTAGTCGTAATGCAGCGAGGTCTTGGGCCAAACCTTCGTGAAGCTCTAGAGCGATTCGGCGTCTTTCCTCATCTTGCATATTGATTAGCTCAGCGGACAGCACGCGCAGGTCTTCTTCCGCACGGCAGGTCCTCTGATAAGCCAAAGCATTTTGAATTGCGATGGACGCAACTTTGGAAATTCCTTCCACGGTCTCGACATCGGAGGGTCGAAAATCGCCACCACGTTTGTTGTGCAGAGCGAAGAATGCAATTACCTCTTCTTGATTGCCCAGGACCGGGACGCATAGCACGCTTCGCAGTCCGAGAGGAATATGGATCTCTGGAGGTATCAATGGATCGTGAGAAGCGTCATTGGTCAAATATGTCTTTTGGTTGGTGAGAACCCATCCCAGGAGCCCGGCGTCAGGCGGCCATACGACGCCCGATTTCTTTGGCCCCGATCTATCAAAGAAACTGTCACACGCAAATTCCTCCGCACTGAGCAATCCCGCGGATGAACCCTCCGTTCCCACTAACATCATCGATTCGTAGTTCAAGTGTTCGAGGATAGCGTCCAACTCCAACGTTTTGGTCAAGGTTTTGGCGATGTGAAAGAGACTCCGAATCGTTGTTTCTTTCTCGCGCAGGGCATCCTCGGCCTGCTGGCGCGCCGTGATGTCCGCCACCATGCCGATTATTCGTGACNNCGGAGCCGTCACGCCGTACTACGCGGTATTTCACGTTGGCGCTCGCATTTCCGGGGTTGAGGACACCGAGATTAAAGTTTTGCAGATCGTCTGGACAGATCGTGTCTAGTAATTCTTTGAGGGTCGAGTGTGTGGGCTCGTCGAGACCGAGAATATCTGTGCACTCCTCTGAGCGCACTACAACATCGGTCGCTGCGTCCCACTCGAATGCGTACATCTTTCCGGCTCGGGTAGCCAACCGCAAGCGCGCTTCGCTTTCTTGTAACGCGTCCTGCGCCCGCTTGCGCTCGGTAATATCCTCCCCCGAGCTAAGCGTGCCGGTGACGCGTCCTTCGCCATCTCGCAGTAATCTATTGCGCCACGCGATTATCCTTTCCTCGCCGGATTTAGTGAGAACTGGGTTTTCGACATATGAAAGATCTCCGCCGATGAGGTTGTGGAATGCGGTTCTGAGTCTGTCCCTTATTCTGACTGGGAGGCAGGTATCGACCCAGTCGCGCCATAGCAACTCGTATTCTTCCCATCCCAGAGTGGAACATCCTTTGCGGTTGATCAGAATAATCCGCCCTTGCAGGTCGAGGGCGAGCAAAATCACGTCGGCAATATCAAGGTATTGTTGGGCTCGATCTCGCTCCTG
>PKWH01000177.1 GCA_003131985.1 Acidobacteriota bacterium | reverse complement strand
ATGTGGTGCCGGATTACTACGCCAAGTATCCCAAGGCGTGCATGGGCGGCTGGGGACGCAAACTAATGTTGATCACGCCCGGCGGCGACGTGCTCCCGTGTCACGCCGCTCAGATCATCCCCGGCCTGCGCTTTGAAAACGTAAAAAACCACCCGCTCCAGGAGATTTGGAATTCCTCCGAGGCCTTTCAAAAATTTCGAGGCGAGGAGTGGATGCAGGAGCCTTGCCGCAGTTGCGACCGCCGCGCNNCGACTGGCTCTACCGCCCCAATCCCGCCTGAAAGTGGCTAAGACTCAGCGCCGCAAGAATCAATGCGCGGGCGTGACAGCGGGCGGCGGATATTCCGGCAGCTTGGCGTTCTTTTTGTCCGTGCGCTTTACTTCCAGTTCATCGAACAATATTGAGGGGCAAATAACAGTAGTGGGAATCGCGCCTTCGCGATTGCTCACCAGCGGGTCATCGCCGGCCGCAACCAGATCGTTTCGCAGCGTGCGCGTGTCGAGTTCGTTGAAAACCGCGCCACGAACCAGTTCTTCATGCCCGTCGTTAACATACACGCGATACAGCAGCCGTGGATCGTACCCGGACAGCGTTTCAACGTAATATCCGTACGGTTTGTTTTCCTGTTTGCACATCTCGATCAGCTTTTTCTTAAGTTCCTCAGCCGGCAGAGGCTGTTTGGGTTCCACGATCAGGTTGCCTATACTCGCCATAGGCGGCTGGCCCGGTGCCGCGCGCCCGTGCCCGTTCGAATCGGGGAAATCGCGGATAGGCGTTCTGCTTAGCAGGTAGTCCACCAGTATGCCGTCCTTAATAAGCGGCACCACTTGTGCGCGAACTCCCTCTTCATCGATCTCATAGCTCCCGATCAGCCGCTTACCCTGAAACGATTTCATTGTAGGGTCGTCCACGACGGATAGAAAATCAGGAAGCACGCGGCTCTTATAGCTTGAAGAAAAGTCCCCAATCGTCCGCGCTGAGTCGCCGGGCTTAGGCCGAGCCCCTAGCACATTGTTGCCTACCATGCCGGTGAATACATCCGTCGCAGCGTCGTTTGAAAAAAGCACGGGCCCGCGATAATCCTCCTCCACGAGCGGCGCTTCGCGAAGGTCTTTTAGAGTCTCCAGCATTTTCGCCATGTCCGCCTGCAATTTCGCCGGCTGGGGCAATTCCGCTGCCGTAGCTGCCATATAAAAAGGTGAGCGGCCAATCCGCATTCCGTCCGCTGCTTGTGTTTCCCCCATAAGTTGGACTGAATACACTGCAAAGCCCTGCCGTGTGATGGTTCCTTCCGTGTTTACGAAATAGACGTTCACCGCGCGAAATCTCAAGGCGGCGGACAACGATTGGATTTTCGGGTCCGAGCTGTAAAGTTCCGTGGACTTTTCAAGCGCCTGTTTCCACTCCTCGGGAGAAAATTCGAGTTTGGCCAGCGGGCCGATCGACTGCAAAGAGGGGACTTTCGAGAAGTCATCAAACGGCTGTTCCGCACTATACTGGCTCAGCAGCGCCTTCTTGCTTGCAAATGCTTCGCTCGCCGCTTTGTAAGCGCGATCCGTTGCGTTCCACAATTGGCGGCGCAGAGCGATCGAATCGTTGTCCAGCGGCGCAAGATCGACCACGCCTATGCCGGGCCCGTAATAGCTGTCCTGCTTGTAGTCACCGACGCGCACCACCACTCGAACGCTGCGCACATGCACGCGCTGGTCCTCGCGCAACGCGCCAAACGTCGCTTCCGCCGTGTACTCCTGCACATCCGAGAGCCGGTACTCGATATAGTAAGGCGCTGAGACGTTGTCCATCTTCACATGCGATTTGGAGCGCTCCAGTTCTTCGCGCATGGCGCCAATTACGGGATCGGAGAGAGCAGCGCTCTGTTTCGTATCAACAGCAGCTCCAGACTCGGGCGAACCATTACTCTCCCCTTTCCTCTGCCCCGAAGCGGGCTTGGCACAGCACAGTGCGATCAACGCCGCCAGCAAGAGATACGGAATCGAGAGAAACGCCATCCGCTTGTCGTTCATTTTCATGGTTAGCGCTGCCCCGCCGTACCGGGCTGCGAATTTGAAGCTTTAGGCGGAGCGTCGAGCGATGGGGGAGGCAGAATCGGAGGCCGTTCCGTACCTCGACGCCGTTTCTGTACCTCAATTTCCGAGAAGAGCATTGCGGGCGCAGCCGCGGCCACAGGAATCTGCCCGGATTCAGCGCCACAAATCCCGTTGAAAACCTGCATGGTGTCCCCAGTAACCATAATATTGTTCAGAGAAAGCAACGGCGTTCCGACGATGTCCACTCCGCGCACGAGTTCGTCCGGTCGCCCGTCGGCATACACTCGATACACCATCACCGGAAGCACCTGGAAAGCTTGGGGCGTCGAACGCCCGGTCAAAGTGAAGCCGCCTTGAATATCGTCGAAGTAAAGCCCGTACGGTTTCCCTTGCTTCTTGATCTCGTCAATAAATTTCTTGCGAAGTTCGGAGTCGGGCACGGTATTTGTAGAAGTTACGATCAAGTTTCCCTGGCGGCCCGTGGGCATCAATCCCGGCTGCCTGCGGCCGTGTCCGTTCGAATGGTCGAAATCCTTGATCGGCATGCGCGACATCAGGAAATTTTTCAAAATGCCGTTTTCGACCGCTGCCACGCGAACCGCTGGAACGCCTTCATCATCGAAATCGTACGACCCCGCAAGTTTCACGCCGTTGAGTTCCTTCAGTGTGGGATCGTCGATTACGCTCAGGAAGGGCGGCAGAACCAATTGATTTATCTTTTTTGTGAACGTCTGGCCTTCCGTTTCATCTTTTTGACGATGCCCTTCGAGCCGGTGCCCCAGAACTTCGTGGAAGAAAACGGCCGCAGCCCTGCCGGAGAGCATAGCCGGGCCGGCGTAAGGCTCAGCCGCTGGAGCTGCGCGCAACGCCTTCAGGTCTTCCGCAATTTTGTCCACTTTTGCGGCGAGTTCGGAATCAGAAGGGAGCTGATCGGGAGATGGCGCCTGAAACGATTCCACGCGCATCAATTCCATGCCGTCGTCCGCGCGCGTCTCGCCCTGGATCACCAGCCGGCTGATCGCTCCGGGCCGCACGACCGCTCCGCCGTCACTCGTGGCGAGATACGACCGATCGTTGCTCACCTGAAGTTGAACGGTCGAGCCGTACACTCCAGGATATTTCAGAAAACCTGCCGAAATTCGCCGGGCGCGCTCTTCCCACTGCTTCTGATCCCAGAGCGCCACCTTGGGCGCTGCGCCTAGATGCGATTGCGGAGATTCTTGCGAGAAGTCAGGCGACTTGTCTTCTTCCTCGGATTGCACGGCTTTGCTGGTCTTCACCGTGAGAAACGACGAAGACGCCTGGTCGTATTCGCGGTCGGTAAGTTGCCAGAGCACGCGCGCAATCGCGTCCGAATCGCTATTCAACGGAAGTAGCCCCGACGTGATACCCGAACCGCGGCTCCTGTTGCCGTGAGTATTGTCCAGGGCTGCAGAACCCACCCGCATCATCACGTCGGCTTCGCGGCGCTGAACGCCGGTCGAAAGAACAATACTTCCGTTCGAGGCAATGATTAGGGATTCATCGATGTCCGTAACGGCATAACTCAAGTAGTACGGAGCAGGATCTGTTTTGGCTAAAGATGTTGTGGCGCGTTTTAATTCTTGCTGCATGGTCTGTAACACCACGTCGGGCGCCAAGCCGGAAGAAAAAACAGGAATGGCGCAGAAAACAAAAAAGAAACTAACCACGAGACGCGAGAAGGGTCGAGTCATTTTTTAGTTAACACTCTCCAGGATCCGCATCTAGCATACACGGTTTCGGTGTTTAGCGCGGACTACAACAGACTGCTCTTTGCTTTAGTTTAGAAATACTTCCACGATCTGTAGTGCGAGGGAAGACCTGAAGAATGAGAATGATTTAAGGAAAATACAACAGTCTGCAAAAAGTATCAGAGCCGGAACATCGGTTTACAGAGCTAATTGTTCGGAGCTGACGAGCTCTCCGACAATATGTCCCAGATCACGTAACCTACGCCCCCCGCGGCTCCCACGGCCACTATGGACCAGGCAAGGCTGCCAGTGTTCAAAGCTCTTTTGGTTGATCCGCTGCCACTGCCCGCTCCGGCAGGAGTTTGCGGCTGAGCAGCAGCCTCGAGATCCAACGTCACTCGATAGGATTTACCAGCGGGGATTTCTCGGCTTTCCCCGTTGTAATCGAGAACCAATGTGCCTTTATATGCGGAGATCACGACTTCCAGAGGACCGGTGATCGTCACCTGTCCGTAAGCCGGCTCGCCGTTTGCAGCGTGGAGAATACCCTGAGGGATTTCAAGCTCGACCTGGTCTTTGCCGTTCGAAGAAAAACCGACGGTACCGCGGCTAACGAGCGCGTGCACCGCGTTAGCGGTGGCAGTTTGTGCCAGGCTGGCCGAACTGGCCGAAAGCAAGTACAGCTGGCTGGCTCCAAACTTCAGCCGCAGCGTTCCGCCAACATCTGTAGCGAGTGTGTCGCCTGGAAAAATTGAGGTTCCGACATCGACCTTGGTAGTACCGATCTGTGCGTTCTGCGCTTGCGTCACCAAGCCAAGAGGCGCTTCATTGGCGGCAAACGCCGGAATATTGAGAAGACCGGTCATTAGAATTGCAATCAGGCAAGAACGCGAGAGTACGCTCATAAACTCCTCCGAGCCCACGGATTAAATTTAGGCGCGCGCGCCGCCGCTGTCAATACCCGAAGACAAAAATCGGCCCCGGCGTCGAGTGAACGAGACCGGGCTCGACAACACGCAACAAAGACGGAGATGTCGCAAATGGCGTCGCTAGGAGCGGCGGAATTTTGCGATAGAATGGCTTCGCTCCTTCGGAGGACCGCGTGATCCACCGTTTCGTTTTTCACAACGACCGCCTCTCGCCTGTGGAGGAGGTGCGCCTCTCTCCCGGGCAAGCGGGATTGCTGAACGGCTGGGGCCTGTTCACCACCATCCGCATCGTTACGGGGATCCCGTTTGCATTCGAACGCCACTGGAAGCGCCTGCTGCGCGATGCGGAACGAACCAATTGTCCCTTTCCGTTCAGCCTAGAATCTGTGCGAGGCAAACTGGATGAGCTTCTGCTCGCCAATCAAGTCCGCGAAGGCTGCGCGCGAATCTACGCCATTTATAATCAGGTGGGATTTTGGCGGAGCGATGAGAATTTTCCGCGCGTGGACTTAATACTTTATTCTTCGGATTTGCCGGCGTACCGCGAACCCGTAAAACTGGGGCTGCGTGAAAACGGCCGTCATGCCGCCTCGGCGCTGGCGGGCGTGAAAGTAACTTCGTGGCTCAACAACGTTTGGAGCCTCTACGAAGCGCAGCAAGCCGGTTGCGATGAAGTAGTAATGCTGAACGAGCGCGGCGAAGTGGCCGAGTGTACGGCGGCGAATATTTTCTGCGTGCGTGGCGGACGCGTAAACACTCCCCCTCTGGCTTCTGGTTGTCTGGAAGGCGTTACGCGTAGCGTGCTGCTGGAGATTGGCAAGCGCTTTGGCGCGCCCGTAGAGGAATGCACGCTTCTTCCCGCGGATCTCTACGGCTCCGACGAAGTCTTTATTTCTTCCACCAACCGCAGCATGCTCGGAGTAAGCGAAATCAACGGCCACCGAATCGCGAGCGCTCCCGGGCCGGTGACTCTAAAGCTCGAAAAAGCATTCGCTGAATTCGTCCGAGAATATATCGAGGCAAGGCCCGCTGCTTCACGCCTCCGCTGAACTCAGTCATGCGCGGCTTGGCCAATGTTTGACGAGATACAGAACAGACCAGATCAAAGCCCACGTTGAAATGCCAAGCACAAAAAGTCTTTCCCACCATCTTGGCGTGTACTTTTCCGGAGCCTCACGTGAAAAGCCGTAGTGTCCGTGCTTCACAAACTCCTTCGCTCTCAAGCCGTGAAAAATACCCCATAATCCCGCAAAGACTCCCAGGCCAGCTGCGAATAACGTTTGATTACCGTTCGGCGCTATAAGCATTGGCATTTAACAGATTTCAACATTCGTGTTAGTGGATCAAAAGCCCGCCCGCAGCAATTACTACTCCCGCCAGACCCAGAACTACTCCGGCCAGCCAGAAGATTTTTTTGCGCGTGAGAAGAGTGATCGAACAGATAACGAGAGCTGCCTCCAGCATTACCTCGCCCAGATCGAACCTGTCGGCGCGGCGCTGCTCGGTGCGGACTTCGTTCTCGGCGCCCTTGGCCTCGGATTGAATGTCCTTCTGCTCATCCTTGTAGCGGTCCACTTCCTTGGAGTATTTTTCCTTAATCTTCGCCACCTGCTCGGCGTTCTGCAGTGAAAAAACGGAGAGCTCGTCGAGGAACAGCTCATAGTTTCTGCGGCGAATGTCTTTCGCCTGATAATAACTCCACTGATCCGTCGCCTTTGTCTGGTTGAGAATCTCTTCGGTGTGTGCGCGATGGCCCATCAGTGAAACGGAAGCCACCAGCACAGCCAGTATGGCCATCGTTATCGTCACAGGAGCGAGACTCTTTTCGTGTGCGCCATGCTCGGCGTTTTCTTGAAGTTCCTGAAGTTCGTCAGCCATAAGTCCTCCGAGGCGAGTATCTAATTTCTGCGCAGGAGAATAACAGAACTCGTTTGCAATCGGCCAGTCGTAAGACGTTACTTCCTGTACAATTACAATTCGTACCCGAATCGACGTTAAAGGATCGCCCCAGGAGCCTCCATGAGCGAACTAGCGAATAAAACGTGCGTGCCCTGTCGCGGAGGAGTGCCTCCACTGGCCGGAAAGGAGCTCCAAGATTTGGCCAAACAAACTCCGCAATGGGACGTCGTGGAAGACCATCACATCGTGCGCGAGTTCAAATTTCCGGACTTCGCCAAGGCGCTCGCATTCGTAAGCAAAGTGGGCGCGATAGCGGAAGAACAGGGACATCATCCGGATATTTTCCTCACCTGGGGCAAAGCAGAAGTAAAGACGTGGACGCACAAGATTAACGGCCTCACCGAAAGCGATTTCATCCTAGCTGCGAAAATCGACCGGCTATAATCCGCGATAAGCCAGCGCCTGCCATTCTGAACCCCCTTCCGATCCCCCGTAGTGTCTCTTACACCACGCGCCCCGGCTTGCAGATTGACCCAAACACTCCGAGCACCTAGGTTGGTATGTACGGTTCCGGAGGAAGTTATGCGATCTATCGCTCGATCCTGCCTGGCGACTATGCTCTCTTGTTTGCTCGGTCTGCCCGGGTTTGCGGCCAATGAGAAACCTCTCGGTCTGGTTATCCAAGCCCAGGACGCGCAAGTTGCAGACTCCAAAGTTGCCGTCGGCACGACCGTCTACCCTGGCGATAAAGTAGAAACCAAGGTGGGTGGAGCTCTGCGGCTACGAATGGGCGCGACCCAGCTTTACTTGCTGGGGTCGAGTTCAGCCACTCTCGCGCAACGATCCGATGCCGTCCTCGCTGTGGTAGCTCGCGGAACGGTCGGATTCTCTTCCGATGGTACGGACCAATTCGAGCTGGAAGTGCCGGAGGGCATCATTCGCGCAGCGAATTCCCAGCCGGCGTACGGGCAAGTGACCATCGTTGGACCACAGGAAATCGTAGTCTCGGCGTACCGCGGTTCGTTGCTTCTCGATAATGATGGAGAAATCCACACGATTCCGGAAGGGAAGTCCTATCGAGTAACCATGGACCTGGAGCCGGCGACATTGGGACCGGAAGTAGCAGCCTCACAGGATGACGCAAACACGACGCCAGCCAAGCGCCGTCGCAGGAAGCTGGCGTTCTTCTTGATTTTTGGAGCCGCCGCGGCATTGGCGTCATACGGCATCTGGGACGTACTATCCGAGAGCTCCTCGACCCCTAAGAACTGATCTGACCGCACTTGACACGCAGTGTGGTGAAAGATACGGTTGGCAATAGCCACCATGGCCAACAGCGTATTCGACCTCGAAGCTTTTCATGCCGCACCACTCGAACGCGCTCCCTACGAGCATCTTGTCCTTCGCAATTTCATAAAGCCCGAAGCGCTCCGCCGCATCAATTCCGATTATCCTCGCATCGCGCAGTCGGGCAG
>PKWH01000152.1:15373-18132 GCA_003131985.1 Acidobacteriota bacterium | reverse complement strand
TGGCCGCCGAAACGTTCTGTATAAAGGTGCCAGCCAATGAAGACGAAAGCGATCATGCCGCTCCAGCGCTGGAGCACGTACATCCAGTTCGACATCCAGGGATGGCTAAGCGCGTTCGACTTCCCTCTCGACCAGATATACATGCCGTAGAGGCTGTGGAACAGAAGGGGAACCCACAGAACAGCTGCCTCGACACCGATGCGCCACGGAACGGTCTGAAGGTCGCCGGAAACTTGATTGTATTTTTCGATGCTCACCAGAGCATAGCTATTGGACCAAAGATGATCGACTAGGTAAGCGCCAATGGGAACTACGCCGCTGAGGGACTGCAGTTTATCCAGAATATAGCCTGTTTTGGATTCAGGCGCTGCCGCCGGCATGCACGCTCCGAAATTATTTCGTCCGACTAGAGTATAGGCAGCCGCGAAGAAGTTTGCAAGAACGGGAGTGCCGTGAAAACGACCGGAGCGTGGGACTCTGGAGCACCTTGGGGAGAAAGCGCGACCAATCGCGCATCGTAATTCTTGAAACACACTGCCGCGACGCCAAGGTTCACGATGAATCGCTCGTGGTAGACTCGCTGGAGAAGCAGAGCTCAAATGTCCAACGAATTCATCGCCGAATTGAGGAAATGGGCCGCTGAAGTGGTGCGCAGCAACGCCTCGGGCGACGTTGCCGGAATGCATCGCGCGGTGGAGCTGATCAGCAAACACTTCGTAGTGCAGCCGCACGAAGTTGCCATTCTCGTGGCTATGCCGGACGACCGTTTCCTGCGATTCGTACTGCCCGAAAATCTTCAGGGTATGGGTCAGATTCCGCTGACGAGTGCCAATTCACTGGCGGTTCGCACCGCTCGCGAAAAACGGCCTGAAATGATCAATCATTTCTCAGCGATTCCGCACACCACCGTTTTCGAAGCGGTGCCGATCTCGGAAGACCAGCGCGGTGTTCCCATACAAAAGATTATGAGTGCGCCGATCCTGTTGGAAAAGAAAGCGATCGGCGTGATTCAGGTTTCGCGCAAAGGTGCCTCGCCATCAGACGCTGGCGCGGACTTCGTCACACAACAGCTTCGAGAGCTGAAAATCGTCGCCGATACCATCGCCCCCTGCATCCCCCTCTGCGCCAAGGAGTCTGAGCTTCACAGCATCTGAGCGGCCCGCGCTTGTGAGTTTCCGATAGCGCAACTTTCTGCAAGTAACCGTGTTTTATAAGCTGAATGCAACTCGTAGCGCCGCTTTGCCATCTTTCTATATAGGCGCACACGAGGATAAAGCTAGCGTTTTAGGATTGCTGCCGGTAGCTGAGGCAGAAGGACCAGGAGACTAACATGGTTATAAACTTTGCGAATCGTATGGGTCGCAACCTAATGGCTGGGCTGGAGATTGGCACCCTGGCGCTTGGACTTTGTCTGAGCGCGATGCCTGCGTCAGCACGGCAAGACCCTCCGCAACAAGATCAGCAACAGCAGGATCAGCAGCAACCGCAGGATCAGCAACAACAGGATCAGCAACAGCAGCAAGCTCAACCTTCTCAGACGCCTCAAGAAGCTCCGCCGCAGAACGCAGCGCCCGACGGACAGCAGAATGGCCAGCAGAACGCGCCGCAGGATAACTACACGGTGCCGGATTCACTCACTTTGCCGACCGGCGCGCTCGTACAGGTGCGGACGACCGGATGGCTTTCAAGCGACAGGAATAAGGTCGGCGACAACGTTTTGCTTACCCTCGATCAGCCCTTGGTAGTGGATGGACTGGTCGTGGCTAGGCGCGGACAGACCGTAATCGGAACTGTAGCCACCGCCGAAAGGGCGGGCCGCGTTAAGGGAGTCTCGAAGCTGGCTGTATCGCTTAGCCAGCTAACGCTGGTCGATGGGCAGCTGGTTAACGTACAGACTGCGCTGATTAAAGCTACCGGTGGGACTTCCAACGGTCGCGATGCGCTCGGAGTAGCAGGCACCACAGGATTCGGCGCGGCGGTTGGCGCGGCAGCAGCAGGTGGGCCAGGAGCCGCCATCGGCGCGGGCGCCGGATTTGTCGCCGGCATCACTGGCGTGCTACTGACGCGAGGGAGACCGACAATTATCCCGCCCGAATCGCTGCTTACGTTTAGAGTGGAAGCGCCGATAAATATTTCGACCGTTCATGGGCAAGTCGCCTTCCAGCCCGTAAATCCGGAAGATTATGGAACGAATAACCAGGCGCGACGGCTGAGAAGGGGCCCTGGTCCTTATCCGCCTCCGCCGTACGCGTACGCATATCCCTATGGCTATCCTTACGGTTATCCCGGAGTCTATCCTGGACTGTACGTCGGATATTACGGCGGATGGGGATATGGCCGACGCTGGGGCTGGCGCTAAGACTTAGAACGCAGATTTTTCAAGCTACAAAGGGGACTCAATTCACCGAGTCCCCTTTTTTTGCGTGAGTACCTGCATTGAAAAACTTGCTTTCTTCTTCACGCCCCGCGAAACAGTAGAAGTGTAACTTGCCTGAAACATTTCCCACGAGCCGTGCGTTACTACTGCGCACGAGGTCAATTAGTGATTGACTTAGCCGCGTGNNCACCGCGAGCGCCTTTCGAGCTTCGAGCTGGCGTTGCGCAACGCCGGAATTGCTGCGTGCAACATCGTTCGTGTCTCTTCGATTTTTCCTCCCTACTGCAAGTTGATCTCCCGAAGCGAAGGACTGAAACATCTGAAGCCCGGCCAAGTGGCCTTCACTGTGATCAGCGAAAATCAGACGCGTGAGCCGCATCGA
>PKWH01000152.1:9828-15345 GCA_003131985.1 Acidobacteriota bacterium | reverse complement strand
GTCTATCGTATCTCAAACAAGATCGTTCGCACCATGAACATCACGCAATCCGCCGTAGGCGATAAGCGCGGACTGTGGACCACAGTATTAGCCGCCGCAATCTTGATTGGCGAAGACGATTAAAACAATCAGCCTCCGGCTTCCCCGCTTTTAAAGCTTCCTGTTATCGGTTATTGATTCGCTCTTGGAAGATTCGCAGATGGGGCAAGCAAGAATTTGCCGTCGTAGGTTAGCGGAGCTATCGCTTTTTTGCGGATGCGGGTGCCGCCGCAGAGGACCGGTCGGGCTTTAAGTATCCGATGCGTTCCAGGACTGCCCCCACGATAAGTGGCAGCGCTACGGTCGCATCATCCAGCACTTCCGCGAATCTTCCGCCTTCTTCGCGAGGCACAAACTTCCCCCACGAAACAGCCTCGGTGTAAGTGCTGCCGGAAAGGCCGCCCCAATTCACCGGCTCGGGGCAAATCCGCAAGCCGTAGTTATAGCGTTTCAATGGTATTTTTTCATAGCCTCGGCGCGCGAGAAGCTCCGCATACACTCCAAACTGCTGCGCCCAATTGCGCGGGACTCCACCGCCGATCGTGAAAATGCCCATACGCTTCGTCGCGAGCATGGTCGAAGCGTAATGCTCGAAATCAAGATAGGGATCGAAGCGCAGAGGTTTCTTTCCCTCCTTCTTGCGCTGTCGCTGATACAACGCGAAATCAATTCCGAGCTCGGAATCCGTAAACGCCGGAACGAAAACCGGAACATTATGCTCGAGGCAGGATTTCAGAATGCCGCGGCCTTTCGCGTGTTGTTGCAAATATTCACCCATGCGGCGATTCAACTTCCAACTGCAAACCGTTTCTTCAGGGTCCCAACGTTGCAGAACGTGATCCACCACTACTTCCACGGCATCCAAATTTATTTCCGGCTCGAGTGAATCGTAAACCCGGTTGTAACCCGCCAGAAAAAGTTCGTTGTCTCCCATTTTTTCGTCATAGCGAAAATGAGAGCGGCCGGTGGCTTCCACCAGGCCGTGAGCCATCAACGCGCCGGTGGAAACAATTGCTTTCACAATTCCTGATTCAACCAGGTCGCAAAAAACCAAGCCCATCTTCCCGACGGTAAGCGCGCCAGAAAGAGTCATTACGATGAAGCAATCTTTGTCGCGAGCCATGGCTTCCAGCACGTCCGCGGCGTCGCCGATCTGCCGTGCGGTATAGGCTGTTTGCCCCATGGCGCGAACCATGTCGTCAATCGTGCGGATGCGTTGCAGGTCGAGCGGGAAAATGGGTGTGAGATGATCCTCGATCGGGTCGTGCAGTGTACGCCCCGTCACGCCCTTTTTCTTTGTCATTCACGGCCCTCGCAGGTGATGTATGCTCCCAAGAGTTTCGGGAACAATAAATTGTCTTGTTGCGCGCTTCATTGATATTACAAATGAGGCCAGTGCAAAAGAAAAATTTCCGATCAGTCCAAGGAGCGCGAGCGCATTATGTCACGATACACTCCGATGCCACCGGACAATTTCGGCGGCCTGCCGGAAGAACACTCCACTTACGAAACTTCACGCGCCGTAATTTTTCCGGTACCTCTCGAGCGGACCACCACCTACGAACGCGGAACGCGCAACGGGCCTGCCGCGATCATTGCCGCGAGCCGGCACATGGAACTGTACGACGAGGAATTGCAACTCGAACCGTACAAGGAAATCGGCATCGCCACTCAACCTCCTATTGATACGCAGGACGGCACTTTGAGCGAAGTGGTCAGCGAGCTTTTCACCGCGCAACTGTCGCTCCTCGACGATAACAAATTCCCCGTCGCGCTCGGCGGCGAGCATGCGCTAACTCCTCCTCTCGTTTCAGCGACCGCGAGAAAACACAAGGATCTGTGCGTCCTGCATATCGGAGCGCACGCGGAAATGCGCGACGAGTATCAAGGCAATCCCGCGAGCCATGCTTGCGCTATGCGGCGCGTCGTCGAAATTTGCCCGGCCGTCCAAGTAGGCGTACGCGCGCTATCGGATGCAGAAGCAAAAGCGATTCCTAAGTTGCGTACGAAAATTTATTGGGCGAAAGACATCGTTCGCGCTCCGTTGAAGACCTGGATCGCAAAAGTTCTCGAGGACCTAGGCCCGCGCGTTTATCTGACGATTAATCTGGATGGATTCGATTCCTCCATCGTCCCTTCGACCGTCACGCCCGAACCCGGAGGATTGGACTGGCACCAAGTCACTTCGCTGGTGCGCGCAGTCGCGGACCATAAGAAAATCGTCGCCATGGATGTGGCGGAACTCGCGCCGCGCCCGGGCTATCACGCAGCGGACTTTCTAGCGGCGAAGCTTGTTTATAAATCCCTAGGGTATATATTCTGTCAGTCTTGATAAAGGAGCTCTGCGCATGACCAGCATGGCCGCGTGGTTTGCGGGACTACAACGTCCGATGTCCCAACATGATGTCGTCGTTTATGTGGAAACGCATTCCATATTTTGGTGGCTGCTCATCGGATTGATTGCCGGGTGGCTGGCCGGCACGGTAGCTCGTGGACGCGGTTTCGGGTGTGTCGTGGATGTCATCCTCGGCCTCATCGGCGCAGTGATCGGCGGATGGATTTTTGAAAGGCTCGGTATCGTTGCGTTCGGATTCTGGGGAAGTCTTGCGGCGGCCACCGTAGGTGCAATTGTGCTAGTGGCGATTGCGAGATTGTTTGCCGGCGGCAGGTCAGATTAGCGCAGCGCCGGTTTTTCGTAGCGCGGGCTTGCCCTGACCTAAGTCGAAGGGCTCCGGCCGGCTCTTTTCGCTTTCCCGTTCGCTCATCAACGCGCAAGCAAGATGCTGACGCTACGAAGCCACGGTGGCACTTCTCACCACGGCGAGTGGTCTCCCTGAATTGAAGCTGAACGGCCAGATCCTCACTTCCAACCCCTCGGTATGATACGATTGCAAGTTCCTGGAACAAAAAGAACAACTATCCCGCCGCGCAAACTGAGCGAGAAAGCCGGAACAAATTGAGCCAAACATCACTGTGGGCCATTCCGCTAGGCGGACTGGGCGAATTCGGCATGAATATGATGGCCCTGCGCTTCGGCGACGAAATTATCGTCATCGACGCGGGCCTGATGTTCCCAGAGCAGGAACTGCTTGGCGTGGACATCGTAATTCCCGACACCACCTACCTGAAGCAAAACAAACGCATGGTGAAGGCCATCGTGCTCACGCACGCGCATGAAGACCACATCGGCTCGATTCCTTACATTCTCGCGGATCTGAATGTCCCGATTTACGGAACGCAATTCACTCTCGCCATCGTCAAGAAAAAACTGGAAGAGCACGGCCTGCTCGAAACCGCGAAGCTGAACGAAGTCGCGGCTGGCGACACCACAGTCATAGGCCCATTCTCGATCGAGTACCTGCACGTGACGCACAGCACCGTAGACTGCGTGGCGCTCGCGGTACGCACTCCGGTCGGCGTCATCATTCACACGGGTGACTTCAAGATCGATCCCACGCCGGTGGACGGAAAGCCGTTCGACCTGCACGCCTTCGCGCGCTACGGCCAGGAAGGCGTGCTCGCGCTATTCAGCGACAGCACCAACGTCGAGCGTCCCGGGTTTACGCCATCCGAACGCGCCGTAATCGTGCGCCTGGAAGAATTATTTCGGGCGGCGCCGAAAAAAGTCGTGGTCTCCTGCTTCTCCAGCTCCGTGCATCGCATTCAACAAGTGATCGATATTGCGCGAATGGTCGGACGGAAAGTCGGTTTTGTCGGGCGCAGCATGGTGGACAATATCGAAATCGCCCATGGACTCGGCAAGCTGCGGATACCCGACGGCAGCGTCGTTCGGCCGCAGGATATCAAAGGCTACGATCCGCACAAGCTCGTCGTGTTAGCCAGCGGAACCCAAGCAGAACCGCTTTCGGCGCTTTCGCGGATCGCCGTGGACAACCACCGCCTGATGAATATCGCGGAAAACGATACCGTGATTTTGTCCGCTCGAATTATTCCCGGCAACGAGAAGAATATTTTTCGCATGATCGACCACCTCTTCCGCCGTCGCGTCCTCGTCTACTACGAAGGCGGCAGATCCGCGCCCATCCACGTGTCGGGCCATGCCAGCCAGGAAGAAATGAAAATCCTGCTGCAACTCGTCAAGCCGAAGTATTTCATCCCGGTTCATGGCGAGTACCGCCAGCTTTTCCGCCACGCCGCGTTAGCCGAGCAACTGGGCGCAGTAGGCTCAGAAATTTTCCTGATCGAAAGCGGCCAGCCTATCGAATTCACCGCCGACGGCGGAGCCCGCAAACGCGAACCGGTAACGGCCGGCCGCGTGTGCGTCGATTCCGGGTCGCTCGAAGAGATCGAAGATGTAGTAATTCGCGACCGCCGTCACCTGGCAGAAGATGGCGTGGTGGTGCCCATCATCGCGATCGACAAACACACAGGACGGATGGAAACGGCGCCAGAAATCGTAACCCGCGGCTTTTTACCCAACGAAGACGGCGCTGAACTTCTAGCCCGGGCGCGCGAAGTGATTCTGCGCACGGTGGAACAGTCGAGCCAGGAAGAAAAGACGGATTGGAACGTAATCAAAGAGAAAATTCGCCAGGATTTGAAGCGATTCCTCAACAAACAGACTTCGAAGCGCCCTTTAATTCTGCCGGTGATTTTGGAAGTATAGTCGTCGCTGTGAAATTCACGCTACGCGAATACAAACCGGGAGATTTCGGCACACTGTACGAAATTGATCAGGCCTGCTACCCCGCGGATATCGCCTATTCCAAACGAGACCTGCGCGCCTACCTTCGTTTTTCCGGCGCCGAATGCGTTGTGGCGGAAGCGTCAGACGCCCTAGCAGGATTTTGCATAAGTGCAAATCAGAACGGTCGTGGTTACATCGTGACCATCGACGTGCTTGAGCAATTTCGCAGAACCGGAATGGGCTCGGCTCTACTTCGCGAAGTGGAACGCAGACTTGCGGCCAATGGCGTGCGCGAAGTAAGGCTTGAGACGGCAACGGATAACGACTCCGCAGTCGCCTTCTGGCAAAAGCACGGCTATCGTTCCCTCGGTATCCGAAAGGATTACTATCCCGGTCGCGACGCCTTCGCGATGTCGAAAACGATTCTCTCTCCTGCTGAAAACCCGGAAAAGCTCGGATAGTCTCGCCCCCTCGTGCCGTATTTGCAGACACGCACCTTGAAAATTTTTATTAACTACCCAATCCCGTTTGGTATAGTCGTTTAGTTGCTCGC
Organism: Acidobacteriota bacterium; assembly: GCA_003131985.1. Lineage (GTDB taxonomy): Bacteria > Acidobacteriota > Terriglobia > Acidiferrales > UBA7541 > Palsa-295. The sequence goes on along the minus strand of PKWH01000152.1, from coordinate 10,105 downwards.
GTTCCTCCGACTGGACTCCGCGCGATCGCGCCCGCGCCGTCCAGGTCTTGCGCGTGAGCCTTCCCCGTTGTTTGCACCTCGGTATCGCAACCGCTCCGAGGTAAACTGTGCCGTCCAGCGAGATCGAAATTGATCGCTTCGAATCGCCCACGGCCCGGCTTTTCAATGTAAAGGGGAAGCTTGTGCGCATCCTGTCGCCTACAGAAAATAAACGCATCAACGAGCTTGTCGGATTTGTTGGCCTTAGCCTCGCTTTTCTTCTTGCGCTGAGCCTGCT
>PKWH01000152.1:0-9789 GCA_003131985.1 Acidobacteriota bacterium | reverse complement strand
AGCGCGTTCTTGTTTCCGGTCGGCATGTTCATCGTCGCCATGCGCTGGTTTCGCAGCCAGTTAATCGAAGCCCCGGCAGCAAAGCTTGTTGGCGCCACAATGCTGCTGTTTTCTCTCTCGGCTGAGATGAGCTTGATGCACATGCCGCAGGTGCGGGGTGTTTTGCCTCCAGGAGGCTTGCTCGGAAGCGTTCTCGCCGAAGGATTGCGCGCGGCCCTGAATCCTGTGGGCGCGAACTTAGTTTCTGTTGTTCTCATCCTAACGTCATTATTCCTGGCCACAAGTTTTTCGCTGCGGGCTGCTGCACATTGGCTCAAGGCGCCCATGACGCCGGATGGCGTCCTCGGAAAGTGGATGGCTCGCATTAGCGAGTGGCGCGAAGAGCGCGAATCGTCGCGCTTGAGAAAGCGCGTGGAGGAAATCAAGATCGCCGGCCGCCCGTCTGTTGCCCCGCAGCGAGTCTCGGCGAAGGAACTACCAGCCGCAGCCGACCCGCATGACGGAGACGAAGACTCAGACGACGAAGTGAAGGACTCGCGCCGCGCGACGGCCGTGATTAAATTTCATGAACTGGAGAAGGCCGCTCCGCCAAAGAAAACTGGGCCGGATCCGAAAATTTCTCGCGGGAAAACCAGTTACAGGCTTCCGCCCTCTTCGCTGCTCCAGATGGCCGAACGCGGCCAGAAGATGGACGAAAGCGAATTGAAGGAATGTGCGCGTGCAATCGAACAGAAGTGCGCCGAATTCGACGTGGCCGGACGCATTACGCAGATCAATCCCGGCCCCGTAGTCACCACATTCGAATTAAAGCCCGAGGCCGGAATCAAGTACAGCCGCATTACAGGTCTGGGCGATGATCTGTGCCTGGCGCTCAAAGCGGAATCGATTCTTATCGAGCGCATCCCGGGAAAATCCACGGTCGGAATAGAAGTGCCAAACGTGCATCGCGAAACGATCGCTTTGCGCGACGTAGTGGAGTCGCCGGAGTTTAGCCATTCGCCTTCCAAGCTCACGCTTCCCTTCGGAAAAGATTTAATCGGCCGAATCCGCGCGGGCGATTTGACGCAGATGCCTCACTTGCTGATCGCCGGCTCAACCGGAACCGGCAAGAGCGTCTTCATCAATTCCCTACTGATGGGCATGCTCTACAAAGCCACGCCCGACGAGCTCAAGCTTGTCCTGATCGATCCGAAGCAGCTCGAACTCGGCCTATACGCAGACATTCCGCATCTGTTCACTCCCGTGGTCACCGACCCGAAAGTTGCAGCCAACGTGATGCGCAACGCCACGCGCGAGATGGAGCGCCGCCTAAAGCTCCTGGCGCAGCGGGGAGTCCGAAACATCGACCAGTACAACCGCACATTTGAGAAGGGCCAGTCGCTTTCGCTTTTCGACAACGTGGATGAAGAAGAACACAAGCCGCTTCCCTACCTGGTGATTGTCATCGACGAGTTGGCTGACCTTATGATGGTGGACACGAACGGCGTGGAAGAATCCATCACCCGCTTGGCCCAGATGGCGCGCGCGGTTGGCATCCACTTGATACTCGCCACTCAGCGGCCCTCTGTCGACGTTATTACCGGGTTAATCAAAGCGAATTTCCCCGCCCGCATTTCTTTCCGCGTGGCCAGCAAAGTCGACTCGCGCACGATTCTCGATACCAACGGTTCGGAATCGCTGCTCGGCAAGGGCGATATGCTGTATCTGCCCGCGGGTTCGTCGAGGCTGCACCGCATTCACGGCCCTTACGTGCACGAATCGGAAGTCGGTGCGGTTTGCGATTTCTGGCGCGATCAGGCCAAAGCCATTTACAACGAAGAGCTGCTGAAGCCTCCTAAGGATGATGCGTTCAGCGGCGGCTCCTCGGGCGCCGAGGGTGGCGGAGAGGAAGTTGACGATGACCTCTATCAAGAAGCCGTCCGCGTAGTTTGCGAGATGGGACGCGCATCCACTTCCACTCTGCAACGTCGCCTGCGCGTTGGTTATGGACGCGCCGCTCGTCTGATTGACCTGATGGAGAAGGACGGAATCGTCGGCCCGCCGGATGGCGCGAAAGCCCGCGAAGTGCTGAAGAAAAAAGATTGGATGAAGGAGTTTGACGATTCGGTGAGGTAGAGGCGCACCCACCGAGTTGAGAAGAGTGCCCTGAGACCGCGGCCCCGCCGTTTCAGTCCCTACTTCCTTCCGTTTTCTCACTCGAAGAAGACCGTTTTCCCTTTTCAGCGCCGCCGCTTTTCCGTAGAATCATAAATCGTTCCCGTGCCGAGGTAGCTCATTGGTAGAGCGCGGCCCTGAAAAGGCCGGCGTAGCCAGTCCGATTCTGGCCCTCGGCACCATCTCCCAACTGACAACGGTGTCCCCCAGCGGTTTGATAGATCCCTTTTTTGCAAGCTGCGACTCGCGCCCTTCTGATCATTGACAACCTCCACCGAGTCGTGAGCCCTCGCTCCTTGGGTTGACCTCGCGAAGGCGAATCGACAAATCTGCACACCGATCCAAGATTCGTCCATTCGAGGGGTTCCAGCGGCTTCCTCGCCGAGCCGCCAACAAATCTGCAAAGCGATGCATAGTTGTCCTGGGCGAAAGGAGATCAGGTGTACCGGTTAGCCAGATGTCCTATTGTGAGATTTCTCAGCCTTTTGTGCTGCTATTTGCCAAAAAACGGTAAAAGTATTCCCAGCAAATCCCCGACCGCTAAAACCGGGCGCCACAGCTTCAATAAGCCCTTTAGTTTTAATATGTTAGATGCGCGGCAGAACCTATAAGCTCAGCGATTCGGTCATCTAAATGCAGATTCGTTTGTATGCTTTTGTACGCCCGTTATGCCACTGGAACTAACCCGACCGAGGTGTTCTAGACAGATGACGCTTCGCTCGAATTTTGATAGGTTCGCAAAACTTATTCTCGATTTTGCTAATGCAAGGCGACCGAGATTGCCTATTTCGACAGTTCCCCGCAACGTTGTGCTGTTGGTTTTCGCGGCGCTCTTGGTGTCGCTGCCTTCGTCCGCACAAACAAGCATACTCACGCAGCATTACGACACAGCTCGAACGGGACAGAATACTGGCGAGACCGTCCTAAATCCGACAAATGTGAACTCTACGACTTTCGGAAAGCTATTTACACTGACCGTCGATGGCTATGTGTACGCGCAGCCGTTATACGTGCCCGCTCTCGCGATTCCGGGAAATGGAACACACAATGTTTTATACGTCGCGACGGAGCATGACGGCCTCTACGCGTTTGATGCCGACACTGGATCTCAATTGTGGTACGTAACTTTTCTGATTAACGGCGCAACCACGGTTTCGACTGCCGATGTCGGCGGCACGCAGGACATTAACCCCGAGATGGGCATTACCGGCACGCCTACGATTGATCCCACCACAAATACGCTTTACGTTGTAGTGAATACAGTAGAGAGCGGCAATATCATCTATCGGCTGCACGCCATAGATATCACCACCGGTGCCGAGAAACTGGGCGGACCAGTATTGATAACTGCTTCAGTCCCGGGAACGGCTCCGGACGGCAACGGCACCACAGTGCCCCTGAACCCGCAGTGGGCGAATCAACGACCTGGTCTTCTTCTGCTTAATGGCTTCCTTTATGTCGGCTTTTCCTCGCACGGGGACAACGGGCCCTGGCACGGCTGGCTTCTCGGCTTCAACAAAACTACTTTGGCCCAGACCGGAGTGTGGTGCACATCGCCAAATGGAAAGGGCAACGGGATATGGGGAGCTGGTTCCGGACTTGCGGCCGATGCGGCAGGAAATATCTACGTTTCCACGGGCAATGGCGATTACACCGTTCAGACTCCTGCGCCTCCGCCGTCGACGACAATCGACTTTGGCGACAGTATCGTACGGGTGGGCTTGACGAATGGAGTTCCAGTTCCGACGGATTACTTTACTCCTTGGAACCAAGGCTCGCTGGACGACGCCGACGAAGACTTAGGTTCTGGCGGAGTGCTAGTCGTGCCTGACCAGCCGGGTCCTTTTCTGCATATCCTGATTCAGAGCGGGAAGCAGGGAGAAGTTTATGTGGTAAATCGCGACATGATGACCAGCGATGGCAGCCACTACTGCAACGGCTGCACCAGCGATCCAGAAATTATCCAGTCAATATCGAGTGGCGCTGGACTCTGGAGCATGCCGGCGTATTGGAACGGTCAGGTTTATCTGTGGGGGAACGGCGGAAACCTGGAGGCTTATTCGCTCACGAATGACATGCTCTCTCAGTCTCCCACTTCCAAGTCGGCTGAGTCGAGCCAATTCCCAGGCTCCACTCCAGTAGTGTCGTCCAACGGAACAAGCAACGGAATTGTCTGGGCTGTGGAATCGGACGCATACACTTCCAGCGGCCCCGCTATTCTTCGCGCCTATAACGCGACGAACGTTTCCAACCTTTTATACGGGTCCAATCTAACCAGCGGGCGGGATACACTTGGACCTGCCGTGAAGTTTGTCGTACCGGTGGTTACGAACGGCAAAGTGTACGTAGGCACGCAAAAACAAGTGAACGTATTCGGATTGTTAAGCGGAGAATCCCAGGCTGTTGCGCCTGTTTTTAGTCCCGTCGGCGGGTCCTATAGCGCTGGCGTCCAGGTGACGATGGGCAGCTCCACACCAAACGCCGCCATTTATTACACCACGGATGGCAGCCCTCCAACCAGCGGCTCGACTCTGTACTCGGGCCTGATAACAGTTGCCGAAACCACGACATTCAATGCCATCGCAATTAGCGAAGGCTTCATTCAGAGCGTGGTTTCTACAGCGACTTATACGATTCAAGACCAGGCTGCGCCGCCGGATGTGTCACCCGCAGCGGGAACTTATACCTCGGCGCAAAGCGTCCAGCTTTCGGACACTTCCCCAACTCCGACCATCTATTACACAACCGACGGCACCATGCCGACGCACAGCTCGAAGCAATACTCCACGCCGATCTCCGTTACTTCGACCACTACGATTACGGCCATCGCATCCTCACCAGGTCTGAACGACAGCCCTGCAGTAACCGCAACGTTTACGATCAATCCCGACGCAACAACCATAAACTTCGGAATGGGCTTTTCTATACCGGGCTGCATGAAGTTCAACGGCTCGACGGATCTTGACGATAGCCGCCTTCAGTTGACGAACGGCCAAGAGAATGAAGCCGGAAGCGCTTTCTGTACCACTCCGGTGAACATTACCAATTTCACCACAGATTTCACGTTCCAGCTCTCTGACGCGATGGCCGATGGCATTACCTTTACCGTTCAGAATTCAGCAGCAGGTGCATCTGCGTTGGGACCCACCGGCGGTGGACTAGGATATGGCCCGGATACTCCCGGCGGAACTTTAGGGATTTCGAACAGCGTGGCCGTGAAATACGATCTGTATAACAACGACGGAGAAGGAGACGACTCGACCGGGCTTTATACGAATGGTGCTTCACCCACCGTGCCCGCCACCGACATGACCTCCTCCGGCGTGATTCTAAATAGCGGGGACACCATGGCCGTGCATATCACCTACGACGGTACGACCCTGGCGATGACCATCACTGACAGCACCGTGAACAAAACGTTTAGAACGAGCTGGCCGATCAATATTCCGCAGACCATTGGCGGAAACACTGCGTTTGTCGGCTTCACCGGTGGAACCGGAGGATTGACAGCCAGCCAGAAGATCGAGACGTGGACATTCGCCTATACGCCGCCGTCTCAATGGGTGATCCAATCAACTGCTGTATCGCCTAACGCCAGCCTGTATACAACCCCGATTCTAGGATCGACAGCGCCACTTGGCGAGCAAAACCTTTTCATTATTTTTGACACATCCAATCCGGGTGTGGTCGCTACTCTCGGCTCGCCCGACGTGTTGAGTTCAACCGATTCGCAGGATTCTACGGATGGGGGTTTCGGCATACCTCCGGGCGCGATCACTTTTCAAAATTGGTGCGATCCAAACAACCCTCTGATAGTGAACATCGTCGAGGAAGACTCGACTACTCAAACGTTCACCACAAGTTCGAATAATGCGCCATGCGCCGGCACAGCTGATGGGACATTCACATATACTGGAATCGGATGGACCGGGTCTGGGGCAGGCGGACCTGCAGCTTTCTCGATCTTCGAATACGGGACTCCCGAATCGATTTCGGGAGATTACCAGGGAACGTTTGATACCGGATCTTCGCTTGGCGAAGGCGGTGTAGGCAATTCATCCGTCAACATCACCGTTCAGAATAATTTCAGCGTGCAAGGTTCGGTAACGGTGGGGACGAATAATCTTTGCGAGACGCAAACGGCGGCACTCACTCTTTCGCTTCAAGACCCTGCGGCCATTGCTAATGGTGTGGATCCCGCCGATAACATAAGTTCGGTCAGTTCAGGCGACGTTGTAGAAATCACCGCAGCGAACAGTGCGACCGGCGATCTGGTGTTTTTGGTTCTCACTGGAACGGGGCCGGATGGAGTTGCGCAGGAGCCCGAAGGGACGATGTGGGCCACGGGAACCTACGTTAGCGGGCCCGCGTGTCCCGCAGGCACGGCGTTTTACGATAAGCCATTCTCGAAACCTCAAGCGAAGACCACTCCTCCTCCTAGGTTGAACCCAGGGCCAGTCCGATCTCATCACCGCGCGACTTGGGAAGCCAAGATTCAGAAAATTGTCCGTGACGCGCAAGAGCGTCAGGCGCAAGAACATCAGCTGCAGGCGCATCAAGCGCAAGTGCAACGGCTGGAAACAGTGCGCACGTTTGAATTCTTCTTGTGGCGGTAACAAAGAAGCCGAGAACTTCCCTTTCCTTAAAAGATGGGCCTTCCTCTGTGCAGGCAGTCGTAAGCTCACGGCTTCGCAAGCACTTCGTACGGACGCATCATTTCATTGTCTTCGTGTTCGAGTATGTGGCAATGCCAGACGTAGCGGCCGGCATAGCCTTCGAAGTGAACGATTATCCGCGTCACCATGCCCGGTTCCGCTCGCGCGGTATCCTTCCATCCCGCTTCAGAAGCATCCGGAGGGACTGGCTCGCCCGTGAATTTCAGCTCGCGCCTGCCCATATACGCGGAAGTTTCGAAGCGGCGCCGATCCAAAATCTGAAATCGCACTAAATGAAGATGAATAGGGTGCGAATCGTCGGTGGGATTGATCAGGGTCCAGATCTCGGTCGTGTTGAGCACGGGAGTTTCCGTGATGGGTTGGTGCCAGTAAGTGCCATTCAACAGCATGAGAACGGGCTCGGCTACGCGATTGACATATTCATCGAGAGAGAGCAGTCGCGTCTTCACCGCTTGGGACTCCGAGATTTTTGGCACGGGCCGCAAAGCTGCCGGCAGCGAACTCGTGTCGTTCACCTTATCGCCCGAAACTCGGAACTGCATGATCACGAACGCGTCGTTTTTGAGAATCATCTCCTCGCCGCGATGGCTGCTGAAGTCGATGACGAGATCAACTCGCTCGCCCGGCGCAATCATTAATGCTTTGAGCGGAATCGGCGCCGGCAGTAATCCTTGGTCCGTTCCAATCTGAGTGAAAGAAGCGCCGTTTGCGAATGACAAATGGTAGAAACGCGCATTCGAAGCATTCAGCACGCGGAAGCGGTGTTTGCGCGCAGCGACATCGAGGTACGGGAATATTTTCCCGTTCACCAGAATAGCGTCGCCGAAAACTTCGGGAACCCACGGAGCATTCGCATTGCCCGATACCGGATAAAAGAGCTGGCCTTCGGGCGTAAAAAAACGGTCGGAAATCACCAGCGGAATTTCGTACTTTCCGTTTGGCAACTGGAGTGAGTCTTCCACGTCGTCTCGCAGAAGGTACGCGCCCATCAATCCCGCGTAAATATTCAGGCGATTGATTCCCATCGCGTGATCGTGATACCACAGCATCGCCGCGTCTTGCTTGTTGGGGTAGTGATACAGGGCCGATTTCCCCGGAACAATCCAATCCTCGGGATAGCCGTCGCTTTCCGGCGCCACCTTTCCGCCATGAAGGTGCACCACCGCTCGCACTTCGGGTTGGTGCGCGCCAGCCCCGCCGAGGTTGTGATCTACGGGAAGAAAGTGCTTGTCGGGAAGCTCGTTGACCCACTCGACCATAATTTCCTGTCCGCTGCGAACGTCGAACGTGGGGCCTGGGAATCCCGAACTGAAACCCCACATGCGCGTGGGCTTGAGGTCGCGATGGACTTTCATCTCGAAGGGCCGCATGGCTTGACGGAAGTACGGAATTTTTACTCCTGGATCTGCCGGGCTGGGCTGGTACCGGTCGGGTCTCACAATCGGGGGAATCGGAAGCGGATCGACGAACTTGGCCAGTGTATTGGGGTCGAGCGTTAGAGCCTTGGCCGGAGCTGATTGGGAGAACGCAGGAACGCGATCCATCAGCAGAGCCGTGGTGGCTAAGCCGGTGCGACGCAAAAATTTTCGTCTCGTAATCAAGCAGCTCCCTTGAATTCGGGAAGATAGCACGCATGGAAAACAAAGGCACGTGCGCGGGCTTGCCGCACGTGCCTTGTCTTCCATCGCAACTATTGCCTCGAAACTTAGTTCGAACCGGAAGAAAACTCCACTTCTCCGGTTTTATCGTTCAGGATGAACAAGTCATTGTCGTTCACCTGTTTGAAATCGAACATTTGGCTGATCGAGTTCGCTATGGTGTCAAACGAGCCGTTTCCGATGCGCTGCCCGTCCAGCCAGTTATCCTCGATGAATCGAATTGTTGAGCTTTGGTCGGTCATGGTGTGGTCCACGAAGTTGTGGCGTGCCCACGGTGAAATGACCATATAGGGCAGCCGCGGGCCATATCCGCAACGACCCTGTGCGTGCAGGGTTGAGGGGTTGATGCCGGGCAGTGCTGTCGTACCGGTTCCGCACGACGGCGACTTGTCGTTCAGAACATCCACGCCAGGTACCGCAGACGAATTAATGAGTTGGCCAAGCTGGTGATCGTACCAACCGTCAGAATCGTCGTAGTTGATGACAACGGCTGTGCTGGCCCACTCCGGCTGGCCTTGCAGGAAATTGATCACGTCAACGACGAACGTCTGCTCGTCGAGCGGATCAGAGTAGCCCGCGTGGCCGTCCTGAAATCCCGGCGCTTTCAAGAAACTGACAGCGGGAAAGTTGCCGGCTTTAACTGCAGCGAAAAAATCCAGAGTGTCATACTGATGATTGGCGCCATCGCCCTGTTGTCCGATGAGTTTCACTGAACTCGGCCGGGCGTGGGTGGGATTAGCGGTGGAAACGTAATATTGAAACGGCTGATGGTGCGGGATGTAATCAGCTTTCTTCGTCGCAGTTATCGCGGAAGTGGTCGATCTGCTGCACCCGGTGCTTCCGTTTGCATTCACGATGCTGAGGTTAAAACCTCCTTCGAAAAAGCCCCAGCTCACACCGGCTGCGTTCAACAGATCTCCGATGTTCTTTCCTCCCATTCGTACCGTCTCGCCGCTCGAGGTAGAACAAACATCTCCGACAGGATCGGCGTCGCTATTCAGCGTGAACCCGCCGTTTCCGTCAGGAACGATCGCGCCACTGCCGTTCAAGCTCTCGGTGACGCCGTTGGTTTGGCCGGACACCAGGTTGATGGCGCCGGGACTGGAGGGGCCAAAATTCGTGTCGTAGGAGTTGTCGCTCATGGCGTAGTGTTGCGCGTAGTTCCAGAGCGCAGTGACGGTATTTCCATCGTAATACCCCATCACGAGGCCAGTGGTATCCGCTATCGGCGGCGCACCTGGGGGCGGGCCGGCAGTTCCAGTGCTGAGTGGAAACAGATCCATCAAGCCGCCGTCAAAGGC
>PKWH01000102.1:1692-13757 GCA_003131985.1 Acidobacteriota bacterium | reverse complement strand
TGTTGATCATGGGCGGCAATCCCGCCGAGAACCATCCCTGCGGATTCAAATGGGCGATGGAGGCCAAACGCAACCGCAACGCCAAGCTGATTTCCGTAGATCCGCGATTCACCCGCACATCCGCTACCGCCGACCTCTTCGTCCAGATTCGCGCCGGCACGGACATTGCATTCCTCGGCGGGTTGATTCGCTACGCCATCGAGAACAACCGCTTCGCGAAAGAGTATCTCGTCAACTATACGAACGCCGCGTTCATCGTCAAGGAAGGGTTCAAACTTCCCGAGGATGGCTTGTACTCCGGGTTTAACGCCGGATCGGGCACTTACGATAAGACCACTTGGAATTATCAGGAGGGCGGTGACTTCAGCGGAAAAACGGACGCCCCCTCGAGTTCAACGCACGCGGCCGCCGCAGCGGGATCTTCTCCAGCCGCTGCCTCGGGTCACGCGCCCCAACCGACGCCAGGCAAACCCGCTGGGCCGGCGCCGCCGCCGGCTCTGCCGCCAAACGTCGCGTATGATTTGACGCTTCAGCATCCTCGCTGCGTCTTCCAATTAATGAAGCAGCAGTATTCGCGTTACACTCCAGAAACCGTCGAGCGTATCACCGGCATCCCCAAGGAACAGTACTTGAAGGCTGTCGATCTGTTTACGTCTGTCCGCAAAGACGGCGACATGAAGAAAGTCGCGACGATCATCTACGCCGTCGGCTGGACGCAACATACCTTCGGAACGCAAATCATCCGCACCGCGGCGATGATTCAACTTCTATTGGGCAATGTGGGAAGAGCGGGAGGTGGCGTGAACGCGCTCCGCGGCCATTCAAATATTCAAGGCGCAACAGACATGGCCGGACTTTTCGATTCTTTGCCCGGATATTTGAAAGCTCCCGTTCCGGACGACGTTGATCTGCCTACCTATCTGAAACGAGTAACACCGACAGCGTCAAAGCCTACTCCGTGGGATTCGATGAACTACTACCAGAACACGCCGAAGTTTTTCGTGTCCTTGCTGAAGTCGATGTACGGCGACGCCGCTACGAAAGAGAACGGGTTTGCTTTCGAGTACCTGCCCAAGATTGACCGCGATTATTCGTGGACGCACATCTGGGAGGATATGTACAACGGCAAGGTGAAGGGCATGATGGCCTTCGGCATGAACGGAGTGATGATCGGCCCGGACACTACCAAGAACATCAACGCGCTGAAGAAGGCCGATTGGCTGGTAGTTGGTGAAATTTATCCGGACGAGACCAGCGATTTCTGGAGAGCCCCGGGAATCTCAACCGACGAACAAAAGAAAATCAATACCACGGTCTATCGCTTGCCCTGCGCCGGCTTTGCGGAAAAAGACGGCAGCATGACGAATTCCGCGCGCTGGGTAACGTGGAAATACGCCGCGGTTCCGCCTCCGGGGCAGGCGCGGCTCGATCAGGACATCATCGCGCAGATTTTCCTGCGCGTTCGGGACCTCTACAAGAAAGACGGCGGACAATTTCCCGACCCCATACTGAATCTGAGCTGGGCCTACGCGGACTCCGCCCATCCCCCACTCACTCAGGTGGCGATGGAGCTCAACGGAAAGGCGCTGGCTGACCTGACGGATCCGGTGACGAAACAAGTGATTAAGGCGGGTCAGCAATTGCCCGGATTCGCATGGCTGAAGGACGATGGCACGACGATGTGCGGCAATTGGATTTATTCCGGCATGTGGACGGAAGCAGGGGCGCAGATCCAGCGGCGAGGCACGGAAGACCCCTCCGGAATGGGCGTGTTTCCGAACTGGGCATGGTCGTGGCCGGCCAACCGCCGCGTGCTTTACAACCGTGCGTCCTGCAATCCAGCTGGGAAGCCGTGGGATCCGGACCGCAAGCAGGTCTGGTGGAACGAAGCGGCGGGAAAATGGGCCGGCAATGACGTACCGGACTTCAAACCCGATTCCAATCCGAAAGACCACATGGGGCCCTTCATCATGAACCCGGAAGGCGTTGGGCGATTGTTCGCTCCCATCGGAGTGCTGGCGGACGGCCCGTTCCCGGAACACTACGAACCAATCGAAAGCCCCACCAAGAACCTGCTGCACCCGGACCAATCGAATAACCCGCTGGTGAAGAAGTTCAAGTCGCCTTACGACAAGTTCGGTACGCCGGAAGAGTACAGCATCGTCTGCACCACTTACCGCCTGACCGAGCAGTACCACTACTGGACGAAAAACAATCCGATGAACGTTCAGTTGATCCCGGAGCCGTTTGTGGAAATTCCCGTGGAGCTCGCGGACGAAAAGGGAATTCGCGGGACAGACATGATCCATGTAATTAGCGCGCGGGGAACCTACACCGCCAAAGCCTTTGTGACGCGGCGGCTGAAGCCTATGATGATTGACGGCAAAAAGGTTTATCAGATAGGGTTGCCCATTCATCAGGGCTTCCGCGGCATTGACGAGGATGAAGGCAGAAACGCGCGGACCCCGGCGAATTTACTCACGCCCGCAGTCACGGACCCAAATGCCCACACTCCTGAATCGAAAGGGTTCCTAGTGAAAGTCGAGAAGGCGTAGGGAGCGACGATGAGCCAGGCGTCAACGGAAATAATCAGAATCTCAGGACATGCCGGGACCGTCCCAGGCGCCGGGCTGAACCGCGAATTCCAAGTCTGCAAGCTCGTGGACACCACCACGTGTATCGGTTGCAAAGCGTGCGAAGTGGCGTGCCTGGAATGGAACGGTTACACCTTCTCTCAAACGACTTTTAACAACAGCTACCAGACGATGCCGGAGACGGCATGGAACTACTGGAACCTGATCAAATTCAACGAGCACGAGCGCGACGACGGCAGCATGATGCTGCTGATGCGTAAAGATCAGTGTATGCACTGCGAAGAGCCGGGCTGTCTGGAAGCATGTCCGGCGGACGGTGCCATTGTGCAGTATGCCAACGGCATCGTGGATTTTCAAGAAGCGCACTGCATCGGTTGCGGCTACTGCGTCACCGGGTGCCCGTTCAATATTCCGAAATTCAGCCCGGAAGCGCACAAAGTTTTCAAGTGCACGCTGTGCAACGATCGCGTGTCGGTGGGTCTCGAACCAGCTTGCATTAAAGCGTGCCCCACAGGCTGCCTGCACTTCGGCACGAAATCGGAGATGAAGGACCTGGCGGAATTCAGGGCGGAGCAGCTTCGCGATGTCTCCGGGTTCGCCGATGCGGGAGTTTACGATCCCGCCGGCATAGGCGGAACGCACGTGATCTACGTCCTGCACGACGCCAAGAATCCCGAGTTGTACGGTGGGCTCCCGAAAGATCCTCACATCCCCTATTCAGTGTGGCTGTGGAAAAAGCCGCTGAAATGGCTTGGGAATTTGGCCATGATTGGCGGCATTGTGGGCCTTGCCTTGCATTATCTGCGAGTCGGGCCGAAGAAAGAAGAACCGATCCCGCCGGAAGATCGGGGGCCTTCATGAGTACCACCGATACTGTGCGGCGTCCTCGAACGACTACGGATTTCGACGAGGAACTGATCCCGCGTTATACGTTCGTCGAGCGCGTGAACCATTGGTTTGGCGCAGTAACATATTCCTACTGTTTGATCACCGGGCTCGCTTTCTGGACACCTTACCTTTACTGGTTGGCCGCGATTGTCGGAGGCGGGCCAACCGCGAGATTCTGGCACCCTTGGTTCGGTTTGTTCTTCACCGTTTCCCAGTTCTTCATGTTCATGCAGTGGGGTGGCGATATGGAAGTGGATAACGACGATCGCGTCTGGGCGGATAACATCAAAGCCTACATAGAGAATGAGGACGACAAACTCCCACCAGTCGGACGCTTTAACTGGGGACAGAAAATCTACTTTTGGGCGATGGTTGGCAGCACAATTCTTCTGCTTCTCTCCGGCTTTGTGCTCTGGTACGTTGAAGCCGTTCCGTGGAGTTTCCACATTTTGCGCTATGTGGCGATCTTGATTCACGCTAGCGTAGCGCTAATCACTATTGGCCTCTTCCTCATTCACGTTTACATGAGCACGCTGTTGGAAGAAGGAAGTTTCGCGTCCATGGTCCACGGAAACGTGACGCGCGCCTGGGCCTGGACCTTTCACCGCAAATGGTATTACCAGGTCACCGGTAAATCCCGTCCCAATCAATGATCCCTGCGCAGTGGGATCGCCGAATCCGTCGCGCCACCGAATTAACGTCAACATATCCATTCGGCGCTGAGGGACTGCGCTTTTACACGCGAGTCGCAACATTCCAGAAAAGCCTCTATGCGGAAATTCAGAAGGCCCTGAAGGATTCGCCTAAGATTTCCGCCGACCGCCCCCTGCGAGACGAATTGGATTTTTTCCTTCTCCTGCCGCACTTTTCCCCATTTCTATCTGTGATCCAGCAGATTGCACCGCCGCCGCTTGCCCAGGCCGCTGTTGGGCTTGCGCAGAAAGGGCCCGTGGGATGGCAGCACGCGATTGAAGATTTCTGGCACGGGGATCCGGAATTGGCATCGGCTGTGGACGACGCAGAAGAGCTGCGAACCGGCGATTCGCGCGAGTCAACTTCTTCCGATCGATTGCTGGCGTGGATTTTTCTCCAGCCGTATGCCGAATATCTTGCCGCCCACCGCGAGCCGACGATCGTGGATGGTACTCCATCGACCTGCCCGCTTTGCGGCGGCAAGCCAATCGTCGGCGTGTTGAGGAGTGAAGGTGACGGTGCGAAGAAGTCTCTGATCTGCATGCTCTGCGCGCACGAGTGGACTTTTCGAAGAATTTATTGTCCGGCGTGCGGAGAAGAAAGAGAGCCGCAGATGGCGTTCTATTCCGCGCCGGAAATCGCCCACGTCCGCGTGGACGTTTGCGACACCTGTCATACCTACCTGAAGAACATCGACTTAACGAAGACGGGGCTGGCAGTTCCCATTGTGGATGAGCTGGCGACGATTCCCCTGGACTTATGGGCAGTCGAGCACGGCTACAAGAAGCTGCAAATCAACATGCTGGGAATTTGATCGGACAAACTGAAAGCGAATTCTGATAGGGAAGTCTCTATACCATGCATAGGAATAGTTCTCATACGGAAAACAGGATGCGCCCGATTCAGTTAGCTTTTTCTACATAGTATGCGTCAGCTAGAGTTCGGGCCCCTTCCGCTCTTCAGCATCGCGACTTCTACGCACCCGCGTGTTTATGGGGCTCTCGTGCCGAGAGACAGAGGGTTAAAGTTATTCGACGAAAGCCGAGCGTGGCTCTGCCATCTGTTCCGACTTTAGATGGCTATCCTGGCCCACTTGAGGCGAACAAATTCGCACCCGGGAATAACATAGCGCGTACAAACCGAGGCGGGTTTGATCGCATCGAAGCATTCCGGTGTCTTGTACCTCTCGGGTATCCGGCGGTCCAACAGTCCACGAGAGTGCCGGCTGGGCCAGTTGTCTCCCTTGCTTGGCTGGCCAGATTGACGATGACAAGGGGAAAATCATGAAACCCACGCGCATTCTTACACTCTTATTTGTTTTTCTGTCTGCCGTTTCAGCATCAATGGCAGACTCAGTCACGCTTCGCAACGGCGATCATGTGAGCGGGACCATCGTCACCTCCGACGGTAAAGACCTCACGCTAAAGACAGATTACGCCGGCGAGATAAAAATAAATTGGTCTGCGGTGAAGGAAGTGTCTTCAGACAAGCCCCTGTACGTCGTTACCGCCGACAACAAAACGGTGACGGGCATTCTGTCCACCGACGGCACGAACCTGATCGTTCACACCACGCCGTCGGGGGAAGTTCAGGTACCGTTCGCAAAAATCACCGTAGTGCGTTCCGCGGATTTGCAAGCGGCCTACGAAAAAAGTTTGCACCCGACCCTGGCCGAAGGCTGGAAAGGCGGAGTGAGTGTCGGACTCGCGATCGCGCGCGGTAACAGCGACACGACCAGCCTGAGTTCGGCGTTCACTGCGGATCGCAAAACGCTGACCGATGAGCTCACGATCTATGAGTCCTCGATTTACACCTCCAACGGCGGCGTGAATAGCGGCGTCACTGCAAATGCAGTTTTGGGCGGAATAAAATACGATCACAATTTTACAAAACGGTTATTCGGATTTGTCAGCGGTGATTTTACGCATGATGAACTGCAGGACCTGAACCTCCGATCGATTTACAGCGGCGGGCTGGGCTGGCACTGGATCAACAACCCGAACACAACTCTCGACTTGCTCGGTGGGATTAACTACACGCGGGAAACCTACAGCAGCAGCACGACGGCCACAACTACCGGCGTCAGCGTGAACCGCAATTTGCCGGGCATCACTGCGGGCGAAGTCTTCATGCACAAATTCGGAACTTCCACCGTGGTCACCCAGGATTTCTATTTCTATCCGGACTTGAGCGACATCGATCAGTATCGTTTTGCTGTCGATTTTGCTTCGGTAACCAAAATCAATAAATGGCTGGCCTGGCAGTTTAGTCTGAGCGACCGTTACGTCACCGACCCGCCCATCGTCGGGACAAAGACCAACGACGTAATCCTTTCCACCGGAATCAACGTCAGCTTGTCCCATTAACGATCACTCCGGCGAAAAACGTCAACTCCACGGATCATTTCGCCGTCGAAGGTTCAATCACCATGTTGGCCGGTTTGCGCCGGGGCGATAATGTTCGTTGGGTGCAGATGTGGCCTTGATCACAAAGATTGACTTGGCCGTGGCAGTCGAATTTACCAGCCATCCACAGTGGACACCGCGCTGACCTATTAAAAGATTGTTCAGAGCGCCGGCCCGAAGCTGTGGCGTTTTCTATGGGGCATCAGCAGGGAATGGCCGGAATAATTTGTACGAGACTGCGTCTACTGCCAAATTTCAAGGATATATTCCTCCAGCTGCCTCCTGTCGGATCTTGCGGGTTATTTATTAGTATGCTTTGCCGAACTTTGCCGCCAGCCCATATAAGGCTCCTGTAGACTTAATTCCGGGTCTTGCCTACATGAAATCCTCTCGGTCATCCGTGCTCATCTTGGGCGCTTGGTTGTTTTTTGCCGGTGGCTACGTAGTCGTGGGTCTATTGCTCCCGCCCGGCTCGACGCAAACGGCCTTGAGCTATTTCTTGGCCTGTTTGATCCCGCTTTTTGCCAACACTACTTTGCTCTGGAATGCTGCCTCGCCCTATCGCCGGCGCAATGCTTTTTGGATGTTTCTTGCGCTGGGCTGTACCTTGTGGCTTGCTGGCATGTTAGTAATTACTTACACGCGGCTGGTGATTCACCAGACTTCCTATTCACCGTTTTATGTCGATCTCCTCTTCTTTCTTCACACCGTGCCTTTCATGGCCGCACTGGCTTTGGCGCCACATGCCAGGAAAATGCGCGAGACACTTCGCTTCGGTTTACTTGATTTGGTCCTTCTCTCGATTCTTTGGCTTTACGTCTACATTTTCGCGGCCATGCCTTGGAAAACGATCTGGCCCGATGTGGCATTATTCAACTCGCGCGACGTGGGCAGCTATATGGTCGAAAATCTCGTCGCGATGATCGGATTCGGACTTCTTTTTTTTCGCGCCAAAGGCACATGGCGAAGAATTTACGGCCATCTCTTCGGAGCAACTTCTCTGTACCTGGTTGGATTTGTTTTGACGGCCCTGGTTATACGGATTCCAAGGTTCTACAGTGGGTCGCTCGTTAGACTGCCTGCGTTTGCGGCCTTTGTATGGTTCGGGATCACGGGAATTGTGGCGCACGACCTGGCATTCGAACCGGAGCCTGCGCCAACGCCGACGCGGCGAGACACGCAATGGCCGGCGCGCCTCGCTATGCTCGGAGTGCTCGCGGCTCTGTTGTTGGCTGGATGGGATGTTTTCGTCAGCAACGCTCCTGCGCCGGTGGTGAGATTTCGTCTGATCGTAACTTTAGTTACTCTGTTCGTCGGCACATCGCTGGTTTTCCTTCGGCAGCATATGGTCTATCAGGAGCGTACCGGTCTGGTGCGCGATCTCTGGGAATCGCTCGAAAATGTTAAGCGGCTACAGACTCATTTCGTACAATCAGAAAAACTTGCCTCGCTCGGGCAACTCGCCGCCGGCGCAGCGCACGAAATAAATAATCCGCTTGCGGCCATTATGGGTTACGCGGAAGTGCTGACCGTTGAGAACCTTCGAAACACGCGTCCGCACGCGTTAGGAGAAAAAATCCGAGAGCAGGCTAGGCGCACAAAAGATCTCGTCACCAATCTTCTCAGCTTTGCGCGGCAAGTGCCGGCCGAAAAGCAATTGCTCGACCTCAACACCGTGCTCACCGGAGCTGTGCAACTTCGTAATCTGGACCTGCGCGAAAAAAATATTCGCATCGAACTTGAAAGCCGAAGCGTGCTTCCGGCCGTTCGCGGCGATCCAAACCAGTTGCTTCAGGTTTTCTATCATCTGATCAGCAATGCAGTGGACGCCATGGAGACCGGCGGCGGAGGGATACTTATGATCCGCACGCTGCGTGAGAGAGGCAACGTCGTCATCGAATTTTCCGATACCGGCCCCGGCATGCTGGATCCCGAAAAGGTTTTCGACCCGTTCTATACGACAAAGCCGGTAGGAAAGGGTACCGGGCTGGGCCTCAGTATCTGTTACGGGGTCATGCAAGAGCATGGCGGAACGATTTTGGGGTTTAATCGTCCGGAGGGTGGCTGCACGTTTCGTCTGGAGTTGCCCGCGGTTCTCGCGATGTTTCCGCAAGCATCCGCGCTCCCAATTGCACCCGTCAACACTCGCTAGAACGACAGATTGAAAATGGATACTCTCCAAGCGTGTCTCCAGCTGATCCGTGAACTCGGATGCAGGACTTCCGGCGAATGTGCTAGAGTCCAAAATCCATGGATGCTCCAGCAATTGCGACGCAAGGCTTGACCCGCCGCTTTGGCGATCTAATCGCCGTGCAAGATGTGAATCTTTCCGTCGCTCCGGGCCAGTTCTTCGGATTTCTTGGCCCCAATGGCGCTGGAAAATCCACCACCATTAAAATGCTTACGGGCCTGCTAGCGGCGAGTTCCGGCAGCATTCAAGTCCTTGGCCTCGATCTCGCGAAAAATCCTGTCGAGGTAAAACGCCAAATCGGTGTGGTCCCCGAAGGTATGGCGCTGTTCGGGCGGCTTACTGGCGCCGAATATTTGAATTTTGTCGGCCGCATGTATGGTCTCGATCGCGAAACCGCCGGCAAACGCACGGCGGAGCTCCTCGATTTCATGCAGCTTGCCGAGCAGCCAAAAACTCTGGTCACAGACTACTCGCATGGAATGCAGAAGAAACTTGCGCTCGCCGCGGCCGTGATTCACGGACCCAGAATTCTTTTTCTTGATGAGCCGTTCGAAGGCGTGGATGCGATCGCATCCGGCACGCTCAAGGCCATGCTCCAGCGCATGATTGCGCGGGGCGCCACGATTTTCCTCACTTCACACGTACTGGAAATCGTAGAACGTCTTTGCAGCCACCTGGCCATCATTCACAAAGGACGTTTGGTCGCGCAAGGTTCTCTGGAAGAGTTGCGTGCGGGAGTCGAGGCGCAGGCCGCTGCCGCTTTGGCCGACGCTTCAGCCGGTGAATCCCCCTCCGCGCCGGGAGAGAAGCTTACGCTCGAGGAAATCTTCCTGCGCATCGTTGGTGGCACACGTCACGCGGATCAGGAACTTTCATGGCTGGGCTGAGCTTCTCTCCCGATATGCGCGGGCAGTTCGCTGCTATCGCCCGGGTTCGGTGGCAGCTTTTCGTCAACGGCCTGCGCACGATTCGCGGCCGCCTGGAAGTGGTCGCTCGCGGATTCATGTTCCTGGCGTTCGGAATTGCCGGACTGGGAGGTTCCCTCGGATTTGGCCTTCTAGCTTGGTATCTTGTGTCGCACCAGAAAGCCGAGTGGCTCGCGATTCTGCTCTGGACGGTGTTCTTGTTCTGGCAGCTTTTCCCCATAATGGCTTCGGCATTAACTGAAAATGTGGATTCGTCAAATCTGCTTCGTTTTCCTCTCTCCTTTCCGTCCTACTTCATGATTCGCCTGGTGTACGGAGCGCTCGACCCGTCCACGGGGCTAGGGTGTCTGTGGCTGTTCGGGCTGGCAATCGGGGTTGGCATCGCCCAGCCTGGTCTTTTCCTGTGGGCCGCCCTGGTGCTGGCGGCATTTGCAATATTCAATATCCTGCTCGCGCGAATGATTTTCGCCTGGGTCGAACGCTGGCTGGCTCAGCGCCGCACGCGTGAAATTCTCGGCGCTGTTTTCTTTATCTTTATCATTTGCTTCCAATTCATCGGACCGCTGATGAGCCGAGTCGGCAGGCACAGTCATCCGGGAGTGTCCAGAATCACAACGCTGGTTTTGCCTTACGAGCGAGCTTTTCCTCCAGGTCTGGCTGCAGAAGCCATCGCCCGCGCGATCCACGGCGCGTTTGCGGCGGCGATGGCCGCTTTCGCTTTGGAATGTGTTTATGCGTTGGCAATACTCTGGCTGCTGAACGTTCGCCTTTGGGCGCAGTATCACGGAGAGAATCTAAGCGAAGCGATGGCGCGCAGCACTGCGCCCAAAGAAAAACGCGCGATTCGACTTGGATGGAACGTATCAGGCATTCCCGGTCCCGTCGCGGCCATCCTGGAAAAGGAATTTCACTACCTCTCGCGCAGCGGACCGATGTTGTTCACGTTTGTGATGCCGGTCGTCATTCTCTTGATCTTTCGTCTGGGGCCCCAAACTTCAGCGAAACAAGGCAATTTCCTGGCGCACGCCCCCGACTTGGCTTTTCCCGTTGGCTCGGCATATGCCCTGCTCGTCCTGACGAATCTGGTTTACAACTGTTTCGGAGCAGATGCTGTCGGTATGCAGCTTTTTTTTGTTTCTCCGGTAAGCTTTCGCGAAATCCTGCTGGGAAAAAATCTCGCGCACGCGCTGGTACTTGCATGCGAGGTAATTGCGATATGGATTGCCGTGTGTTTTATGTTTCATCCGCCAGCGATAGACATAACGCTTGCGACGGTTACGGGAGTCGGCTTCGCGCTTCTTCTGAATTTAACCGTAGGCAACCTGCTTTCGATTTATACGCCTAAAAAAATTGACTACGGAGCATTCGGCAAGCAACGCGCTTCGACAACTACTGTTTTCGCGAGCCTGGGCATTCAGGCCGCAGTGTTCGGTTTGGCTGCAGTTACCCTTCTGATTGCGAGAGCCTTCGGAAGCGTTTGGATAGCGACCGTCATCTTTCTGATTCTGGCCGGCGCGGCGGCCATTGGTTACATTATGGTCCTGAATCGTGCCGACCGTATCGCGCTCGACCGCCGCGACGCAATCCTCGCCGAGCTTTGCCGCGCGTAATTGGCACCAAGAGCTGGGTCGCTGACGAGCGGAACGACCGAGCATTTCAATTTCAGATCCCATTTCAATTTGCGCCCATAGCGCTCCCTGAGATACATTCGCGTCGTCGCGTAATTGTGCTTTTTGCGTGGCCGAGGAAATCCATGAATCGCTCACTTCTTTCGTCTCTCATTCTTTTAGTTCTTGTCTTTGGTTTGACGAGTTCTGCACCACTGGCGGCGCAGGCGCCCCAATCTTCAAAACTGGAGATGCCGCAAAAGCCACGCGCGAAAACGGCGCAAGACCTGGATGAACTCGTGCAAATTCCCGGTATTTCCGGCTATGAAAACAAGCTCGCTGAAGCAATTCGTTCTAAGATTTCGGGTCTTCACCCCAAAACAGACAACCTCGGCGACATAATCGTAACAATCGGAACCGGTGCGCCAAACCGTCTTATCGTCACACCCATCGACGAGCCGGGATTCGTGGTTAGCGGAATCACTGACGACGGCTACTTGCGGGTGCAACGCCTTCCGCAGGGTGGTCTGGCGCCGATTTTTAACGAACTGTATTCTGCGCAGCCTGTGAAGATCGAGACGACAGCAGGCAAATGGATCGATGGTGTCGTTGCCGGTCTCTCCGTCCACCTCCAGGGTGGCCGCGCGAATCCGCCGAAATCAAGCGATCTCGAAAATATGTACATCGACATTGGCGCCACTTCCGCTGCTCAGGTTCGAAAAAGCGGCGTCGACATCCTTAGTCCCGTTGCGATCAATCGC
>PKWH01000102.1:0-1615 GCA_003131985.1 Acidobacteriota bacterium | reverse complement strand
GTGCGTCGTGCGCCGCGTCGCGAGCCGGGCAGCGGCGTTCTCATCGGTATGGAGGAAACAAACGGCACTCCGGTCGGCCTTGCTGCGGACCTGAAGCAACTCGCGGATTCCAACAAGATTCAGATCGATACCGATTTTTCCGCGCCTCTAATTCCGCGAAGTTATCTTGCTGCGCCGCCCATGCCGCCGAAATGGGTGCATGTGGGTATTGCAACGGACTGGCCAAACACACCAGCCGAATTGATTGATATCTCAGATCTCGCTGATTTGGAAAATCTTCTCCAGCTTTACACGCAGGGAAGTTTGGCAGTGCCACAGGAAGCGAGGGGAGGATCTACAACAAGGGATGGAATAATCGTAAATCATCCTTCCAACATCGAAATTCTCCGCATTCTCATCCCCAGTTACGGCGTGAGCAACCACGAAGGACCCGTTCGCGAGGAAGTCAAAAAGCTTTTACCAACTTGGGCAAAGCCGGAAACAGATGAAGCAGGGAATCTGGTTCTGCAAGTCGGTACGGTCGCAGACGGAAATAAATCGCCGCGGATTCTGGTTGTTGCGCACATGGATGAAATCGGTTTCGAAGTGAAATCGATCTCGAAGGATGGTCGCCTGGAAGTGGTATGGCGAGGCGGAGGCGAGCTTAGTTTTTTTGCCGGCCATCCAGCGCTCGTGCATAGCGACGGCGGAGACAAGGATGCAGTCGTTGAGCTTCCAAACGGCTGGGATGAGCCTAAATTCGAATGGCCGCGCGGACCCGAAAATGCGATCCGCGTGGACGTCGGTGCGCGCACTCCCGAAGAGGTGGCAAAACTCGGCATAAAGATCGGCGATTCCATCACAATTCCAAAAGCATATCGGCCCCTCCTTGGCACTCGCGCAAACGGCCGCGCTTTCGACGACCGTGTGGGTGACGCAGCCCTGATCTCCGCTGTTTGGTCGTTGGCGGGTCCGCTGAAGGGCCGCGACGTCACATTCGTGTGGTCCACCGGAGAGGAAGAAGGTCTGCTTGGAGCAGCCGCGGTTGCGAAACGCCTCGCGGCGCAAGGCCGCATTCCGGATTACGTTTTCGCCGTCGATACGTTTGTAAGCTCTGATTCGCCCATCGAATCAAAGCGCTACGCTGACGCTGAAATAGGCAAAGGGTTTGTCATCCGCGCGGTGGACAGCTCCAACATTGTTCCATCGGATCTCGTTGAAAAAACCATCAAACTAGCGCATGCAAATCAGATTCCGGTGCAGTACGGCGTCACTGGCGGCGGAAACGACGGCTCGGCTTTCGTCCGCTACGGCTCAGTGGACATTGCGCTCGGCTGGCCGTTGCGCTATTCGCATTCCCCGGCCGAAGTGATTGACACTCGGGATGTGGACTCGCTCGCGCGCATCATTACGGTAATCGCAAAGGCCTGGTAGCTCGCGGTATCAACCGGCATGCGCGCCATCATGAACAGCTTCGAGAGCTGTTCGTGCGGATTTGCGCCTCTGCTATAATCCCGCGGCGTGAATGGATCTAAACCAAACTTCAAGCCGCCCCGTCACATTGTGGTCGAAGGCCCCATACGCGTGGGCAAATCGACTCTCGCAAAAGTTCTCGCGGAACAGCTTCACGCGCGCC
>PKWH01000340.1:3344-3557 GCA_003131985.1 Acidobacteriota bacterium | reverse complement strand
CTTCCACCTGAAGCTCAGTGTAAGTAGGAATCGGATTACCGCTGCCATCCGTCTGTACGCTGCCGTCCGAATTCAAGAGATTTAGTCCCAGAGAAAAGAGCTGCATCATCTCGCGGCCGTAATTCTCATTCGCGATTTGACCCGTGGGAGGCTTCCCACTGTTCACCATATTCAAGTAGTCGCCCATGGCCGGTGAAAGCGTCGCATCCTGCA
>PKWH01000340.1:319-3255 GCA_003131985.1 Acidobacteriota bacterium | reverse complement strand
TCGCTGAATTGCGTGGTCGGCTGATTGAACTGTTCGGTCAGAGCAGCCTGCAAACCGAGCTGCTGGACATGCACAATCGAGGTCGCCGTGGGACCAAAGCTGGTCTGATCGAGGAAGCGCGCCGCTGCCGTGGCAGTGATCACGCTCGCTCCGACCACCTGCGCATTCACGCTGTTTGAATTACTCGAACCGGGGTCGGGGTTGGTCACTACGACAGCTTCTGACAAACCTGCTTGAGCAACGGTAGCCGTTCCGGTTGCGATTATTTGCGTGCTGGAGACCGACATGATCGTTAAGTTCGCGCCGCCGAAAGATGCTGTGGCGCCGTTAACAAAGTTGGTTCCGGATATCGTCAGGGTAATCGCGCCGACATTCACCTGGGCGGGCGAAATGCCGGAAATCTGGGGCACGGGATTCCAGAGCGTGACGGCGCTCGAGCTAGTAACCGAAGTTTTCTTGGTTTCCGCCACTTCAATCGTTACCGTGTTCGGCGAAGGAAGAGTCGCAGGAGCGGTGTAATTTCCAGTCGCGCTAATCGTGCCGGTCGCAGCGGCTCCCCCAATCACGCCGTTCACCGACCACGTGAAGGTCTTGTTAGCCAGAGAAGGGGTAAATTGCTGGGTCGAGCCAGCGCGTACGTTCGCGGTGCTCGGAGATATCGTTAAAGTGTCCGAAGCGGGCGGGGTCGAGCCTCGGGGCGTAAGCGCACAACTTGTAGTCATTAACGCCAGAAAGACGACTGCAGCTGCGAGCATAGTTGAGCGACGCAAGGTTCCCTCTCAGTTCCTTCAAGATTGCGAATTGACTCCCAAAACCCTGCCAATCGGAAAAAGTTCCATTATTTTTAAGAATTCGCAATTTAACGAGCTGGGCGCGTAAGGAGAGGAGACTAACCAGCTGTGATGTATGGTGCAACTGGCACGAGGTCCAGATTAATTGACCTGTTCGTGGGTACTATTTGAGGCGAGAGTAAACGAGCCAAGCCACCGGGCCGTTTTCGTATTTACTTCGCTGTCGAACAGGACGTTACCTCGTCTCGGCGGACGAAGTTAGGAATGTTGATGGACTGGAAATTCCCTACCGAATGTCCAACGTGCATGTCGCGCGCCCACTCCTTCGTTGTGGACAAAACTCGAAGACGCGCCCGGGCAACTCAAGTGGTATTCTTTGCGGCGTAGCGCGGATGGATGAGGTGGAACGATGCCGTTACGAGATCTGGCATTCGCGGGCCGAACGCTGCGGAAAAGTCCTGTCTTTGCGCTTACCGCGATTCTGACTATTGCTTTGGGAGTCGGCGCGAGCACCGCCATCTTCAGTGTCACCAATGCCGTGCTGTTGCGGCCGCTTCCTTATCAAGATCCAGGTCGTCTCGTAATCGCCGCCAGCGATATGCGCAATCGAAACGTCCGGGACTTCCCTTTCTCTAATGCGAGCTTCATCGATTTGCGCGACGGCACGAAAGACGCTTTCCAAGATTTCGCGGGGGTATTCACGGGCCGCAACATCCTGCCGTTGGAGGATGGAACGCCTGAGCAAGTCCGGTTAGCAGTGGTCACAACGAATTTCTTTCGCTTGGTAGGCGCCAAGATGGCGTTCGGCCGTGATTTCACAGATGCGGACGGGATACCACAGCCTAATCCGCCTCCGGGCGGAGTCCAACCCGAAACCCCAACTCCCCGCCTGCCCATCATCGCCATCCTTAGCTACGAATACTTCCAGCGGCGCTACGGTCTTAATCCCGCGGTGCTTGGACACGCGATGACGAACGGGCCATTCAGCCCGCAGATCGTCGGAGTGCTGGCGCCGCACTTTCAGTTGTACTTTCCGTCCGTAGCAAACGTAGAACCCGATCCGGAAGTCTGGATCGCCAACCGCTTGGGTTACGACAGCGCCAATCGCAATACCGTTTCCATTCATGCCGTTGGCAGATTGAAAGATGGCGTGTCGCTAGAACGCGCACAGGCGTCCGCCGATAGAGTCGCGGAGGAGGCGCGGAAAAACTTTCCAATCCAGCGGACTGCGGGATACGCGATCCGAGTTGAGCCGATGCGGCAGCATCTTGTCTCTGAGGTTCGGCCGGCCATTCTCGCGCTCATGGGCGCGGTGATTTTCCTCCTACTAATCGCTTGCGCCAATGTGGCCAACCTTCTGCTGGTGCGCGCCTCTCTGCGTGAACGCGAACTAGCGGTGCGCGCGGCAATCGGCGCAACCTGGTGGCACCTTGCCCGGCAGATGCTGGCCGAGGCGTTTCTGCTCGCCGCCATCGGTGCCACGGCGGGCCTCGCACTCGCTTGGTTCGGAATCCACGAATTGCTAGTCATCGCTCCGGCAAACCTTCCGCGTCTGGATACCATCCGAATCGATTCTGCCGTACTGGCGTTCACGGCGGTCGCCGGTCTGCTGGCTGCGGCCATCTTCGGCATGGCGTCGGCATGGCGCGCCGCGCGACCGGACGTGATGAATGTGCTGCGCGGCAGCAGCCGAAACGAAGGACTCGCCAGCGGCGGCTTGTTGCGGAAACTTGTGGTAGTGGCGGAAGTCGCCCTCTCATTTGTGCTGCTCGCCGGATCGGGATTGATGTTCCGGAGTTTCCTCCAACTGCAGCGCATCGACCCCGGCTTCGACCCGCGCGGTCTCCTGACTTTTCAAATATTCGGGAACGGTGAAGGAAAGACACCGGAAGAACGCGCCGCGTTTACGCACCAAATTCAGGAGCGCTTGCAATCCATCCCTGGCGTCCAGAGCGTTACGGCCTCGTTTCCGTTTCCGTTGGCTGGAGGCTTCAGCCCCATCCGCTGGGGTACTGAGGAAGCGCTCTCCGACGCCAGCAAATTTCAGGCTGTGGATTTTCAAATCGTACTTCCGGGCTACTTTGAGGTTATGCGTACGCCTTTGCTCGCGGGCCGCACGTTCACGGACGCGGACAACGCCCCCGG
>PKWH01000340.1:0-274 GCA_003131985.1 Acidobacteriota bacterium | reverse complement strand
TTATCGGCGTCGTTGCACACCAGCGCGATGAGTCGCTGGCCGAGCGCGGACGCGAACAAGTTTATTTTGCCGACGCATTCTTGGGATCAGGCGCTGTAGGTCAATGGGGCGTGCGAACTGGCGGCGATCCGGCAAAATTAGGAAGCGCCATTCGCGCGGCGATCAAGGCGCTCGACTCAAAACTTTTGGTCGCGGAGATGCAGCCTGCGGAGACTCTGGTCGATCGTGCGCAAGCCGGTACGCGCTTTTCATTGCTGCTCATTGGAGTGTTCGC
>PKWH01000165.1:3778-4261 GCA_003131985.1 Acidobacteriota bacterium | reverse complement strand
CCGCGCGCGGAACTGGGGAAACTCGCTGAAGCGGAACATGCCGAACGATTCGAGCGCGCGGTTACGATGGCAGCCTGCATCGCCTGGCACTTCAACGAAATTAATTCGGTGATGCAGTTCCGCACCAACCGCTTCACAAGTTCGATGGCGCCGGCCGGCGAGATTATCTATGAAGCGTTGCGCGAGCTCGCTATGCTCAAACCTGATAATTCTTCCGTTGGCGGCGCATTCCTCGACGATCTTGCCACCGAACATGAAATTTTCAAGATCATCATCACCAACCGCTCACAGCGCTCCATTCCGACAGCTCTGTGGTCCTCCTCATATTTCCTCTTCATCGACCAACTCTAGTGCGAATCTGTAACGCTTCACTAACGCTGCCTTCTCGAGCGAAGCGAGGCCTGCCTGTCGGCAGACAGGGATCTGCTCTTGCCCCAGCGCGACATGAACTCCTGAAGTAAGACGCGTTCGTGCGAGAATACC
>PKWH01000165.1:0-3702 GCA_003131985.1 Acidobacteriota bacterium | reverse complement strand
TTGAAACTCTGGTCCGGCCTCGGGTATTACAGCCGCGCACGCAACCTGCACCGCGCCGCAAAAGAAATCCTTTTGCATCACGAGGGAAAATTCCCGGACGAGCTGGATGCCGCTCTGCAACTCCCCGGAATCGGACGCTACACCGCAGCCGCCGTACTGAGCATCGCTTATGACGTGCCGCTCGGCGTTCTCGATGGCAACGTCGCGCGCGTCCTGGCGCGGCTTCTCGCTATTCGGGGCGACCTGCGGCGGCCGCATCGTTGGCGCCGACTCGCTAAGACCGCGCAAGACTGGCTCGCTTGCGGCTCACCTGGCGATTGGAATCAGGCGCTAATGGAATTGGGCGAGACGATTTGCACGCCGCAAAATCCGCGCTGCGAAATATGCCCCGTCTCGAAGTGGTGCCGAGCATACAAACTCGGCCTCACCGATAAAATCCCTTCTCCCCGCGTCAAACGCATCGCTGTAAACATGAAAATAGCCGCCGCGATTCTTCGCGATCCGCGCGGCCGCACGATCCTGGTGAAAGATCCCGGCGCGCACGACCACGTCCTCTTTTCCCGCATGTGGCAATTCCCTGCCGTGCAAGTCGCGCGCCACCCGCGAGCAGAGCTTGAAAAGCATCTTCGCGCCAGTCTTGGCGTCCGCGGCATTGTTCTCGAAGCGCTTCCCACGGCGCGACACGGTGTCACATTTCGCAATATCACGTTGCTCCCCTTCCTTGCACGCGTCGAGCGATTGCCGAAGCTCGCCCGCACCCGCATCCTCGCGCTCGAAAATCTTAGCCACCTTCCCGTATCCAGCGCCACGCGCAAAATCGCTGCTGCCGCATCTAAGCCTCGGAGTGAATCCATCTCGGGGTTATAATTCAGATATGAAGAACGGTCGGGAGAGGGTCCACGAATTCACGGCTTTCTTCGAAGCCAACGAACAAGGCGGCTACACTGTAACGGTTCCCGCCTTACCCGGTCTCGTCACCGAAGGGAAAAGCCTCGAGCACGCACGTGACATGGCAAAGGACGCCATTCGCTGCTACATAGAGGGCCTGAGAAAAGCGAAAGAGCCGATTCCTGTCGAACGAGAGACTGCTCAACTGAAACTTTCCGTTGTTGCGTGATCGAACTTAGCCCTACAGTCAGGGTCGTAAAAAACTCTCTGGACCGTAGTACAGTTATTTCCGCGTCATCGCTTCGCTTCAAACCGCGGTGCCTCGCCCTGCGCAGTGCTAGCATCTTAGAAGGACCATGAGCTCCACTGCTCCAGCCAGCGCGCCGCCGCTCCCAGCAGTACAACGCTATTTCGAGGTGTCGCTGTTCCTGCTCGTCTCTACCGCCATCATGGCCGTTGTACTTACCGGCAAGCTCGANNGGGCTCGTTCTCGCTTACTTTCTATTTTTCCCGATCGACCTTTGGTTTCTCTCGCGAAGCTTATCCGCCGGCGCGCCAAATCCGGCATTGTACGCAGCGCTGCTCGCCGCCATTCACCTAATGCTCTTCGCCGCGCTCGTTCGTCTTTACTCCGCGCGCACCAATCGCGATTTCGCTTTTCTCGCCGTCCTGGCTTTCACTTGCATGCTGTCTTCTGCAATTCTCACCGTGGGGACAAGTTTCCTCGCGATGCTGGCGGTTTTTCTCGCTCTGGCCGTCTCCACCTTTGTCGCGCTGGAAATACGCCGCAGCGCAACCGGAGCCGTGTCTCCTCCATTCGAGCCCGGTTCGCCCATGGCGCGTCAATTGAATCGAGCGCTCGGACTGACTTCCGTCCTCGTTGCCGTTAGCGCGCTCCTGATTGGGGGCGTCTTTTTCTTTTTGATTCCCCGTTTCACGGCCGGCTACCTGAGCGCGCTGAATCTGCAGCCGAACTTAATGACCGGCTTCGGCAATGACATCACCATCGGCGAAATCGGAAAAATACAGCAGAGCTCCGCTGTCGTGATGCGCATCCACGTGGATGGCGATCCCGGCCGCGCCGAGGATGTTCACTGGCGCGGCATCGTGCTCACAAATTTTGACGGCAAGCGCTGGTTCACTCCCGCGCACGACGAAATTATAATTTCGCCTGATTCTGGCGGCGAGTATCGCTTCGCTCCTCCTGGTCTCGCCAACGGTGATTTCTTCCCATTGCGTTACACCGTGATGATGGAGCCGGTTGCCACCGACGCCGTGTTCGTTGCGCCTCGGCCTGAAATGTTGCGTGGCAGGTTCGCCAACGAATCCGAGCGTGTCGGTGTTCCTCGCAACCGCACCTACCTTCTGCTGGACAAAACCGGTTCGCTCTCCAATCCGTTTCACAACGACATCAAGGTGCGCTACGAAGGCGTTTCGCTCCTCCCAATAATTCCGCCCGCACAATTGCGCAAATCTTCGACGATTTATCCCGACGAGATCCGCGACCTTTATCTGCAAGTGCCCCAGCTCGACCCGCGCATCAAGCAGCTCGCAGAAAAAATCGTCGAGAAATCGCANNGGCTACACGCTGGATTTAACCGGCCGCAAGACGGATGACCCTCTCGCTTATTTCCTGTTCGAGCGGCGCGAAGGCCATTGCGAATATTTTGCCGCCGCCATGACTGTGATGCTTCGCGATTTGGGAATTCCCGCCCGCTACGTGGGCGGATTCTTGCCCGGTGAATACAATGACTTGGGCGGCGATTACATCATTCGCGCCAGCGACGCCCACGCATGGGTCGAAGCTTATTTCCCCGGCTATGGCTGGATCACTTTCGATCCCACTCCTGCGGGCAATGGAAAACGCAAAGGGCTGCTCGCTCGGATGGGTTTGTATTGGGATTGGTTTCAGTTCGCGTGGGATGAGTGGGTGATCAATTACGATTTTAGCCACCAGACGAACCTCGCGCAAAACGTTCAGAAAACTTCCCGTGACTGGGGCGAGCGAGCGCTGCGCTATTACCATGACAAACAACGCGAGGGCATCCGCCTGCTGATGGCGCTCGACCGCCGCACCGAAGCTTCGCCGTATTTTCTGCCCAGCGTTCTCGTGTTCCTGATTGCGTTGCTGATTTATCTGCGCGGACGTCCGTTAATAAGCTATTTGATCGCGCGCTGGCGAGTTCGTGCGCGCCGCGGCGGAAACTTGACTGCCTCGCTCGCCGCGCTCGAATATCGCGAAATGTTGCGTCTGCTCGAAAAGCGCGGCTGGAAGAAAGCTCCGTCGCAGACCCCGCTAGAATTTGCCTCTGCCATTTCTGCCACCGACCTTTCCGCCCCGGTCGCCCAACTCACCGAGCTTTATCAATCAGCCCGCTTCGGCGATCACGCCGCCCCAGTCGATCAAATGTCCTCGCTCCTACGTTTCATCCGAGACACACTCCGCTCGCATAGGCAATAGCGGCTGCTAAGAATATTGGGGCCGGGCCTCAGCGCGATCAACCTTAGCTTGATCCCGAAGCAAAAATGAGCCTCCTTGTTGTGCTATCCCCCGCTGCGCGCCGCGTCCGAGGCCATAGTGGGCCAGTAGGGTCTTGTCGGATCGGCGAGGCGGCCATCGATGTAGCGATCGTGATGGCGAACCCACGACATCGTAAAAGGCAAAGCGTCTTCGTCACGACCCTTGGGCACCAGATCGAGGTAGTTGTATGTCCCGACGGACATCTCGGTACCCCGCGCGTAAGCCGAATAAGTGTGAAAGATGTCGCCGTTCTTGTCTTTATAGAACACGCTAATCCCTGGCGCTTCCTCGCT
>PKWH01000221.1:822-6072 GCA_003131985.1 Acidobacteriota bacterium | reverse complement strand
GCCTCGCTCGACTATCACCTGTCCGGCTATCGCGAGTCCGATCTCGTGAAGCTCGACGTGTTGGTGGGTGGCGAGCCTGTCGATGCGTTGACGATCATTTGCCATCGCGATCTGTCCTACGATCGCGGACGCGATCTCGTTTCACGGCTGCGCAAGCTCATCCCCCGGCAGATGTTTGAAATCGCCATACAGGCTGCGATCGGCAGCCGCATCATCGCCCGCGAATCCATCAGCGCTATTCGCAAGAACGTGATTGCCAAATGCTACGGCGGCGACATCTCGCGCAAACGCAAACTCCTCGAAAAACAAAAAGAGGGAAAGAAACGCATGAAGCGCGTGGGCCGCGTGGACATCCCCCAAGAAGCGTTCCTGGCCGTGCTAAAAGTCAGCAGCGCTTCGGACGACGAATAGCTCGCAGCTATTACGATTCCGATACTTTTTTCTTGCGGACGGTGGCGCCGAGTTCGCCGCGGGCTATGAGCACTGAGATGTCGTCGCCCAACGCAACTTGGTCCGGCGAGCGCAACACCCTTCCAGAGGCGTCGTAAGCGATGGCGTAACCGCGTTCGAGGAGTTGAAACGGGCTGCGCTCTTCAATCTGCAACGCTGCGGCTTCCAGGCGGCGGCGCTTGGTCACTAGCGCGCGCAGCAAACGTGCTTGCAGTTCCGTGGAACGCTGGTCGAGCTTCCGGCGCAAGCGTCCCACGCGAGCGCGCAAGTCGAGCGCGGCGAATTGCACGTGCGCGGCGGTAAACCGGCGGCGTTTGCGCAAGACGACGCGGCTCAGCGCAACCTGCAACGCGCTTTGCACCCGTTCGATGCGGCGTCGAATCACGTGGCCGCGACTTCGAAGGTCGAAGGAAACGATGCGGGTAGTCGCTTGAGCAAGACGTTGCCGCGAAACTACAAGCTTTTCCCTGAGACCGACGGCGAGAGATGACGACAGTTCGTCCACCAGCTGCCGACGGCGCCGCACCAGGAATTCGAGCTGACGGAAGGCTCGATGTGTTTGCAAATCGCGGGAGCGATGCCGCAATTCCGAAAGCCGGTAGCGCATTTGCTGCACGAGATGCCGGTAACGCTCGGCGAGATGATCCTCGAATTCATGGCGCGAGCGAACCACAATTTCGGCGGCGGCTGAGGGTGTGGGAGCGCGGACGTCAGAAACAAAATCCGCAATGGTGAAATCGCTCTCGTGGCCTATGCCGGCAATCACCGCGATTTCAGATGCGACTATTGCGCGCGCCACTATTTCTTCGTTGAAGGCCCACAAATCTTCGAGCGAGCCGCCGCCTCGCGCGAGAATAATCACTTCCACGGATTTCACACGGTTGAAATGGCGCAGAGCCTCCACAATTTCGCGAGCCGCCAAGTCGCCTTGCACTTGCACCGGATAGAGCATCACGTGTGCGTTCGAGAATCGCCGCTTTAGGACACGCAGGATATCGAAAATAGCTGCGCCCGCCGGGGAGGTGATGACGCCGATGCATCGCGGCAGGACAGGTAGCGACTTTTTTCTTTCTTCGTTGAACAAGCCTTCGTCGGCAAGACGCTTCTTCAATTGCTCGAAAGCGATTTGCAGCGCGCCGGCGCCCACGGGCTCGATGTGGCTGACGTAAATCTGATATTCGCCACGCGGTTCATACACGCTGAGCGCGCCACGCACGGTGACGTGCAACCCGTCTTCCGGGCGAAATTTCAGCCCGCGCACTTGATCGCGAAAACACACGCAGCGAATTTGCGACTTCGCGTCTTTCAGCGTGAAATACAAATGGCCCGACTGCGCCGGGCGATAGTTGGACACTTCGCCTTCGAGCCAAATATCCGGCAGCGTGGTTTCCAGCAGCTCGCATATGCGCGCGTTCAGCTCGCTGACTTTCCATACGCGCCGCTCGGGCATCAGGTTGAAGAGATTCGCTTGGCTCATGGCATTAGCGACGGAAACAATTGACAATCCACATCAGCAGCGTCAAGACGACGCTGACAACTATGCAAGTCACTATCGGAAAATAAAAACCACCGTTGCGGCCCTGCACGACAATATCGCCGGGCAAACGGCCCAAGCGGAACGGCAGTTTCGAACCAGAGATCAAAAGCGCGCCGGCTGCAGCCAGGACAATGCCGGCGACGAGCAGGAATTTACCTAGTTCGCGGACTGAGTCCATCGGGCGCTATTCTACCCGACTGGTCGCGCGAAAGCTTTCGGAAGGAAAAAGTGGGAACAAGAAGAGGAGCTCTTACGGCGACCGCGGGGGAACCCGATAACCGTTGACATCGCCAAAGGAGGGCGTATCGTAGCGAACGAAACGCAGAATCCACCCCAGGAGAAATCGAAATGAGGAAGGCGCTACTAATTATGTGTGCAGCCGTTTGCCTCGGTCCAGCTGTTTTTGGCCAGGCCCTAACGCAAGCCGACCGCGATCGGGGAGTGAAGTATCTCGAACAGACTCGCGACGGCATTATTGCAGCCACCAAAGATCTTTCCGAAGCGCAGTGGAAATTCAAAGCTGCGCCGGACAAGTGGTCTGTGGCGGAGACGCTCGAACACATCGCCCTGGCCGAAGACTATATTTTTGGAGCCGCGGAGAACACTGAGAAAAACGGGCCAGCGGGCGCGCCCGATCGCGATTTTGCGAAGATCGATGCCATGATCCTCCAGAGGACTCCCGACCGCAGCGCGAAGAAACAGGCCCCGCCGCCAATGGTTCCGACGGGAAGATGGACACCGGCGGAGACCCTGGATCACTTCCTGAAAAGCCGTGCGCGAACGATCGAATTCATGAAGACCACACCCGACCTACGCGAGCACGTTAGCGACGGCCCATTCGGATCCATGGATGCCTACGAATGGCTGATTTTTATCGGGGCGCATAGCGAACGGCACACCAAGCAGATTCTAGAGGTGGAGGCTTCGCCGGGCTTTCCGAAGAACTGACGCAACCACAAGCGGACGGAACAAATCGAAGGCGTTTTCCGCGCTCGAGCGTTTCGTCCGCCTAGAATTGTTAGATCAACTCCGAGCCTGAAAAGAAGTAACCGATCTCAAAAGCGGCCGTTTCCGCTGCGTCAGATCCGTGTGTGCAATTGTGCTGGATGCTGGCGCCAAGTTCTTTCCTGATCGTGCCGGAAGCGGCTTTGGCCGGATCCGTCGCACCCATGGTATCGCGCCATTTGGCGATCGCGTTTTCCGATTCGAGCACGATTACAACCGCTTTGCTCGTGCTCATGAATTCCGTCAGCTCCTGAAAAAACGGGCGCTCGCGATGCACGGCATAAAATCCCTCCGCTTCTTTTTTCGTAAGTCGCCGAGTCTTGATCGCGATGATATGAAATTTCGCTGCATGAATCCGGCTCAGTATTTCGCCGGTTAGTCCCCTGCCAACCGCGTCAGGCTTGATAATTGCGAGTGTTCGCTCTATTGCCATTCTGTCTCTCCTGTCGTGGGAAAAATACGGCCCAAGGCCTGCTAGCTTTTCCGTTTCTTTAGCTTGGTCTTGACCGTGGACTTTTTCTTGGGCGTGGTCTTCGACTTCGTTTTCGATTTTCTGTCGGTCTTACCCAGCGCGGCGGCTAGCGTGTGTCCGATTTCCGCCGGGCTCTGTACCGTATGAATCCCGGCGGCACGCATTGCTTTGTATTTGTCGGCAGCAGTTCCCTGTCCGCCGCTAATGATTGCGCCGGCGTGGCCCATGCGACGTCCGGGCGGCGCGGTCTGGCCGGCGATGAAGCCGACCACGGGCTTTCGTACGTGCTTCTTGATGTATTCCGCGGCGACTTCTTCGGCATTGCCGCCGATCTCACCGATCAAGACGATGGCGTGCGTGTCAGGATCTTCGTTGAACATGCGCACGGCATCCAGAAAGCTGGTGCCGATGATGGGATCGCCGCCGATTCCGATGCAGGTGCTTTGGCCAATGCCGAGCTTAGTAAGCTGGTCCACGGCTTCATAAGTGAGCGTGCCGCTGCGACTGACAAGACCGACATGGCCTTGCATGTGGATCGAACCAGGCATGATTCCGATTTTGCATTTTCCCGGAGAAATAATCCCGGGACAGTTCGGGCCGATCAGACGCGTCTTGGAATCCTTCAACACGGCCGCGACACGGACCATATCTAGCGTAGGGATTCCTTCCGTGATGCAAATGACGAGAGGCACTGCGGCATCGGCGGCTTCGAGAATCGCGTCTGCCGCAAACGGCGGAGGAACAAAGATCACAGAAGCATCCGCGTGTGTGGCCTTCGCCGCCTCGGCTACGGTATTAAACACTCGGACGCCAAGATGTTTGGTGCCCCCTTTGCCGGGCGTGACGCCGCCGACCACCTTCGTTCCGTAGTCGATCATTTGTTGCGCGTGAAAGCTGCCTTCGCGGCCGGTGAGGCCCTGGACCAGCACGCGCGTGTTCTTGCCGACGAGAACGCTCATCGCGCACCTCCGGCGAGCTTCACGACTTTTTCGGCGCCGTCTTTCATGCCAGCGGCGATAGTGAAATTCAACCCCGAGTTGCGCAGGATTTCCTGGCCTTGCTTCACGTTTGTGCCTTCCATTCGCACCACGACCGGAATCTTAAACCTCAGCTCTTTCGCCGCATTTACGACTCCGCTGGCGAGAACGTCGCAGCGAAGGATGCCTCCAAAAATATTCACGAACACGGCTTTGACGTTGGGGTCGCTCAGCAGAATGCGAAAAGCGTTTTTTACCTGGTCTTCGGAAGCGCCGCCGCCTACATCGAGAAAATTCGCCGGACTTCCGCCGCTCAGCTTGATGATGTCCATCGTCGCCATGGCCAGGCCGGCGCCGTTGACCATGCAGCCGACGGTGCCATCGAGCTTGATGTAGTTCAGTTTGAATTTTGAGGCTTCCACTTCCAGCGGCGTCTCTTCGTCGAGATCGCGCAAGTCTTTGTACTCGGGATGGCGATAGAGCGCGTTGTCGTCAAAAATCACTTTTGCGTCGAGCGCAACCAGGCGGCCGTCGCCTGTGACGACGCAAGGATTGATTTCAATCATGGACGCATCCGTTTCGATAAACGCGCGGTAAAGCGATTGAAAAAACGGGACAGCGGCATTTACAACTTCCGGTGCAAGGCCCAGCCCGAATGCAATTTTCCGAGCTTGGAACGCCTGGAAACCGCTTGCGGGATCAATCGTCTCGCGCAGAATCGCTTCCGGATGGTCTTTCGCAACTTCCTCAATCTCCATGCCGCCAGAAGCGCTGGCCATGAAAATCGGCATGCCGGTTACGCGATCCAC
>PKWH01000221.1:0-728 GCA_003131985.1 Acidobacteriota bacterium | reverse complement strand
ACCATCTCGCCGCGCGGAACCGGCACGCCAAACTTCGCGAGGATGGCCTTGGCCTGGTATTCATGAATCTTCATTGCCCATCCATTAGTGCTAGAATTTGTCTGCAATCGAAACAAAGAAGTTTACCTACAACCGCGAGTGCGAGCAAGGCGTTCCCCTTCGTCGGTGTAGAGCAAAATCCGCCCAAAGAATTCGTTCGCGGACGATCACGATGATTCACGAAGCGTTAATGAAAATCTCCACGGGAGTAGATCTGTCACGCGCCGAAGCCGATGGCGCGATGGAGCAGATTCTTTCCGGCCGCGCGACGGATGCGCAGATTTTGGAGCTGCTCTCTGCGTTGCAAATTAAAGGCGAAACCGTTGAGGAGCTGGTTGGCTTCGCCACCGCGATGCGGCGTCACGCAACTAAAATATTTCCACAGGATCATGCGCGTGTAAATGAACCGCTCGTTGACACCTGCGGCACCGGAGGCGACGCTAAGGGCACGTTTAATGTTTCAACCGCCGCAGCGTTTGTTGTCGCGGGCGCGGGCGTCCGCGTGGCGAAGCACGGAAACCGCTCGATCAGCTCACAGTGCGGGTCTGCCGACGTGCTGGAAGCTCTCGGCGTGCGGATCGATCTCGAACCCCAACGCGTGGCGCAGTCGATTGACGAAATTGGAATTGGTTTTCTGTTTGCACCGGCAATGCATGCGGCGACACGGCATGCAATGCCCGCTCGTCGCC
>PKWH01000054.1 GCA_003131985.1 Acidobacteriota bacterium | reverse complement strand
CCGGAATTCTCCCAGTATTTTCCCGATATTGCGCGCCAAATCCGGCAGTTTTTCCGGTCCAAATACCACCAGAACCACGACGAAGATTATAACCAGGTGTGGAATGCTGAACATTGGGGGTTTACGTGCGCCGCTTCGCCTCGCGGTACTAGCTTATACCGAACCGCAGCCTTCCAAACGCCGTTTCTGCATAATAAAAGAGGGCTGGAGGCGTGTCAAACGGCGGCACAACACAGGAAACGTTTCTGCGGGAAATCGGATCGGCCGCCTAAAGTCGCCCGCCGAGACGAAATCTTCTCTTTGATCGCGGCCTTTCCCGCTCGGCCCTTTCCCGGATGCGCTTCTTACGCGGGACTATTTGCCCTTGATCGAGACCAGTTCTACCTCAAAAATCAGCGTGGCTCCGGGTCCGATGTCGCCGCCCGCGCCGCGTTGGCCATAGGCCAGGTCAGGAGGAATAAAGAGTTGCCACTTCGATCCCACGGGCATGAGTTGCAAAGCCTCAGTCCACCCCTTGATCACGCCACTGACCGGAAACGTCGCCGGCCCGCCGTGCTTCGAAGAAGCGTCAAATTCTTTGCCATTAATCAACGTGCCTTTGTAATTGCAGATCACGGTATCAGCGGCGGTAGGTTTCGCGCCCGTCCCTGCAGTCAAAATTTTGTACTGAAGCCCGCTCGGCAGCGTAACCACGCCTTCTTTCGTCTTGTTGGCGGCCAAAAACGCGTCGCCTTCTTTCTTGTTTGCATCTCCGGCTTGCGCCATCTTTGCCTCCTGGTTTTTCTGCGCCGCCGCTCTCAGAGTGGCCATCGCAGCCTTCGCTTCCTCGTCCGTCATCAGCGTTTTTCCGCCGGCCAGCGCATCCTTTATGCCCTGCTCAACGATGCTCGGGTCAACGTCGATGGATTCCCTCTGCAAGCTTTTTCCCACGCTCAATCCCACCGCGTAGCTGGCTTTGTCTTTGTCCGTTTTTAGATCACTCGAGGTTGACGTCTGCCGCGCGCAGGCGCTCCCGCTCAACATCACGACCGCCGCCAATATGCTTACCGCCATAGTGAATAGTTTTGTCATGCAGGTATTCTCGCACCTGCGCGAAGAATCCGCAAACCCACTTGTTCTCTTCTCCCGTCGGTGCGAGCATCAAATTCCTCCGCCAAACGCCGAGCAAAAACAACCTATTTGGCGGGGCTGCGTCGAACAATTTATGTTTCAATACGTCTTTGCGAGCACGAGAAACTCAGTCGTGCTTGAGGTTCTATGGAAACACTTGTACAGGATATCCGCTACGCATTAAGAAATCTACGAAAGGGTCTCGGCTTTGCCATTGTCGCAGTCCTCACGCTGGCGCTGGGGATTGGGGCTTCCACCGCGATTTTCAGCGTCATGGAAAACATCCTGATGGAGCCGTTTCCTTACCCCGATGCGCAGCGCTACATGTCCATACAGATCCACGACACGGAACGAAATGAGCCTGGCGGACGCGTTGACTTCAGCGGGCCAGAATTTCTGGATTACGTGGCGCAGAACCATGTTTTTGATCGTGTGATAGGCGACGACACCTTGGACGTGCTGTATCGCTCCGACGAAGGCACACGGCGCTTCCAGGGAGATTTCGTCACGCCGGGGACGTTCGAATTTTTGGATATGCCTGCGTTCCTCGGCCGTGTGATGCAGCCGG
This sequence comes from Acidobacteriota bacterium, assembly GCA_003131985.1. GTDB lineage: Bacteria > Acidobacteriota > Terriglobia > Acidiferrales > UBA7541 > Palsa-295. Next base: position 10,235 of record PKWH01000054.1, on the reverse strand, counting down.
CGGACTATGACCCGGGTGCGCCTCCAGTCTTCGTCTTGCGCTACAGGACCTGGGTCAAAGACTTTGGAGCCGATCCGAGTATCCTAAACAAAAACTTCCTGCTGAATGACACGTCGCGAACGCTGATCGGCATCATGCCCGCGCGCTTTGCTTGGGCCGACGCTGATGTGTGGATTCCCGATAAGCCCAGCCGCACGGTTGCGGCTACGGACCGATCCGGAGCTTTTACGCGCCATTGGTTTTTTTTGGGACACTTAAAGCGCCGCGTTTCGGTGAAACAGGCCGAAGCTGATTTGACCGTCGTGGCGAATCAGCTCGCAGCGGTCTACCCTAAGGATTACCCGAAACACTTTACGGTGGAAATTCAATCTCTGGCGGATATAGTCGTGGGGCAGTTCCGCAACACTCTTTACATCGTGCTTGCCGCCGTCGGATTGCTCCTATTGATCGGCTGCGGAAACGTGGCGAACCTTCTTCTCGCCCGAGCCACGACTCGCGAAAAAGAATTCGCCATCCGCTCCGCGCTCGGCGCGAGCCGCCGCCGTTTGATAAGTCAGCTCCTGGTCGAGAGTTTGATACTGGCTCTGAATGGTGCTCTGCTGGGAACGCTGCTGGCGTGGGCCGGTTTGAAATTCATCGTGGTGCTCATGCCGCAAGACATTATTCCCGCGGAAGCGGTCATCCAGCTCAATACGACAGTTCTGCTCTTTACGCTGACCGTAGCGATCGTGACGGCGCTCATCTTTGGTCTGGTCCCCGCGCTAAAGGCCGCTCGAAAAGACCTGAACGAGCCGCTGCGCGACACGGGCAAAGGGTTCAGCGGTGGTTTCCGTCATGGAAAGTTCCGCAACGCACTCGTAGTGACGGAGGTCGCGCTTTCTCTCACACTTCTGGTAGCTGCGGGCCTTTTGATGCGGAGTTTCGTGGCTCTCCGCGAAGTGCATCTCGGCTTCCAACCGGATCATATCCTCGTCGCGCGTTTGCCGCTCCCGGCGGAACGCTACAAAACCGCGGGCCAGTTGGCTGGTTTTTACCGTCCGCTGTTGCAGCGCCTGAAGGCCCTGCCGGGTGTTGTGGCGGCCACCGAGACCAGTACGCTGCCTCCTTACGGCGGACTAATCAGCGATATCGAAATCCCCGGCAAGACGCACTCGGAAAAATGGAACGCCATGTTTCAACTCTGTAGCGAAGGTTACTTCCCTGTTCTCAAAATCCAGTTCCTCGAGGGGAGACCTTTCACCGAGGCGGAGGTCAATGACGCTCGCAAGCTCGCGATAGTGAATCAGGCGTTTGTGAAGAGGTACCTGCCCGGAGAGAATCCCATCGGCAATCACGTGCGCATCGCGCAACTTTCTGAATTTTCAGACAGCGTGACGGATCCGACTTTCGAGATCGTAGGAGTAGTTGCCGACCTTAAGAACCGCGGCCTCCAGGATCCTCCTGGTCCGGAAATCTGGGTACCCTATACCGTGACCGGCTCGGCATTCCGCGGCATCTTGGTTCGTACCACGCAAGAGCCCCTATCCATGATGAACGTCGTGCGCCACGAAATCTGGGCCACCGACTCTAACGTCGCCCTCACATTCACCGGCACTTTGGAAGGCTACATCAGCCAGTGGTCTTACGCCGGGCCACGGTTCGCCTTTATGCTGATAATGATTTTTGCCTCCATCGGACTGATCCTGGTGACCATTGGTGTTTATAGCGTGCTCGCCTACACCACAGCGCAACGCACTCAGGAAATCGGGATTCGCATGGCCCTCGGTGCGGAAGGCTCCGATGTGCTGGTGATGATCATTCGCATGGGCCTCCGGCTAGTGGCCATCGGGGTGGGGATAGGATTGCTAGCCAGTGTCGCGTTAGGAAAAATCATCCGGACACAGCTCTGGGGAGTTTCGCCTTACGATCCTTGGACTCTGACATGTGTTCCGATTGTGTTACTGATTACTGGACTTCTGGCTTGCTGGCTGCCCGCTCGACGCGCCGCGCGAATAGATCCATTGGTCGCACTGCGGCATGAATGATGGTTCGATAGGACTAATCAGAAGTGCTCGTCAGCGCTGCCGCTGATTCCAGACTCGGAGGGCTTTCGTTCTTGTCGATGCGAGAACATCTGCTGCCTTGACAGCACAGATAGCCAGAAGCCAGCTCCTCATCGAAAGCAGTAAGTGAAATTTTTCCATATGTCTTAGCGGAACCAGCCGGAATCTGCGCCGGCTTTGCGCCCCTCTTCGGCCAAAGCATCCAACTGTTCCTGCAGCTTGGCTTTTTGTCCTTCGATCTCCTTGATTTGGCGGTTCCGGTCCTCGATATAAATCACGCCCGCCTGCACCCCGCTCATGGGATCGACAGTGACTGCACCCTTTTCCTTGATCTCTTCCTGGATGCCGGCGATTTGCTTGTCCAGACCGGCCATTTGATCCCGTATCGCTTGCGCTTTGCCGCGCCAATACTGTTCGTCACTTTTCCCGGATTGCGGAACAGCGTTCGCGCCGGAGTTCGCGTATGAATCTCCTGAACCCGATGAAGCGTCTCCCCCTTGATTCCCGGCCCCCACGGTCGAAATACCGCGGCCCGACAGCCCAGCCAACTTTTCCTCGGTGTAAACCTTGCCAGCCCCGGAGTTCGTTTTTTGCGCTTTCGCCCTACGCGCAGCGTCTGCCAGCGATTCCGCCGGCGGCGCCGACTGATCTTGCATTTGCGGCTCGGACTGCGAAGGTGCTTGAGCTTTAGCCTGAGCAGAACTTTGCGCCGAGCCCTGTGATGCCGGTGCCGAAGAAGATCCCGATTGCGACTGACCGAGCGCGACCGGTGCGAAGTTCAGCGCCACAAGCAACAGACCAAGAGCGGCCGCAGAAAATGCGAATATGCGAGCTTGCCGTCGCAGCTCGCAAATGTGCTGCTGGACGGGTAAGGACTTCGGTAACGCACTAATCCTGCGCACATCTTTCATCGTTGTCTCCATTCCGGAAGCTCAGGCTCTTAAATCAACGGTATGTCGGCCTCCGGATATGGTCAACGAGCTTCCCAGCGCGAGTCTCGTCCGCGTTACCTGTACGAAAGGCCGGGTGGAGTTTTCTTCCACCACCGTCTCACGCTACCAGCCTCCGAAATTTCGATCGTCCAGTCATCCGCCGAGAATTTGGTTTAGAATCGGTGCTAACGACGGTCGCCAGCAGCCGTCTGAACTTTTTTCTACTGGTCTCGCGCGGAGATTGCCCCAAGAGGGCATGCAGTGGATTCGATTCGGCCTAACGCCGCGTTAGGAGACTCTCGATGGCAAACCTTGCAAGGAGCGGGCCTGCAGCTTCTGCACCCGCAAACCCGCAGCCCTTTCTGGCTATCGCCGTAGGCGGACTTATCGTCGGCATCCTCGACCTGATTTACGCCGTCGTGGTTTACAGCCCCAACGCGCCTATTCTAATTCCGCAAACAATCGCCAGCGGCGTTCTCGGCGTGAAATCGTACGACGGTGGCCCTCAAACCGCCGCCTTGGGAGTCGTCCTGCACTTCGTGATCGCGTTTGGCGCCGCAACCGTGTACTACCTCGCTAGCCGCAAACTCCCGTTCTTAGTCCACAGCGCCGTCCTGTGCGGCCTCATCTTCGGCGGCTTGGTTTATCTCGCGATGCACTTGGTCGTACTGCCGCTCTCGGCCGCTCCCCACGGCCACATGGCGTTTATTTACAAATTTTGCGAATTCGCCGAACACTGCCTCTGCGTCGGCTTACCCATCTCGCTCTCCGTCCGCCGCTATTCCCGCTGAGTTGCGGCAGGCTACCAGGTCCGCTGTTTAGTCGAATTCAGACAACGTTCTCGCTTTCCGCTGGAACCGCTTATCGCTATACTCTGCCCGTCAATAGGCCCAAACCAGTCCGATTCAGCGAGTGACCTCAAATGGCCGAAGAAAAGATTCGGGCCCACTTTAGCGACTATCTGAGCAAAGCCGAGGTGGTCGTCTACACCATCCTCGCCATCTTGCTTTTTATAACCGCGCTCGGCACCAGCGCAAACGCCGCCAAAATGCTTTGGGACGGCCTCGCCCATTGGACCATCGTCACCCAGACCCTTCTCGTCCTCGACCAACTGCTCGTCGTCCTGATGCTCGTCGAAATTCTCCACACCGTGCGCATCTCTATCCACTCACACTATCTGGTTACCGAACCATTCCTGGTGGTCGGCCTGATCGCTTCCATTCGGCGCATCCTTGTGATCACCTTGGAAGCTGCGACACTCACAAAAGGTGGAACCTGGTCCACCGAAGGTGCCAGCATATTTCGAGCTAGCATGTTCGAGCTGGGCCTGCTGGGATTCCTCATCCTGGTTTTGGTAACTTCCATTGCGCTCCTGCGCCGCTTCGCCCCCTCACCAAAAGGTCAGGAACTCTAAGCGCGTCCGGCGCCTTCGAAAGGGCGAAGAGTTTTGAATTTCCTTCCCCGCACTTGAGCCACTTCCACCCATCGCCCACGACAAAGTACACACCTTGCACTCCTACACGTCCTGTGATAGATATGTAGAAGTAGGAGGTGTAAGCGATGACGGAGAAATCGGACCTTCCCCAAGGCACCCTGGACTTGTTGATCTTGAAAGTTGTCGCGTTGGGACCGGTACATGGATACGCCATCGCACAACGCTTGCAACAGGTCTCGCGCGATGTTGTCCAGGTACCTCAAGGGTCGCTCTACCCCGCGTTGCACAGGCTCGAAAATCGCGGATTGCTCGCTGCGGATTGGAAAGACACCGACACTGGACGTGAGGCAAAGTTTTATCGGCTGACCCGCAAAGGGCGAGCACAGCTCGAAACGGAAGCCGCGAGCTGGGATCGATTAGCGGCAGCCGTCGGCCTGATCCTCAAAATGTCTGAGGGAGGTACTCGATGAACTGGTTGCAGCGCCTCTGGCGCCGAAGACAAATGGAAGAGCAGCTCGAGAAAGAACTCCGCTTTCATCTTGACCAATACGAGAGCGAGCTGATCGCGAATGGCCACGATCCCGAAGAAGCACGCAGACAAGCCGCGCTTGCTCTCGGTGGCCCGGAGCAAGTGAAGGAATACTGCCGCGATGCTCGCGGCACACGGTGGCTCGAAGATCTGCTGCAAGACATTCGCTTTGCGCTGCGCATGCTCCGCAAGAATCGCGCGTTCGCGGCCGTCGCCCTGTTGACGCTTGCGCTAGGCACCGGAGCAACCACTGTGATGTTCACCGTGGTCAATGGCGTTCTATTAAAGCCGCTGCCTTATCCCGAGCCCAATAATCTGGTCACGGTTCGTGGTCACACGGAAACGTGGAATACAAAAATTTTCGGCGAACAGAACGTTGCATATCCCGATTTTCTCGATTGCAAACGTGACAGCCGCTCCCTAGAGATGGCCGGGACACTCTACGACGGAGGCACGGTTAGCGAGCCGGGACCACCCGAATATGTCGACCTCCGCGAGATCTCGTCCGGCCTATTTTCCGTTTTGCGCGTGAACCTCGCCCACGGCCGCGCGTTCATGCCTGGAGAAGATCTTCCTGGCGGGGCGCCCGTCATGATCCTGGGCTACAGTTTCTGGCAGCGTCACTTCGCCGGAAGACCGGAAGCGCTCGGTACTTCAGTTGTTCTTGACCAAAAGCGCTACACGGTTGTCGGCATCGCACCCGCCGACTTCAGGCTGGACGGAATTGAGCCGGACGTATATACCCCAATAGGCCAGAACACCGCAGCATATCTGCAAAATCGCTCTGCCCATCCCATTGGCGTCGTAGCGCGCCTCCGGCCCGGCGCGACACTGGCGAACGCACAAGCTGAGTTGGGCTTGATTGGCCGTCATTTGGCCGAAGAGTACGCCGACACGAATGCCGGCCGCACCTTTCTAGTTCAGCCGCTCCGCCCTGAGGTTGGAGATGTGCGTTCTACCCTTTGGCTGCTGTTGGGCGCGGTCAGTCTGGTCCTGCTGATCGCCTGCGTAAATGTCGCCAGCCTTTTGCTGGCGCGCGCCGTTTCCCGCGAGCGCGAACTTTCCATGCGCGCAGCACTGGGTGCGAGCCGCAGCCGCTTGGTGCGTCAATGCCTCACCGAAAGTGCGGTACTCGCGCTTTCGGGAGGATTGCTCGGCCTCCTGCTTGCCGACGTTGGCGTGCGCCCGTTCATAGCGTTTTGGCCCGGCAGCTTGCCGCGCGCGCAGGAGGTCCATCTCGATTGGCGTGTGATGCTGTTTGCGATCTCTGTCTCCCTGTTGAGTGGTCTTCTGTTCGGACTGGCGCCTGCCCTGCGCTCTCCAGCACGCGGCTTGGAGCAGGCCCTCCGTGCCGGAGCACGATCGGTTGCCGGGACCTCGCGTCGTCTGCACAGCGCGTTTGTGATCTCCGAGATCGCTCTTGCGATCGTGTTACTGGTCGCTGCAGGAATGCTGGGGCGCACACTTCTGATGCTGTCATCGCTTGACCCTGGCGTGAACGTAAACAATGTCCTGGTCACCCGCATGGCTCTTTCACCCGCCACTCTCGCAGATCCTGGCCGAATTCGTCCCGCCTGGCAGGATGTTTTGAGCCGCGCAAGCCGCGTCCCCGGAGTTCAGTCCGTCGCACTCGTCGATACTTTTCCCATGCGTGAGGGCAACAACCAAATTGGTTACTCCACTAGCGCGGACATTCCACCCGAAAATCAGCAACCAATGACACTGGCGACCAGTGTGACGCCCGATTATTTGAACGTGATGGGCATACCATTGCGCCGAGGCCGATTCTTCGATGACCAGGATCGCATCGGCAATCAGCTCGTTGTCGTGATTGACGACGTTTTGTCAAAACAAGCTTTCGGAACACAGGATCCAGTCGGGCGACGCCTCTGGATCCCGGGAACGTCCAGCCCTTTCTCTTCAGACAGCAAAGCACCCGACCCGGTCCTGGTCGTCGGCGTGGTCGGCCATGTTCGGCATTGGGGCCTCGCCGGCGACGACCAAGCTCAAGTGCGCGCGCAGCTCTACTACAACTTTGCGCAAGTGCCGGACCCTTTGCTGCCTCGTTGGTCTCAACTCATGTCCGTGGCCGTACGGACGAGTGTCGCACCACTAAGTGTCGTCGAATCGCTGCGCCAGCAAGTGCGCGGTGCTGCCGGCGATCAAGTTCTCTACGAGGTTCGGACCATGGAGCAGCTCGCGAGCGGCACGCTCGCTCGGCAGCGCTTCCTTTTGCTGCTGTTCGGCATATTTGCCGGCTTGGCTCTCCTGCTTGCGTGCATCGGCATTTATGGTGTGCTGGCTTATTTGACCGGCCAGCGCGTGCCGGAAATCGGTGTTCGCATGGCGCTGGGTGCTCGTCCCGCCGATGTCATGTGGCTTGTGTTCCGCCAGAGTCTTGGAATGATCTTCGGAGGCATTGCTGTGGGCATCGTTGCCGCCCTGGCCGCGGGACGAGGACTGCAGCACCTGGTGGAAGGAATGTTACCCACCGAGCCATCGACTCTAGCCATCACCGTTCCCGTGCTGGTAGTGGCAGCCCTGCTCGCAAGTTTTGTGCCGGCCCGTCGCGCAAGCCGGGTAGACCCGATGACCGCGCTACGCCAAGACTAGCCCGGCGCGGATTTCTGCTCTTCTTCTCGCACTTCATTCATAGCGCAGCGCAACCATGGGATCCACTCGCGTCGCTCGCCGCGCGGGAATATAGGCCGCCGCTAGAGCCACCAGCGCCAACAGCAGTGCCACGCCTCCAAACGTCAGCGGATCCGTCGCGCTCACTCCGAACAGCATAGTGTTCATCAGTCGAGTCAATCCGAAGGCCGCCCCCAGACCAATCGCCACGCCAATCAGCGTCATTCGCGCTGCCTGCCCCAGGACCAGTCTCAACACATCTCCGCGCTGTGCCCCGAGCGCCAGCCGAATTCCGATCTCCTGCGTGCGCTGCCCCACGCCATAAGAGATCACGCCGTAAATCCCAACGCTCGAAAGCAACAGCGCCAGCGCCGCGAACACTCCCAGAATCTCCATCGAAAACCGGCGAGCGGCCAGCGAATCGGCGATCACTTCATTCATCGTCTGAGCGCTATAGACGATGTTCTCGCTGTTCGCCTGCTGCAAAGTGTGGCGAACGGAATCGAACACGGGATTAGCGGAGCCGCTGTAACGGATCGCTACGCTGGTTCCGGAAGCGGCGAGCTGAATCGCGTCCTCGGCAAGCTGCATGTAGGGCGTGTACATTTGGGCGCGGAGGGAATTTGTGCTGTCGGAGTCGAGGCCCCACTGGTTGACGTGGCTAACCACTCCGACGATCTCAACTTCGCCCTCGTGCTGCATCGTGCGCAGCCGCTTGCCGATCGGGTTCTCGTTGGCAAAAAATTTTCGAGCGAAGACCTCGTCTATGACGGCGACGTCGGGCGCATGTTGATCGTCCGCCGCGGTGAAAAAGCGGCCACGCTCGAGGGAAATCCCCATGACGCGCAAATAATCTGGCTCCACAACGTAGCTCAACGCCCAATTCATGTCGTCTTCGGATGTCGGCTTGGGCTGTCCTGCATTCCAAAAAAGCTCCTCATCGTCCCCACTCATCGGAAACGCTCCCCAGGATAAAGATACCGCTTGAACGCCGGGCGCCGATTCCATGGCTTCATCGCTCTGCCGGAGAGCCGCGCGAACGGTGTCCGCGTTCGCATGGAACGTGGACGTGGGCAAGGTCAACCCGAACGTGAGGACATTGTCGGCGCGAAAGCCTGGATCAACTCTCCACAATGCGGTGAGGCTGCGAATCATCAGGCCGGCGCCGACCAGAAGCACGAGAGTCATGGCCACTTCCACCAGAACCAAAATCGTTTGCGTTCCCTGCCGCGAAGCGCTCACCCCCCGCCCTCCTTCCTTCAGGCGATTTTGCAGATCCGAGCGCGCGATTTTCAGGGCTGGCGCGAGGCCGAAGAGAATTCCGGCGAAAAACGAGACAGCCACGGTGAAAATAAGAACGCGCGAATCGAGGTGAATCTCCGCGGCGCGCGGCAATGCCGAAGGCAGCAGGCCGAGCGCGGCGCGCGTACCCCACTGGGCTACAAGCAGACCAAGCACCGCGCCAAAAAAAGCGAGCAGCACGCTTTCGGTAAGAAGTTGGCGCACCAGCCGGCGCGAACCCGCTCCTAGCGCGGCGCGAATCGCAAATTCACGCGTCCGGCTGGCCGAGCGCGCAAGCAAAAGATTGGCGACGTTTACGCAAGCGATCAACAGCACGAAACCGACAGCACCCAAAAGCACAAGCAGGAAAAAACGGACGCCGCCTACCATCTCGTCTCTGATCGGGATGACGGTTGCACCAATTCCTTTGTCGACGTCGGGATAAGCAGCGGCGAGGCTGGCGGTAATCGTGTTCATGTCCGCGCGCGCCTGCGCCAGCGTGACGCCGGGCTTCAACCGCCCGACCCCGTGAATGGCGAGACCCGCGGTGCGATGATCCAGCCACGGATTGGTCCACTGGCCGATGGGAACGTAAATCTGCGATGCGCGAAAGGCGTTGGTGAGAAGATCAAATTCTGCCGGGATTACGCCGACGATGGTGTAGGACGTCCCGTCCAGGGTGATACTTTGCCCCAAAACGTCAGGTGCTGAGCCGAGTTTTTCTTTCCAGAAGCCGGCGCTGATGAGCGCGATAGGCGCAGCTGCGCCGATTTCGTCTTCGCCCGGCGCGAAAGTGCGGCCTATCAGAGGCTTGACACCGAGGACTTTGAAAAAATCCGATGAAATGAATTCCGCCTGAACGCGCTCCGCTTCGCCTTTTCCCGTGAGACTGAACGAATTGCGACGCGAAATTGCCATGTCGGAAAAAGTGTGGTTCTCCTTTTGCCAATCGCGGAAATTGGGATAGGAAATCGAACCCGTGGGAAAGTTTGGCTTGCTCTCGTGCAGCGTCACCAACTGCTCGGGATGCGGATACGGCAGCGGATTCAGCAGCACGCCGTTGATTATCGAGAAGAGCGCGGTGTTCGCTCCAATGGCAAGAGCCAGCGTTAGAACCGCGACGGCCGTGAATCCCGGCGTTCTGCGCAGCATTCGGAAACCGTAGCGAATGTCCTGTGCCATCGTTTCGAAAAAGCTCACACCGCGAGCGTCGCGGCACTCTTCTTTGATCTGCTCCGCTCCACCAAATTCCAACCGTGCGCGCCGCCTCGCTTCTTCGCGCCGCATCCCCGCCGCGACATATTTCTCGATCTGCTGCTCGAAATGAAACCGCAGCTCATCGTCCAGTTCGCCCTCGACGGCTTCGCGCCGGAACAGCGCTCGCA
>PKWH01000048.1:572-3488 GCA_003131985.1 Acidobacteriota bacterium | reverse complement strand
AGAAGACTACTATTTGCTGCGATTGATCAGCGAGCATCCCAAGGTTTCAGCCAAAACGCTGGGGCATCTTTCGCATCATCCTTACTCGGCGATACGCGAAAACATCGCGCGACATCCGAATAGCGACGCGGCTACGCTCACGCGCCTCAGCAGGGATCGCACGCAACCACTGTGGTACCTTGTCGCGTTTAATCCGAATGCGCCGTCTACGCTGCGCAAGAAGCTGCAAGAGCGCATGCGCCGGTTAGGCGAAAANNAAAAGAGCCGGCCCTTCGCAAAGGACTCTGGGTGAATCCCGAACGGATTCACGGACGGGCCCGGCGCTACGAAAAACGAGGCGCCATTGCGTGGCATGCAAGCCCGAAACATGCCGCCGCAGAAAACCGTCAATTCGAGTGCAAGGCGAGAATTGCTTGTGATGTAGAATCGGCGGCGTGACCCGCGATCAATCTTCCTCGGACAGATTTAACATCGCTGACGAATTCATCTCGCGGCCTGCGCGGGAGCATCCGGACAAACTTGCCATTTTGGGAGTGGAGCGCGAAGCGAGTTACTCCCAGGTGGAAACTGAAGTGAATCGCGTGGCGCGTGCGCTCCTAGATTCAGGGTGCAAGCCCGGGGATCGCGTCCTGATCGCGCTGCCTGATTCGGTTGAGTTCATCGCGTGTTTCTTCGGTGCCGCGAGAATTGGCGCGATCGCCGTACCGGTGAATTCGATGGCGCGAGCCGCAGACTATCGCCATTACCTTTCGAATTCCGGCGCGCGCTTTGCGATGGTGCATGCGTCGATCCTGGCTGAATTTACGTCTGGAATCGCGGCGGGTGCGCTGGAGTTGGTTGTGGTCTTCGGCCGTACTGTGTCGCGCCTGCAAAATGCGGCGTGCAAGACCGTTCATTTTAGCCATTGGCTGCCGGTTAGTAGCGGAGCCGCAGAAACTTATCCGACGACGGCTACCGACGCCGCGTTTTTTCTTTACACCTCGGGCAGCGGCGGGACTCCGAAAGCGGCGGTGCATCGCCATCGCGACATGCTGGTCACCTCGCGAAATTTCGCGCAGGGCGTCCTGGCTCTTCGTGCCGATGATCGGATGTTCTCCGTTTCGAAACTCTATTTTGCCTATGGCCTCGGGAATGGCATGTATTTCCCGCTTTTTTTCGGCGCTAGCACGGTGCTGTATCCCGAGCGCCCGCGTCCCGATCGCGTGGTACAACTTGTGGCCCAATACCGCCCGACCGTGTTTTTCGCAGTGCCCACTTTTTACGCCGCTCTTCTTCGCGATTCGGAACAGGGCCTCAACGTGGATTTCTCTTCGATTCGGATCGCAGTGTCGGCGGGCGAATCATTGCCCGCGGAGATTTTCGAGCGGTTTCGCGAAAGGTTCGGACTTGAAATTCTGGATGGCATCGGTTCGACCGAAATGCTACATGTTTTTCTCTCTGCGCGGCCCGGGGAAGCGCGCCCTGGGACTTGCGGCCGCGAGGTTCCCGGATACGAAGCGCGCATAGTTGACGAAGCGCGTGAGGCGGTCGCTGATGGCGAAATCGGAAATTTGTGGGTGAAGGGCGAAAGCGCTTTCGCCGAGTACTGGCAAATTCCCGAACTCACCGCGCGAGTGAAGCAGGACGGCTGGGTATTTACCGGCGACAAGTTCACGCGCGATGCCGAAGGTTTTTATCATTACGCCGGCCGCGCCGACGACATGATGAAAGTTTCAGGCATGTGGGTCTCACCGGGGGAAGTGGAGAATGCGCTGCTCGCGCATCCGGCCATTGCGGAATGCGCGGTGGTCGGGATGGCCGATGCGCTGGGTCTGGTCCGCCCGGTCGCGTTTATCGTGTTGCGCACAGGATTAACAAATCCCGCAGGAGGCCTCGACAGCGAGATAAACGGCTGGCTGCACACGCGTCTCGTTGGCTTCAAATGCCCTCACGAATTCCGCTTTGTCCCCGAGCTCCCGAAAACTGCCACCGGCAAGATCCAACGTTTTCTCTTACGCTCTTCGAGCTCGGAATGAGTGATCCCGATATTCCAGTGAAAAGTGCGGAAGGGTTGCGCCGTGGGATGAACCAGCGCCAACTTTCGATGATGGCGATGGGCGGCGCGATCGGCGTGGGCCTTTTTCTAGGCAGCAGCGTGACAATCCGGCTTGCCGGACCCGGAGTGATTGTTACATACCTTTTCGCAGCCGTGGTCGCGTTGATTGTTGCCTACGCGCTGGCCGAGATGGCGGTAGTGCACCCGGTGGCCGGCTCCTTTGGAATTTATGCGGAACGCTATCTGAATCCGTGGGCCGGATTCACGGTGCGCGCCACCTATGGCGTGATTCAAATCATTGCGATCGGAGCCGAAGTTACCGCCGTGGGGATTTATTTTGGGTTCTGGTTTCCAAGCGTCCCACAGTGGGTTTGGGTCACTGGCGCGTCGGTAATACTGATGACGGTTAACACGCTGCAGGTGGGTCGTTTCGGAGAATTCGAATATTATTTTGCGTTGATCAAAGTGTTGGCGATTCTGGCCTTTATCGGCGTGGGAATCGCGCTGATCAGCGGATTTGGCCCGACACCGGCGGTGGGACTTTCGAATCTGACCAGCCACGGGGGATTTCTGCCGAATGGATGTAAAGGAGTGTGGCTGGCGACGACACTGGCGATCACGAGTTACATGGGTGTGGAAATCATCGCCGTGACCGCCGGCGAGGCGCAGAATCCGGAAAAAACAATCCCACGGGCCATGAAGACGATTGTCTACCGCTTGATTATTTTTTACGTGGCAGCAATTGCGGTGATCTTGGCAATAACTCCGTGGAACCAGACCGGAGGCGACATTACGGCCAGCCCCTTTGTGCGTGCTTTTTCCACCGCCGGAATTCCCTACGCAGCGAGCATCATGAATCTCGTAGTGATAACGGCGGCGCT
>PKWH01000048.1:0-538 GCA_003131985.1 Acidobacteriota bacterium | reverse complement strand
TCTACGGAGTCGCAGTCGCTGGTATGTTCTTCGTTTGGCTGGTGATTCTCTTCTCTCACTTGAGCTTCCGCCGCGCGATTGGACCAGCGCGCGCTGCGCAATTGCCGCTCCGGCTGCCGTTGCATCCGATTCCCACAATTCTCGGCATCATTGCGTTGCTCGCCATCGCCGCCACTACGTTTTTCGTCGACGGTCTGCGATATTCCGTACCCTTGTTTTTCCCCTTCCTGCTGCTTATCTCGCTGGCGTACTGGAAATTGCAGAAAAACAGAGGTCCGATCTCAGCTCGAAAGGCTAATCCGTAGAATACTGTCCGACTAGACAGCCTCCGTGGCGGCACTTTCGAGAATCAGTAAATCCAGATGGCGTTCTAAAGCCTTGAGGACCGCGTTAACGTCCTCGATCGTGTTGTACACGTGCAGAGCGATGCGCAAACCGTCGCGTCGGTTTGAGACGACAATCTGCTGTTCGCCGAGCTTGCGGACTAGCTCCGCTGAATCTCTGCATTTCAGAACTATCAGGGGCCCGACGCTATCCA
>PKWH01000156.1:655-5003 GCA_003131985.1 Acidobacteriota bacterium | reverse complement strand
CCCACAAAAGCCCCGAGAACGAGGATTGCATCGTGGCAATCTGTCCACGAACGATGAGCTGCGATCCGCGCGGCAGATATTTCTTGCTTTGCGCGATGATCGGCGCGATTTCGCGGGCCACACCTCCCAGGTCGCGGCCCTGCACAGCTCCGTAAATATCGATGACCGGCTGAACGTTGTAGTGCGAAACAACGCCCATCTCCGCTCCTCTGCTGACCGAAGCGAGAGTAGCAAGAATCGCCGGCGGCGCATTCGGATTCGGGCCAGTTATCGGAATGTTTTCGAGATCCTGAAGCGTGTCGATTCTGTACTGGGGCATCTGGGTCGCGATGTTGTAGCTCACCCCTGTCTTCGGATCAAGCCAGAAACTGGGAGCGGTTTGAAAACTTCCGCTTAGTGAGATCAACAGGTTGTTGGCCACATCGCGCTGCGTGTACCCGATTTCCTGCGCCTTGGTGCGGTCGATGTCAAAATGCAGCTTCGGCTGGTCGAACGGCTGCTGGATTCGGAGATCGGTGGTGCCGGGAACGAATTTCAGTTGATTCATCAGCTTGTCCGCAAACTCGCGGTCGCCGACTAAGTTTCTTCCGACAATCTGAATATCGATCGGAGCCGGCAACCCGAAGTTCAGGATTTGGCTGACCATGTCCGCAGGCAGAAAATAAAATGTCACGCCGGGAAAATCGCTGCTTAGCCGTGCACGAAGGTCGTGAACGTATTCTTCTGTTGGCCGATGCTTTTTCGATAGTTCCACCAGGATGTCGGCGTCGCCGGGCCCAATCGGCGCCGAATTGCTGTAAGAAAGATTAAAACCGCTATAAGGCACACCGATGTTATCGATGATGGTGGCTAACTCTGACTTGGGAATCAATCGGCGCATGTCGTCGTCCACGCGTTCGCAAATTGCCGCCGTCTCTTCAATCCGCGTTCCGGTCGGCGCCCGCAAGTGAAGCTTGAATTCGCCGCTATCAACCGTGGGAAAGAAGTCCTGCCCTACCATCGGCAAAAGTACGAAAGACAACAAGCAAGCCGCGAAGAAGCAGATCACAAATATGCGGTCGTGACGTATGCATGTTTCCAGCAACCGGTGGTAGCCGTCCCGGAGCTTCTCGAATCCTTGCTCAAACTTTTGCTGAATTCGCACAAACGGATTGCGCGATTTCGGCGCCTCCCCGTGGCTCTCCTCAATTTGGGCCACCAGCAGATACTTGGCCATGGTGGGCACCAGGGTCCGCGATAACAGATAGGACGCGAGCATGGCGAAGCAGACGGCCTCGGCGAGCGGAACAAACAAATACCGCGCTACTCCGGAAAGAAAAAACATCGGCACGAACACGATGCAGATCGAAAGTGTCGAGACGAACGCTGGCACCGCTATCTGCGATGCTCCATCCAGAATGGCCTGCACGATTTCTTTGCCTTGATCGATGTTGCGGTTAATGTTCTCGATTTCGACCGTGGCGTCGTCCACCAGAATTCCCACGGCCAGCGCCAAGCCGCCGAGAGTCATAATGTTAATGGTTTCGCCCATCGCACTCAGAACGATGATCGACGTAAGAATCGAAAGTGGAATCGAAACGGCGATGATCAGCGTGCTGCGCCAGCTTCCCAGAAATACCAGGATCATGAATCCTGTAAGACACGCGGCAAGAATCGCCTCCCGAACCACTCCCTTGATCGACGCCAGAACAAAAATGGACTGGTCCGAAAGAGGTTTGATCTCCAGTTGGGGAGGCAGGCCAGCCTGGATTTGAGGCAGCAGAGCTTTAATACCTGAAATGATGTCGAGTGTCGATGCGTCCCCGTTCTTTTGAATCGACATCAGCGACGCGCGCTTTCCATCCACGTTGACAATGTTCGTTTGCGGCGGAAAACCGTCCCGTACGTGTGCCACATCGTGAATGTAGATGGTGCTGCTCCCAACTGTCTTGATCGGCAGATCGTTGAGTTCGTTTACTGTGGCAGGGGCTCCATTCATGTCCACCTGGTACTCAAACGTCCCGATCTTCGTTGTGCCCGCCGGCAGAATCAGATTCTGCAGGGTAATGGCGTTAACCACGTCCAGCGGCGAAAGCCCTTTTGCCTGCAACGCCGTCGTATTCAGATCCACTTGAACTTGCCGCTGCTTGCCGCCATAGGGGTAGGGGATCGCGACGCCCGAGATGGTCACCAGTCCGGTGCGGAGAAAGTTCAATCCAATGTCACCCAGCTGCTGTTCCGATAGCCCTTTTCCCGAGAGGGCGAGCTGAAGGATAGGGACCGTCGAAGCGTTGTAAGTGATGATGAAAGGCGGCGTGGTTCCGGGAGGCAAAGTCCGCACGATAGGCTGCGATATCGCGGTGACCTGTGCAATTGCATTGGCCACTTGCACGCCCTGATGGAAAAAAATCTTCACAACCGCGATACCGCTCAATGATTGCGACTCAATGTGCTCGATATCGTTTACCGTAGTTGTGAGCGATCTCTCGTAGTTAAAAATAATTCGGTTGGACATTTCCTCGGGAGATAGTCCGGTGTAGTTCCAGATGACGCTGACCACGGGGATATCAATATTCGGAAAAATGTCCGTGGGCGTGCGCAGAATGGCGACAGGACCAAGTATCAGCAATAAAATCGACATCACCACGAACGTGTAAGGCCTGCGTAATGCTAGTCGAACTATCCACATTCAAGGGACCCCTGGAACCGTTCGGAAAGCGCAGAGACTCTTCCCGGGCGGTTTCACGCGATACAACCGCAGCATCATTATTGCACGCACACTACGCCAAAAAAAACCACGGTCAGCTCGACAAAAATTTGCGGCCCGAATGCAAATTCGCGCCACACACCCGCCAGCCGAGCCGGTGCACAGCAATCACAGCGACGCAATTAATGATTACAAAGCCGCAACTTTTCCGGAATCCTAGGGTTCATTAAATACGTCTAAAAGAGTGGCCCCAACCCGGTCAGTTGCTGTCAGAAATTAGACGCGGGGCAAAGAGGAAAGGGTCCAATGCCGGTCATTGTGATTGTGCTTATGTTCCTGGTTCTGTTTTTGCTGGCAGTCATCGCGATGATTGTGGGTCCGTTCCTGGGTGTCGGCTATGCGCTCTGGAACCTAAATCACAACCCCGCGCAGCAGTGTGTTTCAGAGTTCCAGCCAGTAGAACTGAAGAACCGCATTGTTTCTCGTAATTCCTCCCCGCGCAGCTGAAATAATTCAAGAAAGCCTCTTAGTCGGGCTTTAGTAGCGGAGCCGGAACCCAGAACGAAAGTACTATTTTCGGGAAACCACCTTCCTACCATTCCCAAATCGGATTTCTCCAAATTCGAACTCGAACGGGATTCCAACCCAAAGCAAGTCATGTCGTTCCGCAGGCTTGAGAGCAAAAACCTACCCAGCCTATGGCCGATTTCAGAAGTGGCTTAAATGGTTAAACAAATGCATAATCCCTTCTCGACACAGATTCCCAGCAATTCTAATCTGTCGTCAAATCAGGGTAAATGGAGCAGTTTCGGACATTCGGGGCCAAGTTTGCGCGAAAGATCGACCTCCGCCGCTTGGGAGCACTGGCAGTCTTGACCTTGGGCAGTTTCTCGGTTTGGACTGCGCTTGCCCCGACCGACTCCAGCCAAATTGCACCTGCTTATTCTTCTTCATTCCTATCCGCTGCCGATAATCAAGATCCTCAGCAAATTTCGCTGGACGGGAATGACTCCGCCCGCGCCATCTATCCCTATTCCGTGATTCCGGGCGGCGTAGAAAGCGCCGCCGAATTGAGGAATTCAGTTACCCGCGATCCTGTCGTCGCCGAACATTACGGTGATTTCGACGTCGCAAGAGCACGAGTCGTTCGCTTGGATCAAGACCGCCTTCTCTACGTGTCCTACCGTCTTGGCAATCGAGTGTTCTGGTCCAAGAAGCGCTTCACCCTTCACAAGGGTGAAGCCGTAATTACCGACGGCGAACACATGGCCAGAACTCGCTGCGGAAACCGTGTCGCCGAAGCTCCGGCTGGCCCCGTCATGGCTGCTGAACCTGAGTTTGAAGGGGCGCCACCGGCAATGGCCGAGACTCTAGCGGGAGCACCTGACTTCCTCGGTGCACCTTTTGCCCCTGGTGACGTTCCTCTGACGCCGCCGCCGACTTCCGGAATTTCTACCAGTTCCGGGTCCTCCGGTGGCGGCATTGGTTCTCCGGGTCCCCCTATTGGTGGAGGCGGCGGCCCTCCGTCGCACGGAGTCACTCCACCGGTAATACCGCCGATAGTTCCGCCGCCAATTCCCGCGCCCGAGCCGGAAACGTTGTTAATGCTCGCTACTGGACTCACTGGAATTTGGTTCAGTCGAAAGAAGTGGAAGTCGTAAG
>PKWH01000156.1:0-607 GCA_003131985.1 Acidobacteriota bacterium | reverse complement strand
TGCAGCATGGAAGTCATCCACCACGAAAACCGCTGCACTTTCCAAACGCGCCGCAAACAAGTCTTCGAGTACGCCTCCAGCAGATTCTGACGTCCCGAAGCATAATATTCGCCGAGCGCTCGAGCCAGCACTCGCACGTCTGCCACGGCCAGATTCAGCCCTTTCGCCCCCGTTGGCGGAACGATATGCGCCGCATCCCCCGCAATAAATAGCTTGCCGTGCTGCATCGGCTCAATCACCGAGCTGCGCATTCCGGTAACGCCCTTCTGAATGATGGGCCCTTCGATCAGCCTCCAACCCTCCGTGGTTGCCAGCCTGGTATGCAGCTCCTCCCAAATTCGTTCGTCCGACCACTCCACCAAGTTCTCGTCAGGCTTGCACTGCAGATAGAGCCTGCTGATTTGCGGCGACCGCATACTGAGCAGCGCGAATCCGCGCTCGTGATAAGCGTAGATCAGTTCTTCCGACGAAGGCGGCGCTTCCGCCAATATTCCCAGCCACGCAAACGGATAAACCCGCTCGTACAGCGTAAGCACGCCGTCCGGAATTGACGGCCGGCAAATACCATGAGAGCCGTCGCATCCCGCGATGAAATCGCAAGTGATCT
>PKWH01000240.1 GCA_003131985.1 Acidobacteriota bacterium | reverse complement strand
ATCCCGTGCGCACGATCGGAGGCGACTTCGGTTTGGTGACTCCTTTGAATGACGATTCCCTGAATTTGCTAGTTTGCGACGTTTCGGGGCACGGCATTGGGTCCGCTCTTGTGGCCAACCGGATTTACGCCGAAACCATGACCCAGCTTCGCAACGGCGTGCCACTGGCGACGATGCTTCGCCAGTTGAATCGTTTCGTTATGCACAATATCGGCAGTTCAGTTTTCTTTTTCACCATCGCGGCTGCGCAATTGGATCGCGCCGGCCGGCGCCTTCTTTTTGCTGGAGCTGGCCATCCGCCCGGCATGATCGCGCACGCCGGCGCCGAGCCACGCCTGCTCGAATCCCGCAGCATGGTTTTAGGTGCGCTTCCGGACGCCGTAGGAACGGAAGCCACTCTCGACGTGAACCTCGAAGCGGGAGACCGCATCGTGCTCTATACCGACGGGATCACGGATGTTTTCGATTCGCGCGGCGAAATGCTTGGGGTGGAGGGCGTGCAAAAAATCGTGCGCGAAACTTCCCTGCTTCCATTTAAAAAAATGAAACAGGGAATCCTCGACAGCGTTGCCGAGTGGCGCGACGGTCCGGCGACGGACGATGTGTCGCTCGTTCTGGTGGAAGTTAACTAGAATCCCCGCTAAAAAGAACGACAAATCCTTCGATGGCCAATCTTGAGTTCGTCCGCGAGTTCGCAGTTCCGCCGAAAGAGATTTTCGTTTTCTTCGTTCCGCAACGCATGGCGCTTTGGTACGGCGCCGAGATGAACAGTTGCTTTGAAGTTCAGGGCGGAGCATCGGATTTTGCAGTCGGGCAAAAAGTGCGCATCACGGGGAGGCTCGGCAACCGCGAAGTTACATTAACTGTCGTCATCACTGCTTATGAATGGGAACGGCTCTTCGAATGGCAGTTCCAGGATTCCTACGGCGTGCGCGGAAAGCAGCGCTGGGAATTCCAGCAAACGGGAAGCACCACGAGGCTGACGATGCGTGACCAATACGAAATGCCCGGCCGCACCGGCAAAATTGTCGATTGGCTTTTCACGCGCTACGGAGTTGCGGCGCGCGATCGTTCCTGGCTGGAGCGGTTGCAGCGCCTCGCCGAACGGCGCTGACTTTCAGACTCCTACGACACGCAGAAATCGCTTCTTGCCCACTCGCAGCGCCAGCAGATCGCCGGGATTCAAAACAATCGTTCGCTTGACGTCTTTCTCGACTTGGCCGTTTACCTCGACGGCACCCTGTTTGATCAGCCGTTCGGCCTCGCTTCTTGAACTTGCCAGCTGCGTTTCCGTCAAAACAGCGAAGAGCGGCCGCGTGCCCCACGGCAACTTCATTTCCGGCAAATCGGTGGGCGCTTTTCGGTCGCGATACACCAACCGAAATTCCTCGGCAGCATCCTTCGCGGCCTCTTCGCCGTGAAAGCCGGCCACGACCGTGTGCGCGAGTTGCATCTTTGCGTCCATCGGGTGCAACACGCCCATATTGACTTCCTCTTGAAGCCGCACAATCACGGGAGAAGCGAAATCCGTGAGCAGTTCGTAGTAGGACCACATCAGTTTGTCGGAGATCGACATCAGCTTCCCAAACATTTGATCCGGCGCCTCGGTAATGCCGATGTAGTTTCCTAAACTCTTGGACATCTTGCGTTCGCCATCGAGCCCCACCAGGATCGGCATGGTGAGCACAACCTCGCCCGGCAGGCCGTATTCGCGCTGGATATCCCGGTGCACCAGCAGATTGAATTTCTGCTCGGTAGCGCCGAGTTCCACGTCGGATTTGAGCGCAACCGCGTCGTAAGCAGTGAGCAAAGGATAGAGCAGCTCGTGGACGGAAATCGGCAGGTTTTTGTCGAGGCGCGAGCGAAAGTCCTCCCGCTCGAGCATACGGGCAAGGCGATATTTCCCGCAGAGTTGAACGACTTCAGCACTCGAAAGTTTCCCCAGCCACTCGCTGTTATATCGGACCTCAGTCTTCTTCTTGTCGAGGATCTTGAACACTTGTTCGAGATAAGTTTTTGCGTTTGCGTCCACTTGCTCGCGCGCCAGCGGCGGTCGTGTTTCGGATTGGCCCGTGGGGTCGCCAATCATCGCTGAAAAATCTCCGATCAAGAAAATTGCCGTGTGTCCCATGTCCTGAAATTGCTTGAGTTTGCGCAACACAACGGTGTGTCCCAGGTGGATGTCCGGCGCCGTGGGATCCACGCCGAGATATACGCGCAGCGGTTTTTCCTCTTTCGCGGACTTCTCGAGCCTCGCCTTGAGCTCATCCTCGCGGATAATTTCCGCCACTCCCTTCTGCAGGTACGAAAATTGCTCTTGAACTGGCTTGAATTTTGGGGACGGCACTATTTTTTCTCCTGCGCTTTTTCAGGAAAGATCAACACGCGGCGGCCCTCGATTCGATACCTTCCTTCGAGTACGATGCGCACCGCTTCCGTGTAAGTGCAGTGTTCCTCGCGCAAAATTCGCTCGGCGAGCGTTTCCGGCGTGTCACTATCTTCGATTGGAACGCACGACTGCAGCACGATAGGCCCCGCATCCAGATTCTCGTCCACAAAATGCACGGTGCAGCCTGAAAACTTCGCGCCATGTTCCAGCGCTTGCCGCTGCGCTTCCAGCCCGGGAAATGCTGGCAGTAGCGACGGATGAATGTTGAGTATGCGATTGCGAAAAGCAGCAACGAATTGCGGCGAAAGCAATCGCATATAACCCGCCAGACAAACGAGATCCACGCGCTTTTCCTGCAGCGCCGCGATAACGAGTTTATCGTAGGCCTCGCGCTCGAGGCCTTTCGACGAAATCACGCGTGCTTCGATCCCACACTCGCGCGCCTTTTCAATTCCCCGCGCGTCTTCCCGGTTGCTCAGCGCGATGGCGATTTCGGAGTTAGGAATACGTCCGGCTGCGACACTCTCTGCTAGCGCTTCGAAATTCGATCCACGCCCAGAAAGTAGAACACCTATACGTTTCTTCATGTAGGCCCGAAATTAGCATAGTTACGCGAGCAGACAAAACGGGCACACTCAGAAGAACAGGTGTGTGGCCGTGTGGAAGGAGCAAGGGGACGGTTCGTGGAAGGTTGCCATCGATATCGACAACCCCGGACAATGACTGCGACAGGTTTTGGCTTCAGTTTTTTGCGCTATAGCGCCAGGGTACCGGAATAGTTGACTCTCGGTTTGCCGCGGCGCGCNNAATCATCCCCACGCCCAAATTAAAAGTCTGCAGAAGCTCGTCCCGTTCGATTTTACCCAGCCGCGCGAGATAGCGAAAAATAGGAAGCACCGGCCACTGATCGAGTTCAACGACTGCCTGAACATTTGTCGGAAGAGCGCGCGGCAGATTTCCGGTGATTCCGCCGCCTGTGATGTGGGCCATGGAGGAAACCCAGCCTCGCGCGAGAATGCTTTTCAGAAGCGGCCAATATGCGCGGTGAGGTTTTAGAAGCTCCGCTCCAATTTTGTTTCCAACATCCGCCACGTACGTGTTCGGACCCAGCTTGGCAACTTCAAACACAAGTTTGCGGGCCAGAGAATATCCGTTGGTATGCAGCCCGCTGGAGGGGAGCGCCAATAGAAGATCTCCCGGTTTCACGCGCCTCACGTCGAGCTGTTTTTTTCGTTCTACCGCGCCGACTATAAAACCTGCGAGATCGTATTGGCCCGCTGCGTAGAATCCCGGCATCTCGGCGGTTTCGCCGCCAATGAGAGCGCAACCCGCTTTTCTGGCTGCACGGCTCATTCCTTCGATCACCTGCTCTACTATCCGCGCATCCATTTTTCCCATCGCGAGATAGTCGAGAAAAAATAACGGCTCGGCGCCCTGCGTGAGAATGTCGTTCACGCAGTGATTCAGAATGTCGGCGCCTACCGTGGAATGAACTCCCATGGCGAATGCAATTTTCAACTTGGTGCCCACGCCATCGGCGCTGGCTACGAGGATCGGATCGCGCCACCTCTTGCGATCCAGTTGAAAGAGCGCGCCAAAGCCCCCAACCGGCGCCAGCACGCCACGGCGAAATGTTTTCCCCGCCATAGCGGCGATCCGCCGTTTGACGCCGTCAGCTATCGAGATATTTACTCCAGCATCGGAATAGCGCATGAGAAGGATCTGCTTCCTGAAGGCGGCAGAGTAGAACTAGAAAATATGAAATAGGCGCTTCCAGCGCACTTCGCCCGGATGGATGATGGCGTTGAGGTACGTCTCAAAGCGTTCGCCTATGTGTCCCGGTTCCCAGACATCCTCCGGGGCGTCGATGGACATATAAATCATCAGCGGCGTGCCGATGATNNTTTTCGCGCGGAACAAATCCCCAGTAGCGGCTATCGTAAGAGTTTTCCCGGTTGTCGCCCATCATGAAGTAATCACCGGCGGGAACCTTGTACGGCCCGCGATTTTCGAGCGCGTTAGGCGGGTCCGGGCGATAAGGCTCGACCAGGGCTGTTCCGTTGATGTAAACGACCCCTTGTTTAATTTCGATGGTATCGCCCGGCAACCCGATCGTGCGCTTGATGAAATCGGGAAAACCCTGTTCGGGCAGCGGCGCGCGAAAAACGATAATTTGCTGCCGTTTGGGATTGCGCCACAGGGGGACATGAATGTTTGTGAACGGGATTCCGGCATCGTAACCGATCCGGCTGA
>PKWH01000044.1 GCA_003131985.1 Acidobacteriota bacterium | reverse complement strand
TCGCCATCGTTGGCGGAGGGCCGGCCGGAGCGTTGTGCGGCGAGCGATTGGCGAGCGCCGGCTTCAAAGTCACGATCTTCGACGAGCGGCTCGCTTGGGAAAAGCCCTGCGGCGGCGGGTTGACGTACAAAGCCATCGAAGAGTATCCCTTCCTGTTGGATTCACCTCATCCGAAGAAAATCATACGAACCGCCGAGCTGATTTCGAGCCGCGGGCATCGCGCACGATTTGAAATGAACCGCCCCATCGTAATTTACGCGAGAAAAGTACTGAACGGCTTGTTGCTCGACCGCGCGATCGCGGCGGGCTGCAGCACAATCTGTGCTCGAGTTACGAATGTAAACACGAGCGCCAAGCAGGTCCGCCTGATCGCTGGGGGCGAAGAGCAAATCTCCGATTTCGTAGTGTTAGCCGCGGGCGCGCGAAATCAATTGCTGGCGGACAGTACAGCGCTCGGTGCGCAAGATCTTGAGATGACTTTGGGTTATTTCGTACCGACCGAAGAAGACGTCCTGAAGGTGAAATTCCTGAAGGAGTTCGAAGGCTATTTGTGGTCGTTTCCCCGCGCTGATCATTTGTCCGTGGGAATTTGCGCGCGCATGGGGCAAGCCACCAGCCAGCAATTGCGGCGTCACTTAGACGCATTCGTGGTAGAAGAAAAAATTCCAACCGCCGGAGCGCAGTTGTACAGCCACGTGCTGCCTTGTCCGCAGGCCAAAACTATCAGGGGTCGCCGAATTGTGGGAAGAAACTGGGCCATGGCGGGTGATGCCGCTGCGACAGTAGACCCGATCACAGGCGAAGGCCTCTACTACGCGTTGCGCTCGGGAGATTTGCTGGCTCAAGCTCTGGCAGCGGGCGTTCCGGAGGAATATCCGGAGAGGCTTCGCGCGGCGTTTTCCGCGGACCTGGAATTTGCTGCAAGCATCGCGAAGAAAGTCTTTCGCGGAAATTTCGTGGGCGGCGCTATCACGACGCGCATGGTGCAGTTGCTGAACTACTCGCCCGCATTTCGCGATCTCGTGCGGGATGTCTTCAGCGGCTCTCAGAGCTACCGCACCTTGAAGAAGCGCTTATGGAGCCAGTTGGGAATCACGATTGCGGAATTCGCTCACAGTTTTCTTGATCCGCGCAAGATCGCGGTGGCTTCGACTCCAGCAAGCGAAAACGAACCTTCTCGATGACATCTGAAGGCCAGCACAAAACCGAGCCTGCGCAGGAACGGCCGCGCATCGGCCTTGAGGCCTCGGTTGAAAAGGTAATCCCTCCGGAGTGGACGCTCGCTGCCTTCGATCCTCGTCTTCCTGCCGTGCTTTCCACTCCCGCGATGATTGGCATGATGGAAATTGCCGCATCACACGCCGTGCTGCCGGAATTGCCGTCCGGCGCGATCACAGTCGGCACTCGGATCGAGGTAGACCATCTGAAGGCTGTGCCGGGAGGCACCACCGTACGGGCGACTGCGCGGCTAGTCAAGCACGAGGGCCGATTCCTGGTATTCGATGTCGAGGCGCGCTCGGGAGACCATGTGCTGGGGCGCGGCCGAGTGTTCCGGGCTATCGTGGAGCCGAAGAAATTTACGACTCAGGCCCAGGAGCGCGGCGGCGCTAAGTGATGGCCGGTTCGTCGCCACTGAATTGCTAACCTACCATAGCTATTTGAAAGACCCCGCATGGGGTGGTCGGTCAGTTTCCGATAAGCGCTGTCGCCTCAGGCGCTACGTTTTGCCTACCCGTCGGTTGGGGAGATTTTTTGAATAGGCAATGAAAGACTAGTGGCGTAGGTGGATTCGGGCTCTGGTGGTAGCATTTCCTAAATGTTAAACGCAAGAGCCGATAAACCGGGTCAGCCTCGGGATTTCTACTTTCGACGAACCAATGACCTAGGGATGGAGGCGGATGAAGCCATTCAACTCCGAGGCTGGTACCAAATGGGTTTCATTTCTCTTGGAGTTCTGGGCTGTATTTTGCTTTACCAAGCTCTCGTGATTAAGAGCCTCCCGGTTTGGATGCCCTTCTTGCTGGTTCCACTTGGCGCCTTAGTCGCTTCGCAGATGAAACGCTCTCAAGACAAGGCGCGCAGGCTACTCCGGATTGCCGATTACTACGACAAAGGAATGGCGCGTCTCGACCATAAGTGGGACTCGTTGGACGAGGGGCAAGAATTTGTCGATCCAGACCATTTCTACGCCACAGACCTTGACCTGTTCGGTCGCGGATCGCTCTTCCAGCTTATTTGTTCGGCTCGGACCCAGGCGGGTCGAGAGGCCCTCGCCCGTTGGATGAAAGATCCTGCGAAGGTGGAAGAAGTATTAGCGCGGCACGGAGCGATCTCGGAACTTCGAGGACGTCAGGACCTGCGCGAAATTTTAGCCGCTGTTGGGAGTCTGGAAGTTTCGAACTGTCATCCAGAGACTTTCCGGGCATGGATCGCATCAGCGCCGGCACCCTTTCCTCTCTGGGGATCTCTGCTGGCGGCCTTGCTGGTACTCATCGTAATACTGCTCCCTATTCTTTATGGAATTGGCATGATCGGCTTGCACGCGTTCTTCACAAGATTGGGTGTCACACTCTTTCTTGAGGTATCAGTCGCCGCGATCTTTTTTCGAGGAGTGCGGTCGATTGATTTTTCGGTACGGCCACTTTCGGTCGAACTTCCTATCGTGGCTGAAATCCTCGGAATTATTGACCGGGAAAACTTCTCCTCCCCAACGCTGGCGGCCCTCAAGGAGCGTACGCGAGAGGCCGGAAAACCCATTGCCAGATTGCGACTTCTTATCACGCTGCTTAAGGAACGCGATAACCCGTGGACCGCTTACTTTTCGTTTCTATTGATGTCCGGCACACAATTGACCATGGCCATCGACCGATGGCGTCGACGTTATGGAACCAAAATGTTGGGGTGGCTTGCGGATGTAGGAGAGCTAGACGCGCTGATTTCGCTCTCCGCATACGCTTATGAGCATCCCCTCGATACCTTCCCAGAGCTTCGCAGCGAAGGCCCGGCGATAGAAGCCGAGGGAATCGGACATCCTCTCATCCATGAAGATGCGTGTGTGCGAAATGATTTCCAGCTTGGTGGAGACGTGCGGTTTGTCATCATCAGCGGCTCCAACATGTCCGGGAAAAGTACATTTGTGCGGGCAATCGGACTTAATACCGTACTCGCATGGATGGGAGCACCCGTGCGCTGCAGGAAGCTCAGCCTATCGAGGCTAGCAGTTGGGGCGTCGGTACGTGTCCAAGACTCTGTGGTAGATGGGCGATCGCATTTCCTCGCGGAGATGCAGCGCCTACGTCGCATGATTGATGTGGCGAGCGAAACTCCGCTGCTCTATTTGACCGACGAGATCATGAGTGGCACGAACTCTCAGGATCGCCGAATTGCGACGGAATGGGTGGTCCGCGCGTTGGTATTGCGCGGCGCCATCGGAATCATCACAACGCACGATCTCGCCTTAACCGAGATAGCGTCCAATGGACTGCCTGGGCGCAATGTACATTTTGAAGATACGGGTCAGGCTGGGAATCTGGTGTTTGACTACACGCTACGGCCAGGATTGCTAACTCATTCCAACGCGCTGAATATCGCCCACATGCTGGGGATCGACTCTGCAGCACGGACCACCGGGTAAAGAAGATCAATCTCAGATACCCCACGACAGACAGCTAAACCGGCCACTACCCCGCATAGAGCTGGCTTGAGCGCGAGCGCGGCGGCATGCTAACCTGCCATAGCCGCTTAAGCTCGAGTGGCGGAACTGGCAGACGCGCCGGACTCAAAATCCGGTGGCCGCAAGGCCGTGTGGGTTCGATTCCCTCCTCGAGCACCACCTCAAATATTGCTGCGAAATCGCTGCTGACTTTGATTCCTTTGCACGCCCGTAATTTTTGCTGCCCTGTCGCGAGGCGACGCACGGTTACTCCAGCGAAACCAGCGCTGCGGTTTTTTCCACCTTTGCTCAGATTTAGTCAATAGTAGGCACGCTCGCACTGAGCAGGATGTACGCGACCGGGGGCGCGCACTCCAATGGCACAGCCGGAACACAGAAGAAGCGAACGAGTTTTGGTGGACGTTGCCGTAGCGATCCGCGGAGAATCCGAGGATCACAAGCCATTTCAAGAAGAGACTTTTACGGTGACAGTGAGCGCGCACGGCGCGCTTGTGATGTTGGGAACGAAGGTGGCGTTAGGCCAGAAAGTGACGCTACTGAATCCCACAACCTGGGACGAGCGAGAAGGCAGAGTTTCCTTCATGGGAAGACAACATGCCGGGCTGGCACAAGTGGCTATCGAGTTTCTAAAACC
>PKWH01000318.1 GCA_003131985.1 Acidobacteriota bacterium | reverse complement strand
CGAAATCGTTGATGTCGAATAGGAGCTGCCGCTCGGGACTGGCAAAACCGCCGAAATTCGATGCGTGGCAATCACCACAGGCCTGCACGCGAATTCCTGTGGAGGGAGTTTTGGAGAGATCCCAGGCCATCACAGCGGCCGAACCGCGGAAGAACGCGAAAGGGGATTGGCGCATGCGGCCGTAGCGGATAGGCAAAAGCTCGGGGAGGCGTCCGCGGTCGGAGTGGCGCAGGACTTCGATGGGATCAGGACGGCCTGCGGGAGGAGTCCACTTGGCGTGGGAGCTGCGAGGAACTTTTTTGCGCAGAACCTTTCCTGCGCTCATGCGGGATTGGATGCTTGGGCCAATCAGGGTTGAATCTTCGCGGCGGATACTGTGAATCTTGGCGCGTTGGGTGGTGATCATGGGCTAGGCCTTAGGGGAGCGTATGGCGCAAGACGAATCGTTTTGGAGCGCTGTGTATGGTAGCGCGGCGGGTCGGCGCAAGTCATGGGGATTATTTTGCGGTGGGAATGGCAACCCCCGTCGGGACGGTTTTGTGACGTCGGGGTTTTGCGGATCGGTGACGGAATTCAGGTGAGTGCGATTCGTTACTCCGTTGACGAAAGCGGGAGCAAGCTCCCGCACTCCAAAAGATGCGAGGCTGCGAGCCGCGATTTGTGACTGAGCTACAGCGGGCGCAGCGTGCTGCGCCCCTACGGGTGGGGGTTTCGGCAGGCGATCGGGGAGCTTCAGGGGCTGAAGCCCCTGCTCCTCGGCTTCGGTTATGTCGCCCCTAAAGGGGCGACCCACAAAGATTGCGACCTACAGAGATTGCGGAGTTCACTAACAGTAACCGGTGGCGAGGGTTGAAACCAACTGGTGCGCGGGGGCGTCTAATGCTATAGAATCATAGTATTGGTAATGGTCCGTCATGGTATTTAGCGCGGCGGAGGGTGTCAAAATGACGCAGTCAGCCCAGCAGTCCACAGTGATCGGGCAGTCTACAGCAATCAGGTCGATCCTCTTAAAGAGCTTACTCGGACTATCATTTGCGGCGGTGCTGGCATTGGCGCCGGCTCCTGCGTTTGCACAACACGGTGGCGGAGGCGGGGGCGGCGGATCGCATGGCGGCGGAGGCGGTGGTGGGTCGCACGGAAGCAGCGGCGGCGGTCACCCAAGCAGCGGCAGCGGATCGCACGCTACTTCCAATGCGACTTCTTCGGGGAGTTCGTCCGGGCACTGGTGGAATCCGTTCCATGGCAGCGGCACGAACGGCGGAACGGCAGGGAAGGCCGGCGGCTCGGGCGCGGGAGCGAATGCTGCAAGCGCGAGCGCGACTACGCGCTACGCGGCAGGGAATAACACTTGGCAAGAACCGCCGGTGAACACGCACACAAATACCCAGTCTCATTTTTATGCGAATTCGAATCGCAGCGCGGCGATTTCCGATAGCCGGACACTGCACCGAATGACGAACAATGGAGCATTTGGGTCGGCGGGTATCTCGCAGAATAGTTTGCGACGACGTCCGGTAATTTTTTTCCCGTTCAATCCCTTCGGTTTTGGATTTGGTTCGCCATTTGGATTTGGCTTCGGCTTTGGATGCGATCCGGTCTGGGATTTCAACTGTCCTCTGGGCTACGGTTTTGGTTATGGCGGAGGCTTCGGATACGGCGGCAACTTTGGTTATTACGGCGGCGCGACGGGCATGGGATACGGCGGCGGGTCGGACATGAATTTCGATCTCAATGGCGCCGATTCTGGTGCTGCGGGCGAGGATATGTCTTCTCCTGTAGGGAGTGCAGGGGACTGGCAGAATGCGCCTGACGACAGTTCGCAGAGTAACGT
Organism: Acidobacteriota bacterium; assembly: GCA_003131985.1. Classification (GTDB taxonomy): domain Bacteria; phylum Acidobacteriota; class Terriglobia; order Acidiferrales; family UBA7541; genus Palsa-295. Next base: position 5,992 of record PKWH01000318.1, on the reverse strand, counting down.
TACGAACGCACAGCCGTACGTGGTGGTTTTCTTGCGCGACGGCTCGAGCTACGCGGTGAGCGATTACTGGCTAGCGGGAGGGAAGCTGCACTACGTGACGTCCTACGGCGGTGAGAATTCCGTGGACGCGAATCAGCTTGACTTGCAACGCACGGTGAACGAAAACGCGTCGCATGGAATTACTTTTACGCTGCGCCCGGCGCCCGCGACCGGTTCTCCTAACGGCGCTCCGCAGAATTTGCAACCGGCGCCATCCAACGACAGCCAAGCGCCCACGCAAAATCCGCAGTAGTTTCACTCTGCAAAGAAAAAGGGTGCCGAGGCACTGGCAGCCCTGGAATCTGTTTGACCTCAATCGCGCGGCTAGCTGAAAATGCCGGCGAGCTCTGTTAACTCTGCAGTTTGTTAACGTCACCGATGATGTCGATTCACGTACATGCATCGTGGTAATCTTAAAGTGCCATGGGGAAAGTGAGGATATTGGTCGCGGACGATTTCGATACGGTCCGCAAAGGCGTCTGTGCGATTCTGTCGTCGCGCGAAGACATCGAAGTGTGCGCTGAAGCGGCCAACGGCGAGGAAGCCGTGCGCAAGGCGAAGGAATTGAAGCCGGACATCGTGATCATGGATTTTTCCATGCCTGTGATGGACGGGCTGGAAGCATCCAAGAGAATTCTGCAAGCATTTCCCGATATGCCGATACTGATGTTTTCGATGCACAAAATGGAGGCTTTGACTCAGGCGGCCAAGAACGCCGGCGTAAGTGGCTTCGTCACAAAAGGCGAATCGGCGCAGAACTTACTGCGGGCAGTGGACAGCGTGTGGCGGAAGGAGCCTTTCTTCGTACTGGAATCGTAGGCTCACGGTATTCCAGACTTCGTTCCGCGCTTTTCCTTCGCGCTGAGAAAATTAGCAAGCGAGAAGCTTGCAAACAAAAAAGGGAAGGGGCTTTCGCTCCTTCCCTTTTTTGTTTACGAAGGTCGGCTCTCATGCCCGATTGCCGGGAATCCGCCTACTTGGCGGCGACGCAGCGGAAACTTTGATCGTGTCTTTATCCCCGCAGAAACTTCGTTTACTTGCGGCGGAGAGGCTTCGTGGGCTCGAGCTTTTTGGGTTGCTTCAGTTTTTTGGTTGCCATGTTGGTGGTCCCTCCGTATTTTTTGGTTTGCCCCGCCTGCGCAGACGCCCGATTATATGCACATCACGCGCCGGCCGGGCCAGCAGATTCGACTTTTCCCGTTCCGCATAGGAGTCGAGTTCGCACACTGGAACGGGTACAGGACCACACAAGTGTTGGCGCAAAGAAAAAGGGGAGCCTTGAGCTCTCCCTTTTTGTTCCGGCTACATCTTTTATGGTCTACCCACTCCGAACTGCAAACGCGCAACCGTCAACGGCTTGGTAGCTTCGAGCTTCTTGGATTTCTTGAGTTTCTTAGCCATTTTCTTTGACCCTCCAGTTTTCTCTTTTGCCTGCTGGGCCGACGCCGGATTATGTGCATATACCGTGCCAATGCCCCGTGTGAATTCGGCTTTCGCCATCTCCTTTGCAGTCTTTCAAATAGGCTTCGGAACGCGTCGCGGGTGAATACAAAAATCACGGGAAATATTGAGTGAGTCAACAGAAGCTGAGTTTTTCAACACTTTGCCGCGTTAGGGGACACCCGGCAAAGATATCGCGCGCTCAAGCTACAAAATCTCGTGTGAAATTGCCACCCGAATGCCTAATTCTTTTGTGCAGGCGGCGTGGTGGTGGACTCATCTGTATGGACACGCTCTGGGCGAAAACCGATGCCGACTACGTAAGCTGGAATTCTGCGCAGGATGGGGAAGTGGTTCAGGAGCTTTATGACCCAGGGAACTGAGAGCTGTTTTTGGCTCGCGAGGACGCGGCCGATGACGCGATTCTGAATGAGCACCTGCATTNNGGACCGATTGTCTGCCGCTGCGGCGTTGCTGCCCACTTTCCCGCCGGAAGAAACGCCTTCATTCTCCAAGCCGCCGCGCCAAAAAGACGAATCGATATGAGCGGCGCCCGGTGCACCGGCGGACGCGGGCGCGAGACCCATAGCGAGTGCTTCGGGAAGAGCGCTGTCTCCTGGGGACATCTCGGAATTTAGGGCATCCATCAAGAGAACAGCGCCCGGTATCGAGCCGCGCCGAAAAGCGGGCGCAAGAATATTCGCCGCGGCTACGGCGTCTTGTATCGCGAGATTGATGCCGACGCCGCCGATCGGCGACATGGCGTGCGCGGCGTCTCCGATGCAGAGCAGTCCCTGGCGATACCATTGCTTCAAGCGGTCCACCGTCACAGTCAGCAGTTTGATATCGTCCCAGGTTTTTAATTCACCGACACGTTCGCGCAAGTAAGGCGAGAGTCTGGCGATTTCTTCGCGGAAGGCGGGTAAGCCGCGCTCGCACATGGCGTCGAACCCGCCTTTTGGAATCACGAAAGCGCACTGCCAGTAATCTCCACGCTGGATCTGTACGAGAATGCGGCCGGAATCAACGTGTCCCAGAGTTTGCACGGGATCGCTCGCCTTGCGCGAAATGCGCATCCACAGCACATCGATGGGCGAGCCGAGATTTTCTACTTGCAGGCCGGCTTGTTCGCGAACGACAGAACGGCGGCCGTCCGCGCCAATCACGAGTTGAGCACGCACTTCGAGCGGGCCGAATTGAGTTTTCGCGCGTACTCCGGCGACGCGGTCGCCGTCGACAATCAGATCAGTGACTTCAGCCTGCATGCGCAAATTAAATTCGGGATAGCGTTTGGCGTGGTCGGCCATGAAATTCAGGAAATCCCACTGCGGCATCAGGGCGATAAATTTGCAGTGCGTGGGGAGATGAGTGAAATCAGCGATTGTCGATTGCACGTCGCCAATTTGCACGCCAATATCACGAAGCTCGTCGTGAGGAAGCTTCAGGAACTCGTCGAGAAGTCCAAGGTCATGCAACGCTTCGAGCGTGGAGGGATGGATCGTGTCACCGCGAAAATCGCGCAGAAAATCCGCGTGTTTTTCGAGAACCAGCACTTCGACGCCAGCTCGCGCCAACAGATAAGCCAGCACCATTCCCGCCGGGCCGCCGCCGGTGATGCAGCAACGCACGTTGAGTTTTTGAACGGCGGCATCTTGAGGCATGGTCGGTGAAAATCCCTTTTCAGCGCGGGAGATCTAGGGCGCCGCGAGCAACGAAGACAGGAAGATTGTACTTCAAACAGCGGGGTCTAATCACGATGGTCGCGGCTAAGTAGCCTGTTTCTATAGAGAGAGGGGCGACGCTGATCAATTCGACCTGATTCACTGCGAGCGAGGCATGCTTCGCAAAATTATTTTTAGCGCGAAAATTGCGTGTAACTTATTGGAAGACATTTAGTTGCGCCTTGGACGAGTTATGCTCACACACACAAGGACTTGCATTATTTTTTGAATTCGCGTAGAACTTTTCTTGTTACTGTCGAAATCCGCGCAGAGCAGACCGCAGTTCGCTACTTCCGAAACGCAAACAGAAAATCGCCGGGCATAAGCGTTGCCAAGTACTAATGGCCCTACGGGTTCCGGGCATTCGCCGACGCCGAAGTTACAACGTCGGCAACGGCCTTCGATAAGGCATTGAGGTCAGCGGGTCGGCGCTACAACACCAGCATTCCTGAAGCTTTGCCCGCATTTTGCGGCGCATCTAAATTAATTTCCGGAGAAGACATGCCGAATTACAACGCGCAAGTTCCGCCATATTCAATTTTTCCGGGCGATGTGGCGCTCGCCTTCAGCAACGAATCGCCCGCTGCCGGGCAGGCCAGCCAGCAATTCGCCTTGCCCAGTTACGCGGGATTTCCCGAGAATGGCCGTACGATACGCTGGCAGATCAGCTTCGGGACGGCGCCCACGGCGGTCAGCATCCAATTACAGACGGCGATGAACGATGTGGATGTGCAATACGCCGTCCCTACCGGCGCCGCCAATATGGGTTCCACGCTCACCGCGGGCGACAATCTGGTGGCCACGGGGGTTCGCGCAAATTTTGTGCGCGCGAAAGTTATTTCGATTACGGGCGGCTCCGGCGTGACCGTGCAAATCCTGGGGTGACTCAAACGGCTCGCGAGAAGATGTCCGTTTCGTAGGGCACAGAGGTGAGCCTTCGACACGCTGCGGTGAAACGGTCTTCCAACGTGGGTGCGTCGGGTGTTACCGTGATGGTCTAGTCGGGCTACGGAATATTTAACTGCCCGAAGAAGATATCTCGATTCGGCGGCAGGCGTGCTCTCGATCAAACAGTCAGGTCTTGGCAAGAAAATATTTGCGGCATTCTTCGCGATTGGTGCCACGATCATCGTGTTGATGCCGGCGTACCTGGCTGCGCAGGCTTCCGGCAAATTGACACCACCGGCGCCGAGTCAATCTACGGTTCAAGTTCCTGCGCAACCGGCCTCAGCGACGCAGACGCCTGAAGCGCCGCCGCAAGTGGTTCAGCGCACGGTCACTGTGACGTTCGATTACGATTTCTCGATTTTTCCGCCGTGCTCCGCCAAAGTGACCAAAAAGTGCATTCAGCAATTTAATGTGTGGGAAGTTTCCGCCCCTAAGCCCATTTTTCTTTTTAGTATTCCAGTTTCGCCAGACGCAAAGGGATTGGTGAAGGGAATCACCGGGACCGCTACAAAGAAACGCGCGTTATTCACGGGGCCACACCGGTTTGGAGTATCGGCGAAAATGCCTCCGCCGGGCGGCGAGTCGAATCCCTATCAATGCATGGTTTTCGCGCAAGTGCTGCCCGACAATCCGGCGGCACCCACACAGGCACCGAGCAGTTCATCTCCGCAAAAATAAAATAGCTTCTCCCGCCTGCCTCTACGACGCCGGGCTTTCCCGGCGTTTTGCTTTTCACCCATGTGGGACACATCCGCGCCAGCGGAAAAATCGACGCCTGCGGGACTCGAACCGGCTTGGCGGAGGGCGTGTCCCGCTACCCATTCTAAGAAAAAACGCAAAATACCCGTGGCTCCGAAAGTGAGGAAATGACGATGGCTGCTAATACGACGACGCAACGGGTTAAAGCGAAAAAACGCGTTGACGGGAAACCGCAGGTTAGCGCGAAGCCGAAGACCCCGAATGTCGCCGCGCAAACAAGTTCTGTTTGTTCAGCCGATGACACCGATACGTGCCGCAAGAGGGCTGGACTCTCCGAGGCGCTGCGCGAAGAAGGGATTGACGAACACACGATCGCGCAAGGGTTCGCAAGTTTGCATCGGAAACTCAGCGGCAGCGAGGACAAGGGCGATCTAAAACTTTTCTTCGACGTGCTGAAGGAAAACCATCGCACGCTTGACCCGCCGAGCGCATCCGATCGCAGCGGCGCCAGCGACGGTCCTGTCACCATAATCCTCAAGCACAACGTTCCGCGGCCGACGCGCTAGAGCACGAAACCCTTTCCATGTTGACGGTTACGTCGGGCATCGAGCGTTTCGCAAGTGATGAAGCAGAACGCGCTGCTCGCGAAGAGGTCTTCGCATGCAGCGATCCTGCGCCAGTATAGGATTCCAGGCCAGGTGATTCCACCTCCGAGGGCGCAGCCGGCGGCGAAGCTACTGACGAAAAGGGCAAGACCGAGCACAAGCCTGACCCCAAGCAATTTGAGTTGAGTTACGAGCCGTTTCCTAAGCAGAAGGAATTTCACGCGTCGCCTGCGAAATACCGGCTATTCGGCGGGGCGGCGGGGCCGGGGAAATCGAAAGCGTTGCTAATGGAAGCGGTTCTTCAGGCGCACGAACACTCCGGCGCGAACACGCTTTTGTTGCGGCGGACATTTTCTGAACTGGAGCAATCGCTGCTGCTTTATTTCCGACGCGACATTCCTCGCGAGCTTTATAAAAGTTACAACGAATCAAAACACGTGGTGACCTGGTTGAACGGTTCCACCACGCGCTTCGGGTATTGCCAGAGCGAAGCGGACGTTTATCAGTATCAAGGTGGCGAATTTCTTTTTATCGGAATTG
>PKWH01000351.1 GCA_003131985.1 Acidobacteriota bacterium | reverse complement strand
AAAGCGGGAGCAAGCTCCCGCACTCCACAGAAACGTGGCGACGCTTAATTGGGAGATCGGCGGTAAAGAAAATCAAAAGAGCCGGCGGGAAGGCAGCGCGTGTGGCTGGTTACGTCGGGAGGCAGAGTGGGCGTTGGGTTCGCAGATATGTGGCGGCTAAGAAACTGCAAAGATTCGCGGCTACTTCTGGAACTGAACGGTGAGGACTATGCGCGACGAAGTTGGCTTCCCGGCCGTCATGGCGGGTGCGAACACCCAGATCGCTACTGCTCTTTGCGCCTCGGGCCACAGCAGATGCGAGCCGGAGAGCGGTTTGGTTTCCACCAGATTTCCTTTTTCGTCGATCAGCGCGTCGAGCGTCACAACGTGATCCATCTCGGTCCCTTGGGCCCAAGTAGGCATGGCCGGCGCCGCTTGCGACACTATCCTTGCGGGAACGTCGTCCCCGTTTCCGTTTGCCTTTCGATGCGTAGTGAGCCCCAGCACTTCCTGATCGGCACGGGTCAATTCCCCTCTGGCTGCTGCAAGCTTGGCTGCGGCCACCGCTGGAGAATCTTGGACGCCTTTGCTGGGCGGCGCGCCTCCGCCGACTCCGGTTGTCGCGGTCGGATTTTGCGCGACCGAAGCGCCGGGCTTTTGAGTAGCAGTCGCGGCTGACTGCTGAGCGCTCGATGCCTGAGGGGACGTTGCTCCGGCGTTGATAACACCTGCGTTTGCTCCCGTACCCGACGCCGAAGTTTGCGATGCCGGCGCAGAAACTGATGGCGCGGTTTGTTTCGGTTGAGATGAAGTTGAGGCGGCGACGACTGGTCGACTGCTGCTGGGAGAGGATAAAGCGCTCTTCATCTGCCAGAATAAGGCCAGCGAGGCCGCGAGCAAGAAGCCTGCGGCAATTCCAATCACGACCGGTTTTTCGACGGTCGTAAATTCGCGCAGCTTGTTGCCAGCCCGCGCGGCCGCCTTTGAAAGCGCCTTTGCTTCGGCTGCGGCTCCGGCGTCGGGGTCCGTTTCACCTATCCCCTGCGCCTTCGCGGACGCCCCTTCCCGGCCAGTCTCTTTTGCGCCGGGCTCTCGGTTGGCCTGTGAGCCGGCTTCCATCGTGGCCAGAGCGGCGAGCATCTCCGCGTCTTTCACCGCGTTCCAATCCAACTCCTCGTCGGTCGGTTCGTGCTTGGCTAGGTGAGCTAACGACTCGTGAGGCGCCTCTAATATTATTGGCGACGCGGAAGCGACAAGCGTCCCGGTAGTTTTCGGGGGCGGCGCAGGCTCCAAAAAGGTCGCCGGAATTTCTGCGCTGCTTGGTGCGCTAGTTTGCGCGCTCGGCGTGGCGAACGGATTCGCCACCGCCGGCTCGATCGTTTTTTGCGCTTCAGGCGTCTGCGCGGAAGGCGCGGGTTGTTCCTCGGGGACAGGAATTTCTGCGCTGCTGGGAGCGCTGGATTCTGTGTTCGGCGTCGCGACCGGATTCGCCACCGCTGGCTCGATCGTTTTTTGCGCTTCAGGCGTCTGCGCGGAAGGCGCAGGCTGGTCCACTGGGAAAACATTTTCTGCGCTGGTTGGCGCGCTGGACTGCACACTCGGCTTGGCAGCGAGATTCTGTACCGCTGCGTCGATTTTCTTTTGTGTCTCGGATTTCTGCTCTGCGCCCGCGAGTTGTTCGGCTTGGGCGGGGATTTTTCCGTTGCTGGGCGCGTTCGATTCCGTGACGGGCCCCGCGATGGGACTCTTCGCCGCTGCTTCAAGTCTGTCTTGCGCCGTTGGTTTCTTGGCGGCAGGCGCGGCTTTTTCGGCGGGGGCGTCCCAGAATTTGGGATCGTAAGAGGTGAATTCCAGATCCGTGTAGCCCGTCTGGCCGGCTTGCCGCGACTCCAGCACTTTGCACAGAATTTCTCGTTCGGATTGGTCGTTTCGGAGAAAAACGCATTGCCCCGGCGAGACTCTCGCGTTCAATTTCACCACGGCGCCGTTTTCGAAGACGAGCGTGGTCTTCGTAGTCTCGGTGAATAGCTCACGTTGCTCAGTGCCCTGGACGGTCTTCGACCCTTGAATCGTGACCGGGATTTCCAGAGCGGTTGCTTGACTGCGCACAGTATTAGCCATTCTTTTTCGTATCGCTCGACGGAGTTTGCTGCATTGCTGCGCTGCCCCCGTTTCGGATTACTGCCTTTGCCCGCGTACTCGGGCTACCGGTCCCATGCCCGGCGGCCCAGTCTGGGCTTACCTATCGCACTTCATCTTGTAACTCGACGGCGTCTGCGGCAATAGCCGGGAAGTACTGATTTTTATTACTGTTGCAAGAACCGCGACTCAACACCTTGTGGTTTCAATGAGTTACGGCAAACGATTGGCGAAGGGTCGCGATCCTGGTGGAACGTGGCGACTATGAGTTTTCTCGCCGCGTCCGCCTCGCCCGATTAAGTCGGGGAGAGCGACATCTCTCGTGCGAGCACCCATCCGGACAATCCGTATGACGAAGATAAAATGAGTGCTTGCGTCCGCTCTTTCCGCAAATACCCCGAGGCCGTAGCAAGATTTTCAGCCCAAGGCCCGGGGGATCCGGCCATCCGATAGGACTCTGAAATTTCAGCACCATACTGCTCTAGGAAGGCTTCTACAGTTACGGTTTCCAGGCCGAGGATGATGTTGCCGAATGCATCATTCTGGAAGCGATATGCCTGAACGCCCGTGAAAATTACGTTTGTGAACTCCGTGGGCTTGTTCTTCACGCGATATTCAGTATGCAGGGTGATGGTCCGCGCCTCGCACTGAACTTCGTAAGAAATCAACAAATTGTCGTGAACAGACCGCGTCATTTGTTTTCCGCCTTCTCGCGGTATCGGTTAGTGCGGCTGCGAGACCATATCGTTGAACTGGGTTACGAAGGCGGTTTCGTTCGGGCCGGGATTGTTGCGGAGCATTTTTACGCGCTCGACTAGCACTTCTTGCGCATCGGTTCCGAGGACCGTCATCGCTTC
>PKWH01000041.1 GCA_003131985.1 Acidobacteriota bacterium | reverse complement strand
ACGTCAAGGGCTCCGTCGAAACAGAAGGCAATTCTGCCGGCTTCGAAATAAGGCTGCCTGCAAACTGGAACGGGAAGTTCGTGTTTTTCGGCGTCGGAGGCCTCGCTGGGAACATGATTCCGGCGGTCAGCCGTGCCGAAGTGGAAGGTTCGCTCCGCGATGGCTACGCTTCCGCCGTGACAGACACGGGGCACTCCGCTCCTGCCACTGATGCGAGTTGGGCCCTGATTTCACCCGGCGTGCTGAACACGCCGAAGCTTCTCGACTACTACTACCGCGCCGCCCACGAAGTGGCTGTCGCGGCAAAACAGCTCGTCCTTAATTTCTTCGCGGCGAAGGCCATCAAGCGCGCTTACTTTGACGGCTGCTCCAACGGCGGCCGCATGGCTTTGATGGAAGCCGAGCGCTATCNNGGAGCGCCGTTCATGAGCGCCGGCGCAATTTTGCCCACCGTGATGCGCGATGGACATTTATCGTCGAGCAACTTCATTCCCGGCTCGGCGCTCGATGCGGTCGATCAGGCGGTATACGCCAGTTGCGACGCAACCGACGGCGTTAGGGACGGCTTGATTCAGAATCCGGCAATGTGCGCTTTCAACGCCAAGAGCCTCGTTTGCAAAGGCGACGGCACCGAGAATTGCCTGACGCAGCCGCAGGCGGATTCGCTGCAGCCGTATATTCGCGCGGTGCGGGATTCTCACGGCAACATTCTCTATCCGGGTTGGTCGGTCAGCGATCTGAGCGGCCGAGCGGGCGCAGCTCTTTGGACCTTTGGCAGAGCCACGCCCGATTTCGACAGCGCCGGTTTGTGGACCACGAATGCGCCCCTCGGCTGGCTATTCGCCCAGCACATTATTCAATACATGGTCGAACTNNGATCCGAAGTTCAACGCGCGCACGTTCGACGTCAACACGGACGGAGTCATCGGCGATGCCGCGTTGAAATTGTTCAACGAAAAGATGGAACTTCTCGCCGTCGGCGACCCAGCAAAGCTCGGCCCGTTCCGGGAAAAGGGCAAGAAGCTGCTGATGTACCACGGCTTCAGCGACCCGGCGCTTTCACCCTTTCGCACGATTCAGCTTTACGAAGAGCTTGCGGCCATGACTCCCGGGAGCTACCCAAGCCTGCAGAAAAGCGTCCGCCTTTTCATGCTGCCGGGTATGCAGCATTGCGGCGGAGGTCCCGGCCCGAATTCGTTCGCCATGCTGCCGGCGTTGGACAAATGGGTTGACGCTGGAACTCCTCCCGAACAAATCCTCGCCACCAAGTACGTGAACGACGATCCGTCGCAGGGCGTCGCGCGAACCATGCCGCTCTGCAAGTTCCCCCGGCAGGCGAAATACAAGGGCGCGGGCGATGTGAACGATGCCGCGAATTGGTCCTGCGCCGACCAACCGTCACTCCTGGATGTCGGCCCGAACGGTATCGAAGCAGGCTTGCGCGAAAAATAGTCTCAAAGCAAATCTGGTATAACTAATCTCGGTGCCGGAGTGGCATCTGGCGGCACCCGGGGGCAAAATCGGTGAAGAACGCATGGCTCGGTTGCGTCATTTTCTGCGCGTCAGCCGCCACATCGAGTTGCCGGGCGCCCGCTCCGGATTGGAACGGCACCTGGAAAATGAATCCCTCAAAGGGCAACTTTCAGGGCTCGATTTTTACGATCTCAATTTCGCCGGACGGTGAATATCGCTACGACAATGGAACTTCGAGTTTCACTTTTCGCTGCGATGGGAAGGATCGACCGATAGGGAACAATCGCACAGAAGCCTGTGTGAAAAGCAGCGACACTGTGTTGGACCGGACCCGAAAAGAGAATGGGACAAAGACGAATGCGTATCACGGTGAGCTTTCGGCTGGCGGAACGGTTCTTACGTCGACGGCGACCGCGTTTCGTCCGACTGGTCCTGTTATTACAGGTCAGATCGTCGCTTCGCGAGTATCGGGCTCCGATGGCTTTGCTGGCCAGTGGCGGGACCCGAGCTACCTTCAGCAGCATGCCGATATGACGCTAAGTCTCGACACTCAGAAATTACATATCGGCTATCCAAGCGGGGGTCAATATCTTGACGCACCGTTAGACGGGGTTGACGCGGCGATGCGTGGTCCTCACGCTCCAGAGGGGCTGACTTATGCGGTACGGCTGGTTAGACGACGCGAGATTTCCATTCTAGCGAAACGCAATGGCAAAGTTGTCGAGCAAGACTCTCTGGAATTGAGCAACGATGGAAGAGTCATTACCTACTCTTGGTGGAATCCAGATCGAGCAAATGACAAGGGTACGTTTGTCTACGAAAGGAAGTAAGGTGTTCCGCACCGGGAGTGATCCCCAGTTCCCGCTATTTGTGCAGCCACGGAAGCTGGCCCTTGTGCGACAGCGCCAGCAAATCCATCGACACGGCCACCGCGCAGTGAAGGCACACGCCGCCCCAAATCGATTTTAGTTTCCACGCCAGCCAGCCCAGAATTAATCCCGCGAATATCGCGCCGGCCGCCTCGGGCCACGGCTTGCTGAAATGAATCATCATGTAAGGCATCACCGACACCGGAACCGCCAGCACCCCGATGTACCGCGAAAGTCCCCCCACCAAAAATCCCCGAAAGAAAAATTCCACCGCGATAAATTGTCCCGCGTACATTCCTTCCCACATCAGCAAGTCCGCCCAGGAACGCCCCGCCTGCTCGTACATCGGGTAGTAATTGTAAAACTCAGGCGTGAGAGAAACGAACCAGATCACCGGAGAAACCAGCGCGAATAGCGCAACGTAAATCCAGAAATGTTGCGCGAAGCCGCGAAACGAAAGATTGATATCGCGCAACCGATTGCCCCGCTGAACTGCCATCACAATCGCGGGCAGCGCGACCCAGCTAATCAGAATCCACAGGATCCACCAGGCCTTCACTCGCAGCACCCAGTAAGGGTCGGGCATAAATCGTTTCGGCGGGTACAGCTCCGCGTAGGTAGTATCGCTACCGACAAAATTCACCACCAGAAGCCCGATACAAGCCGTCACGCAAATAATGGCGAGCCCGCGCGCGTCCGCGCTCTTAAGCGTGTCCTTTAGTGCGTCGCCGACCGAGCGCGGCTCTTTTGACTCTGCGTTTCCTGCGAGCGCGGCGCCGCCACTCGCGAGTGAATCGCGCTCTCGCGACGCAAGCGAGCGCCGGACCCGCCCCTTGCGCGACGCGGCGGGGAAGGCGTGATGGGTCATAGGCGATTTGTTCGCCAACCTGAACGATGATTTAAACATCAGTTGAGTACTGCTGCTCTCGTGCTGATTTGTACGTCAGTGGGAAGATGGAGCAATACTTCGTCGTTCTCCCTACCGTTGCATTGGCCTTTCGCATCGCACGTCATGGGCAAGAGCTTATAAGTAAACGTGGTCTCGAATGTTGTTGGTTTGTGCGGCTCGAATTGCCACGTCTTGATGCTCTCTTCAGCCGCGTTCGCCAGGATTGGTGCGCCGCTTTCCATTTCCATCGACGTCACGTGGTTTCCGTCAGTCGAAACCCGAAGCCGGACAACTCCCGTGATCTGCGCCATCAGAACAATACGCGGATACAGTGGCACGCTAGCGCTCGTAACAACGGGGACGGGATTATTTGGTTGCTGATTTGGTTGCCGGGCGACGGATGTGTTTGGCGCCACCGCCAGCGCTAACGCCAAAACAAGCGGGAATGGCAACATTCGAATGTTGTATCTTTGTCTTCGCGCGGTATTCATCGCATCTCCTTCATAGCTTCACTTCGCCAAAACGAATGGCGGGTCCGTTAAAAGCCAACGTGTGCGGGCTTCTTCCGGGACGCTCGCCAGGCCCGCACAGACCACACCTCATCGCCGCGTCCGATAAGGAACGCAACGAAGCACAACGCAAAGACCGAATGGTCGAGCGAAGCCCCGAAGTACTGCCAGAACGCCGCGTTCGCGCCCGGATAATCCGCCGAGAAAAGCATGGCAAGCATCAGCGCGAGCCCGCCCACACTCGCAGGCCTCACCAAAATCCCCAGCACGAGGCCAAGCCCGATGCAAAACTCGCCGTNNCCGCCGCCCAGCGTGAACTGCGTCCCAAAAACTTTGTACTCGCCGAAGATCAGGAAGAGGGCTCCCACGCCAATGCGCAAAATTGCAAGCGCGCGTGTATTGCGATTCTGCTGTTGCTCGCTGGTCATAATGGAACGCGCATGATACCACCGCGCGAGACGGCGACGTAGTTCCTCGGGCGCTGGCGACAAGGTAGGTTTTGTAGAGGCCGCCTTCAGGCGGGCAGCTTTGACGGTGTTGGCTGCAGCGGCGACGGTTCGCCTAAAGCTGGAGCTCCATCACGATGGCAGGTTCATCAGGTTCGTAATAAAAATGCGGAGCCGTTCCGCAAATTACGAAACCTACTTTCAGATTTAGTTGCAGCATTGCAAGGTTGCTCTCTCTCGTGTTGGTAACGATCAAGCCGAAGCCCTGCTGCTTCGCAAATTCAATCTGCCACTGCTTTTGCTTCATGCCAAATCCGCGGCGGCGAAATTCGGGCAAAATGCCGGTGCTCATAATGTGCAGGCACCCCGGCCTGGGCTCGTCGTCGTAGTCCGAATCGCGTATAAACGCGGAGCAGCCCACGATCTTCCCATCGACGATCATCCAGTACGATTCGAATTCAGCCCATTCTTCGGGCGTAAACAGGTCCGCCGGAAAGGCATGAAAGATTTTGCGGTCGATTTCGCAGAGCGTGCCAATCTCATCCGGAACAATCGCTCTCCTGAACTCGATTCTTTGTGTCGCCGCGGCGGTGTTGGATTTGTCCATGTCGCACAACGCCGGATGATATCACCCCGCTTAACTTTGAGGGCATTTGCGTCGCAACAGGTTATGTAGCGCTGGCGTCTCGCCGTCGATTTGCTGATCGATGGCGCAAACCAAAAGAGCCGGCAGGATGCCGGCGCTACGAAAGCTTCTCATGCGCCGTCCGCCGCGCCAGAAAAGCGTTGACATTCCTTCCACCGGATGATGTCGTAGTTAGCATGAAGCTTCGAGCTGGATTTGTTTACTCCGCGGTGATTCTGATTTTCTTTGGCGCGCTGTACTTGTTGACCAAGGCGTTTGATCTGCTGAACCGGCCGAGCGATACGTCAGTTTTCGGCGGCATTCTAATCATTGTCGCGCTGATTGCGCTGGTACCTTCCGCACTAAGTTGGATTTGGCACCACCACGTGACGCCGCACGCGGAACCGCAGGCGCCGTTTACACGAAAAAAGGAGAACGATGCCAATACGTAAATTCATTCCTCTGCTTGTGCCCATCATCCTAGTCGCATTTTTCTTTGCAGGTTGCGCCACCCGAATCGGCCCCGGACGCGTGGGAATTAAAGTTGATCTTGCCGGAACGCAGCGCGGCGTCGAAGACTTGCCCATCCGGACCGGCTGGGTGTTCTACAATTTTCTTTCGTCCACCATCGTGGAATATCCCACGTCGATTCAAACCGCCAAATGGACCAAGGACCTGAACGAAGGTTCGCCCACCAACGAGGAAATGTCCTTCAATACCAAGGACGGACTCACGGTGTACGGCGACCTTTCCGTGTCCTACCATTTGGAAGCAACCAAGGTTCCCGCCTTCTACGTGAAATTCCGCAATGACAATATCGAGCAGTTCACTCACGGGTTTCTGCGCAACGTCGCGCGAGACGCCATCAACCGCACCGGCTCGCAGTACACCGTGCAGGAAATCATGGGCGAAAAGAAGTCGGAGCTAGAGCTCGATTCGCGCAAGGATTTGCAGCAACAGGTAACCGACATCGGCGTCGTGATCGATCAATTCGGATTCATCGGCTCGCCGCGTCCGCCCGAGTCGGTGATCGCCGCCATCAACGCAAAAGTTCAAGCGCAACAAATCGCGGTGCAAAAACAAAATGAGCTGGTGCAGTCGCAAGCCGACGCCGCCAAACTCGTAGCCGCCGCCGAAGGCCAAGCCAAAGCGCAAGTCGCCATCGCCAACGGCGAAGCCGAGTCAAACCGCGTGCGCGCCGCGTCCATCAGCGAAAACATAATCAAATGGCAGCAGCTAGCCGTCACCGACCGCTGGATCGAAAAGTGGAACGGCCAGGTGCCCTCCGTCCAAGCCGGCGGCAACCTCCCCGGCA
Source organism: Acidobacteriota bacterium (assembly GCA_003131985.1). Lineage (GTDB taxonomy): Bacteria > Acidobacteriota > Terriglobia > Acidiferrales > UBA7541 > Palsa-295. The sequence goes on along the minus strand of PKWH01000041.1, from coordinate 1,063 downwards.
TGCTGCTCGACATCAAGCCGCCAAAATAAACTAGCGCTGTGGCGCTTCGTGAGAACGGAAGCAATGATTAGAAAAGTGAGCTATGCCGGTTTCGTTCTAGCCGCGATTGTTTCTTCAACGTTGGTTGCACGGGGCATTGCGCCAGATTGCAGTGAGAGCAGCGGCGTCGGCTTTCGAATCGTGACTGACAAGCTGGTTTACGCACCAAAATCAACGATGCGGGTGGACTTCCTCGTTACGAACACGGAGGAGGTGCCGTTGTATTTCTTTCGTACGCTAAGCCAGTGCAGCAGCCAGCTGGGTTCCTATCTATTGTTAATCGTCGATCGAAAGAAACGCCAAGTACCGATACAACGATGTTCGGCCGACGTCCTTATGGACAAACTTGACGTGGTAGAAACGCTAACCCACCCGAAATTTGGGATTCTTTTAGCGCACGGTGCCGCATACGGCCATGAAGAGGTGTACGAGCTTCCGGCCGAGAAGGGCACTTATTGGCTAAACGCAGAGCTTGTGCCCCCAGGTTTTACCGACACGCAGAGAGAAATACTAACTGAGAATAAAATGAGAGTGCTGCAATGCCCCTGTCGTGCCCCAGATGTAACTATAACCATCAAGTAGGGTCGTATCACCCACAAGCAAGCAGAGACTTAGCGAAGCCAGAAGGTTACGGGGCAGGTGGCGGAGGAACTGGCTCGGACCAGTGCGCGTTGCGAAATTGCCAGCGGCCGTCGCGATATTGTGCGACGCCGGTAAAGTATCCGCTGTCCTCGACGTGGTGCCCGTCGGCCCACACCTGTAGCTCGCGATACGGAGCACCCACGACGGCAAGATTCGGCGCGAGCAAGTCCACGCGCAAATCATCGCCCCATTTCAACTCAAGTTGTTTGATGGCAAGCGCGACCTGCGGAAGTCCCGCCGTAACCTCAGCGCTATTTGCAAAAGCGATTTTGCCATTGACGGCCATGAAGAACGCCGGCGTGTCGGCAAAATATTTGCGCCAAGCTATCGGGCCATCCTGCGTAACGTCGTGAGCTACCTCGTGCATAAACGCCCGCACGCC
>PKWH01000348.1 GCA_003131985.1 Acidobacteriota bacterium | reverse complement strand
ACGCGTGGCGAAAGAATCGTAAACGCCCGGGTGGCATCGAATCTGTATCTGTCTGAAACAATTATTCTGTGCGCGTTCAGTTCTTGGCGTTTGACTACCAATTAAAAAGGGACCGATGGCCGCAACGAATTCAAAAGATTTTTACGAGGTTCTGGGCGTAGCGCGCGAAGCATCGCCCGAGCAGATTAAATCGGCGTATCGCAAAGCTGCTTTGCAATATCACCCCGACCGAAATCCGGAAAAAAAGCCGGAAGCGGAGGAAAGTTTTCGAGCGGCTAGCGAAGCGTATGCGGTTCTTTCCGATCCGCAAAAGCGCTCGGTGTACGACCGCTACGGTGCGGCAGGACTGGGGAGCCGCGGGTTCGATACTGGGTTCAACTCCAGCATCTTTGAAGAGTTTCAGGACATTCTCGGGGGACTGTTCGGTTTCGAGGACGTATTGGGCGGAAGTCGGCGCAAGGGCGGGCGGCAACGAGGCCAGCGCGGGTCGGATTTGCGCTACGACATGTCGCTGACGTTCGAAGAAGCCTCCACCGGAGTGAACACGAAGATTCGCATCGCGCGCCATGAGGCATGCGAGGCTTGCAAGGGTACCGGAGCGAAACCGGGCACCGGAACGTCAACGTGCAGCACTTGCAACGGGCACGGGCAACTGGCTTACCAGCAAGGATTTTTCTCGATCACGCGCACTTGCCCGGCGTGTCAGGGAGCGGGGCAGGTGATTCGCGACACTTGCCTGAGTTGCCGCGGACAGGGACGCATCGAACGCGAGCGGACTTTGGAAGTTGGCATTCCGGCCGGCGTGGATTCTGGCACGCGTTTGCGCATGACAGGCCAAGGGGAACCCGGCACGAATGGCGGAGCGACGGGCGATCTTTATATTTTTCTTGAGGTGAAGGAGCACGCGTTTTTCGAGCGGCGCGGCGCGGATCTTTATTGCACGATTCCGATTAGTGTCACTCAGGCTTCGCTGGGAGCGACGATCAAGGTTCCGACGTTGCAGGGCGAAGATGAATTGGTGGTCCCGGAAGGGACGCAGTCCGGCCAGATTTTTCGGAAGAAGTCGAAGGGAATGCCGAACCCGCATGGCGGGCGAGGGGACCTTTACATCAGCATCCGCGTGGTGATTCCCGCAAAAGTATCGCGCGAACAGCGGCGCTTGCTGGAGCAGCTCGGCGTGTCGTTGAAGGTGGAGAACAAGCCAGCCGAGCGGTCGTCGAGCTTTTTTGAAAAAGTGAAAGACATCTTCGGCTAGTTTTTCGCGAGCTTTCTCGTAATTTACATCCTTCCACACAAGTGAGTTCACGCTAGAATAGCGCCGTGCGCAGGCGTTTCTTCACCGACCGGTTCGAATCGGATTCCGCTATATTGCGCGGCGATACCGCCGAGCATCTTGGGCGGGTGCTCCGCGCTGAGCCGGGACAACTTTACGAATTGAGCGATGGTGAGCGCGTTTGGCTGGCGCGAGTGGATAAGGTTAGTTCATCGAAGCGGAGCGGCAGCCAAGTCGAATTTACCTTGATGGAGGAAATCGAAGAGCGCGAGGCCGCGCTCAGGATACAGCTTCTCATTTCGCTGGTGAAATTCGATCGATTCGAGTGGTGTTTGGAAAAGGCGACAGAGCTTGGCGTGAGCGAGATCGTCGTGCTCGCGGCGGCTCGTACGGACAAACCGCTTCTTGCTGCAGTACCCAAGCGGCGAGCGCGTTGGGAGAAAATCCTGGTGGAATCCGCGCAGCAATGCCGGCGGTTGCGTCCTCCGATTCTGCGGACGGCGCTGGATACAGCGCGAGGCGGCAAGCTTTCCAGCGCGATTCGTCCCGAGGATGCATTCGCACAGGCGAGCGCGGCTTGCAAACTTGTTTTGTCTGAGAGGCGAGATGCAAAACTGATGCGCGACGCGCTGAGCGTGTATGCTGAGCCGTCGGCCAGCCTTGCGATTGGGCCGGAAGGCGGGTGGACTGATGACGAATTGGCGGCCGCTCGTGCGGCGGATTTTGTGGAAGCGTCGCTGGGGCAGAACATTTTGCGAACGGAAACGGCGGTGGTGGCTGGGCTGGCTATTTTGGGATTCACGCTTGGTGAATAGGCTCGGGAGAGTGCGCGGCGCGGCGGTTCTTGGTGTGGAAACGGCGCGTTTGGTCGCAGTGGACCTCAGGGGTTAAAACCCCTTCGGTTACTGTGATAGTACGGCACGGCTGAAGCCGTGCCCTGACGGGCATCGCTTTAGGGAGCAGGGCGCCCGATGGAGCTGCTAGCTTTGGTCAAATGCGGTACGGCACGAACGCCGTTCGCAGGCCAAGGGCCAAAACGCGTGCGCGGTCACGGCGCCAATCGGGAGATTGGCGGTTCCGGGTTCGCGATGAGTTGGCGAGGGCGGGCTTGGCGTGCTATAAATAATTAGGCGAAGAATGTTTGAGACTCCTCATCCTGGGCAAGAGAATCCGACGGACAACGGACGTATTACTCAATTGCGGCGCGAGCTGCGGAGCTGGACGCGCGATCTCGCTGTGGCGCTGGGGTTAGCACTCGTCATCATTATTTTTCTCTACCAGCCGGTGAAGGTGGAAGGCACGAGCATGGCGCCGCTACTGAGCGACCAGGAGCGGATTTTCATCAACAAATTTGTTTACCGATTTGAGCCAATCGAGCGCGGAGACGTGGTGGTTTTTTGGTATCCGCTGGACAAATCGAAGTCGTTCATCAAGCGCGTGATCGGTTTGCCTGGAGAAACAATCGAACTGCGCGGCGGGCGGCTTTATGTTAACGGCAAGGAATCGAAGGAAATTTATATTCCGTCAAGCTACTTGGACGGTTCGAGCTACGGCCCCATAACAATTCCTGAAGGAAATTATTTTGTGATGGGCGATCATCGGGATAGCTCGAATGATTCGCGAGTGTTCGGGCCTGTAGGCCGGCCGTACATTTACGGGAAAGCAGTGTTCGCTTACTGGCCCGTGGATCATTTTGGATCGCTGACGATGTCATCAACGGTAAACGCGGCATCACGATGAACTTTGGAGGACACACTGACGCAAGACCCGGCAGGCCGCGCGATTCTCGCGCTCGAAGACGGGCGAGTATTTAAAGGCCGCGCGGCGGGCGCTCGAACGCGCCGCGGCGGCGAAGTCGTTTTCAATACCAGTATTACCGGGTATCAGGAAGTTTTCACCGATCCAAGTTATTCCGGCCAAATAGTCTGCCTGACGTATCCGCACATTGGGAACGTGGGCACGAATCTCGACGACGAAGAATCCGCGAAACCTTACATCGAAGGACTGATCACGCGGGAATTCTCTGCGCTGGCTTCCAACTGGCGTTCGAGCGAAACGGCGCAGGCTTACCTGGAGCGCTACGGCGTACCGGTGATTTGGGATGTGGATACACGCGCGCTCGTGCGGCATCTGCGGGATGTTGGCGCGTTGCGCGGAGTGGTGGCGACGGACGGCACGGCGGAGGAGAAACTTATCGCGGAGGCTCGCGCATTGCCGACCATGGCGGGGCTCGAACTTGCAAGCCGCGTTACGTCGAAGAAACAATACGAATGGAGCCGCGGGTCGATTGATCTTGGTGCGGCGCAAGCGGCGAGCGCGAGCGCGGTCGGGGTTGGAAAATTGAAGTCGGCTGCAGACCCGAGTGCGGGGGCGCGCTACAAAGTGGTGGCGTACGATTTCGGTATCAAGCAAAACATCTTGCGGCTGCTTGTGGATTACGGCTGCGACGTGACGGTGGTTCCGGCGCAAACCTCGGCTGACGACGTGCTCGCGCTGAAGCCTAATGGAGTTTTTCTTTCGAATGGGCCCGGCGATCCTGAGCCTATCGGGTACGCCGTGGGCAATATTCGCAAGATGCTGGGGCGCGTGCCGATTTTTGGGATATGCCTGGGGCACCAACTCTGCGGGCTGGCGCTTGGCGGGCGCACGTTCAAGCTGAAGTTCGGACATCATGGCTCGAATCATCCGGTGCAGAATTTGCGGACGAAGAAGGTGGAGATNNNNTGTTTAGCGTGCAGTATCATCCGGAGGCTTCGCCCGGGCCGCACGACGCGCGGTATTTGTTCGATGATTTTATTTCCCTTATGAACGGGACCTCGCGATGAGGTTCGTTCTCCATCAATAAAATGCCAAAACGGACTGACATTAAGAAAATATTGATCATCGGCTCGGGGCCGATTGTGATCGGGCAGGGGTGCGAGTTTGACTACTCGGGGACGCAGGCTTGCAAGGCGTTGCGTGCGGAGGGGTATGAGGTAGTGCTGGTCAATTCGAATCCGGCGACGATTATGACGGACCCGGGGACTGCGGACCGGACTTATATTGAGCCGCTGGCGAAGGAATATCTGGAGGCGATTATTGCGGCGGAGCGGCCGGACGCGCTGCTGCCGACCGTGGGAGGGCAGACGGGGCTGAATCTTGCGGTGGAGTTGGCGGAAGCGGGGATTCTCGA
>PKWH01000131.1:20291-20567 GCA_003131985.1 Acidobacteriota bacterium | reverse complement strand
TCGCCATAATCTTGTCCTCCGTTTAAACAACCGAATGATCCCTCAATTCTACGACAAAATCGAACCTTTGTGACCCTCGATCGCCGTCGCCAAGTGTCGCGTTGCCGAATGAAGCTTCCGCGATTATAGTGAGCGATTATTTGAGGTCCACAGCAGAGCGAAGACTCTGATAAAAACTCTTGCGCAACAAAGGAGACACATGGGAAATCCAGTGATTCACTTTGAAATCGGATGCCGTGACACCAAAAAGACCCAGGATTTTTACTCCAGCTTGTT
>PKWH01000131.1:0-20205 GCA_003131985.1 Acidobacteriota bacterium | reverse complement strand
AGCGCGAATCCTTACGAGACGCGTTCGAAAATACCCGCGGCACCCATGCCGCCGCCGACGCACATGGTTACCATGCCGTAGCGTCCGTTGCGTCGCTCTAGCTCACGCAGAATCGTAGCCGTCAGCTTCGCACCCGTGCAGCCCAGCGGATGACCCAGAGCTATCGCGCCACCGTTCACGTTGACGCGAGCGGGATCCAGCCCGGCAAGCTTGATTACCGCTAACGACTGCGCCGCAAACGCCTCGTTTAGTTCGATCACGTCAATTTGATCGAGTGTCAGTCCCGCAATCTTCAGCGCTTTCGGAATTGCGTACACCGGGCCAACACCCATCTCTTCCGGAAGGCATCCTGCTGTGGCAAATGCCAGGAACCGCGCGAGCGGCTTCAATCCAAGCGTTCGTGCGCGCTCGGCGCTCATCACCACCGCCGCCGCAGCGCCGTCACTCATCTGCGAGCTATTCCCCGCAGTCACCACCCCGCGCGCATGAAAAGCAGGCTTCAGCTTTCCAAGCACCTCTACAGAAGTATCGCTTCGAGGACCTTCATCCGTGTCGAAACTAATTTTTATGTTCTTCGCCTTCGTTCCATTCGAGGTCCCGTTTGAGCCATTTTCAAAACTGAGGTAGCTGACTTCGACTGGCACGATTTCGTCTTTGAATTTTCCTGCAGCAATGGCAGCGAACGCTTTCTGATGGCTAGCGAACGAAAACTCGTCGGACTGTTCGCGGGTAATGCCGTATTTTTTTGCGAGATTTTCCGCGGTGAGTCCCATACCCAGATACGCATCGGGGTAGCTGTCCATCAGCGAAGGATTCGGCGAAACTTTGTTTCCGCCCATGGGCACCATGCTCATCGATTCGGTGCCACCAGCCACAGCAACATCTCCCTGCCCCGCCATGATGCGTTCTGCAGCCAGAGCGATCGCCTGCAGTCCAGATGAGCAAAATCGATTAATCGTCATAGCAGAAGCTTCCACAGGCAAACCGGCTCGGAGAGACGCAATCCGCGCCACGTTCATGCCCTGCTCGGCTTCGGGCATCGCGCAGCCTAGAATGACGTCTTCAATTTCTTTCGGGTCCAGCCCGCGCGCGCGCGCGACCGCTTCCTTGATAACCACCGCCGCCAGGTCATCCGGACGCGTAGCACGCAGCACCCCTTTAGAAGCTTTGCCCACGGGAGTTCTGACGGAACTGACTATCACAGCTTCGCGCATCGATCACCTCGGCCATGTACTAACACGACTGCAAACGTAACAATACTACATTGGATGCGCGGGCATTCAAAAGGAACCAGCACGCAGCGGCGATCTTGCGCCGCCTTCTTCAGTAGGCGCTTATGTAGAGAGGTTCAACTATCGGTGGAACTTGATCGTTACGAGCATCTGAACGGATACCGGCTGTCCATCAAGCTTTGACGGCACATACTTCCAACGGCCTAGCGCGTCCAGCGCCGCCTGGCGCAACATCGTAGGTCCCGAAACGATCTCCATGTGGGTTACGCTTCCATTCTTGTCAATCGTGGTCCTGATAACGACGTCGCCTTCCACATGCGCTTCCTTCGCAAAAGCGGGATAGACCGGCAGGGTGGAGGACAAAAGCTTCGGCTCCTTCACTTGCCCGCCAATTTTCACCGGACCTTCCGGCCGTATCTCCGGCGCGGGAGGCGAGGCAACGTCGGACGAACCCATAACCCCGGGGAGTGCGCCCGTTGTGGACGAAGGCGGCTCCGCTGCTGCGTCGAGCGACGGTGCGACATCTTCTTGGCCGCCGCCGGTTCGTTGCGAACTCACCGGATGAGAATTCAAAGTCGCGTTCATCATATCGGAGGTCACATGCGGCGCGTCCTCCTTCGCGGGAGTGCTGGGCCGGTTTGAAGAAACCGCCGAATCGTGAGTTTCCGCCGCCGCATTTCCATTGGCGATTATATTGGCTGGTTTGTTTGCTATCGCGGCGCGACCCGAATTGGATACCTGTGGAGATGCCGCAGTCGCTTGTCGTGTTTGGGGCGCATTCAAATTGGCCGCGGCGTCCGGTTGAGTGACAGCGGGTGGATTTGATTTTGCGCTGCTACTCGCGGACTGTGTGCGAATGTAGAAAACACCGCCTCCTACAATCGCAAACAACAGGGTTATGCAGACGGCTATTAAAGTCCAGTTCCGCCCCGAGGGCGTTTTCGAATGGGCCGAAGCTCCCGTGTAGTCCGATTCGCCTTCGTGAGCTGCAGCGGACGCAGCACGCGTGCTCAGAGTTGCGCCACCGGAAAGACTTCCGAATGAACTGCGCACGGTTTCGTCGGACGCCGAGGCTACCGACTGACTTCGTTCGGCGGCGGAGCCGCCGGTGCTGGACTGAAATTCCGGCGCGGAAGTCACAGCCGGCACTGCCTCGTGCAATTCCGGTAATGAAGTAATCGACGGAGCCTCGACAACCGGAGTGGGCGGAAAGCTGATTACGCTGCTCGCATTGGCTTGAGCCGGCGCTTTTTTCGGGGCTTCAAAGTTGGATACGGCGGGCGGCGCGGTCACAATTGTTGACGCAGCAGCCTGCACCTGTTCCTGTCGGCCAATCGAAATGAATGATGGTTCCGCTTTAGCCGGCGAAACGATTTGTGGAGGAGCAATCGGTGGCTTTACGGCCGTTGAGAATGAGACTTCTTCAGCCGGTTTCTCTTCGCTTGCGTTGGCTGAAGGCGCGGGTGCCCAGGAGATATCCGACGCAGACGAAACCGGTGTTTTCTTGACGGCTGGCACTGCCGGTTCCACAGCGGCGGGCTGCGCGGGCTTGTTTACAATTGCCGGTCCCTCTGACGGAAAGTAAACGCTCCAGTACCCCGGTTGTTTGTGTGTAAATTCCACTTCGACGTAGCCTTGCAGATTCGAAAACGTGCGAACCTTCACCACGCGGCAAATCGCATCTTGGCGCGATTTCAGGTTGGTCACTACGAGCATTTGACCCACGTTGACGGACGTGGACATTCGAATCACGGCGCCCTGCGGGAACACAATCATCGTGTTGGTTTGTTCTTCAAACGGCTCGGTGTGCGGTGTGACTTCACGCACCACTTCCGTTACGCGCGAGCCATGAACTTTGACCGGTACTTCCAGGGACACAGCGTCGGCACGCAGATGCCCTGCCTGCTCCGTCTTTCCCGAAGCTCCAGGAGTCGATCCGCTCGCTTCGGTAGCAGAATTTGTTACTTCTACTGCATCCTTCGTTAGTGGCGCCATTGTTGTACCGGCAGTACGCCGTTTCCCCCCGAAAAGGTGTAACCCCAGTGATATACGCATTTTTGAAGGCTGGGCCAAGGTGCGGCAATGGTACGAAAGTACTTCGCGTAGACTGTTTGGGCACGCGACGAGACCAGCGGGGCTGGGACGTGGTGCACGATGGACTGGGGCGGAGCGGGCCGCTAGTCGGCGCCCGGTCTGCTGTCAGCTCCCGAGCGCGTCAGAAGCTGCCGACACTAGCGAGTCGGCGCAGGGCGTTTGCGATACTGCTCGTACAGGTCGCGGTGCCGGTTATCCGTGCTCGTGAGCTGTCCCTTGATGAAGAGGTAACGAACCTGAGTTTGAATTTCGAGCGGATCGCCGTTTGTCACAATAATGTTGGCCAGCTTTCCGGGCTCTAGCGTTCCGAGCTGATCGGCGAGTCCGAAGATTTGCGCGGCATTCAACATGACAGCTTTCAAAGCTTCGTCATGCGGCAAGCCATAACCTACCGCCGTTCCCGCATATTGCGAGAGTCTGCGTGAGAAAGACGTGCCAAAACTCGAAAACGCAAATGGAATTCCGGCCGCGTTTAATTCCGCCGGCTGGGTCATGGGCTTGTCGTAGGGAGTATCCTGTTTTTCCGGCAGCCGCTCGGTAGGACCCAGGATCACCGGGATCTTTTTCTCTTTTAGCAGGTCTTTCACTTTCCAACTCTCCGAACCGGAGGCCAGAATCATTTTCAGATTTTGTTTTGCGCAGAAATCCACCGCGTTGCGAATGTCTCGCGCTTGATCCGCCACCACCAGTACCGGAAGTTTTCCTTCCACCGCGGGCACGAGCGCTTCAAGTTTCAAGTCGCGAAGAAAAAGATCCGGCGAACCTTTCTCTTTCGCCTGTGCGTAGTGGCGAGCGCGCACAATCCAGTCGCTCAGCTCATTCACCGACTTGTCGTACTCCTTTTTCGCTTCCGCGTAGGGTTTTTCCTTGAAGCTAAAGGTCGAGAAATCGAACGAACGCGTCTCTATCGAGGGCCAGTTAATCACCATCGCCACCTGGCGGTTGATTTGCATTTCCTCCATCGTCCAGCCGGCCAAATTGAACGCCGAAGCCTGCCCCGTAATCACTCCGCCCCCTTCCGAATCGAAACCACCGATACCCGGCACCGCGAGCACTTCCGTTATCCCGCTCGCGCGTGTCACAGGAATATGTGCGCTTGCCGGATTGACCGCCGTGGCCGCGATAAGTTCAGGATTGAACTCGCCAAGCTCACGCGCATCTACCGTGGCCGAAACCGCACCAACTTCGTTCAATCCAATCTGTGTGACTGGATCGAACATCCCGGGATAAACCTCCAGTCCTGCCGCGTCGATCACCTGCGCATCCGGGGGAATTTCAATATTCGCGCCGACTGCCGCGATTTTCCCGTCGCGAATCACTACAGTGCCATTTTCGATTGCAGGTCCAGCCAAGGTGTAAACCTTGGCCCCCTTGATGGCGTAAACAGTCGCGGCCGGCTGCGACCATAGAGGAAACGCCAGCGATAGCGCCAAACAGAATGCAATGAGTTGAAAGCTGGGGGATTTCAGACTGATTACTCTGCTCACAGTCCACCTCCGGCAACGCCACCTGCATTGCTTTGACCGGTTGGCGGTTGTTTCTTTTTTGCATCAGGCTTCTTCTCGGGCTTGCCTTCCGCTTTCCCTTCTGCTTTCTTCTCCTCGGCCGCGCTCTTTTCCTTTGCCAGCAGGTCCTGCTTTTCCTTTTCAAGAGCGGGCCGCATATCGATGTCGCGTTGCCGATCGAAATAAACCTGCCCGTCGATCAGCGTTTTTTGCACCACTGCGTACACGCTCAAAGGATCGTGATTGAAAATAGCCAGGTCCGCGTCTTTGCCCACTTCAATCGAGCCTACGCGATTGTCGATGCCGAGTTGAATTGCCGGATTCAGTGTAATTAGTTTCAAAGCATCATTGGCTGACAGGCCGCCATATTTCATGCTCTTCGCCGCTTCCTGATTCAAGTGGCGCGCTTCTTCGGCGTCATCTGAGTTGATCGAAACAACCACGCCGCGCTCCGTCATTAGCGCGGCGTTGTACGGAATCGCGTCAAAAGCTTCCATTTTGTACGCCCACCAGTCGGAAAACGTGGAACCGCCGGCGCCGGACGCCGCAATTTCATCAGCTATTTTGTAGCCTTCCAGGACGTGCTGGAACGTGCGTATCTTGAAACCAAATTCACTCGCCACGCGAATGAGCATTAGGATTTCGTCGGCGCGGTAGCAGTGCGAGTGCACGTAGCGCTTTCCTTCGAGCACTTCAACCAGCGGCTCGAGCTTCTCATCCCGCCGCGGCGGGATCAGATTCTGGTTCCCCGCCGCTTTCTTCTGTTTGTAGTCGTCCCAGTCTTTTTTGTACTGCCGAGCTTCGATGAAAGCCTCGCGGATCGTTTCTTCCACGCCCAAGCGAGTCGCCGGATAACGCGGTTCGATTCCCGGTGGTGGCGAAAAATTCGACCGCTTTGGATTCTCGCCTAGCGCGAATTTAATCCCAGGCAGCGCGCCTTCGAACGGCAACTGGCTCGCCGGTTTGCCCCAGCGCAACTTGATCACAACCGTCTGCCCGCCGATCGCGTTCGCACTACCGTGCAAAACATTCGCCACCGTCACGCCGCCGGCGAGGTCGTCGTAAATACTCAGGTCGTCAGGATCCAAAACATCGGCGATGTTTGCCATCGAAGAAACGGAAACGCTTCCTTCGTTCACGCCGCCGTCTATTGCGATATGCGAGTGGCAATCAATAATCCCAGGCGTCACATACTGACCGTTCGCGTCAATCACCGTCGCTCCGTCAGGAGCTTTCACGTCCGTGCCCACCGCCGCTATCTTGCCGTCACGGATCAGAATGGAACCGTGCTCGATGTTCCCGTGCGTGACGGTAAGGAGCGTGGCGTTCTTGATCAGAATGGTATCGTTTTTCGGAGCGTTTGAATCCTGGCCACGAAGCGCAACCGGTGCGAGCGCAACAACAAACACAATTGTCACAAACAGCAACGCGCGTTTCATCGGCCCACCCCCTCGCCCCCGGTCATGTCTTTGGGCGAACCGGGCGGTTCGTCTGTTTTGTGGTCGCCCGGCTTTTCCGCTGCCGGCTCTTCATGAATTTCGAACCAACGTCCATCGACAAAAACGTGTTTCACTTTCGTTTTCTCACCGAAGATATCGCCGTCCGTTACAACCAAGTTCGCGATCTTTCCCGGAGCGATGCTTCCCATGCGGTCGCTCACGCCCAGAATTTCGGCCGAGTCGGCTGTAAACGCGCGCAAAGCCGCATCCGGTGACAGCCCAGCAGCGATCGCTTTTCTGGCGTTCTTCAGGATGTCCTTCGGACCTGATAGACCGCCGGAATAAAATGCGAACTTTACGCCGGATTTAGCCAGCGCCGCTGGGGACGAAGGAGCACGGTCCCGGAACCGCAGCTCGCGCAAGGTCTGATCGGCTTCGGGATCAGCGTCCTTGGCCCGCTCGGGCCATTTCAGATTTACCAGGACTGGAGTTTTCTTAGCCGCAATCGCGTCAGCCACCACGTATCCCTGCTGGCCGCCGTAGATCACCGCATTGATTTTCCATTCATCCGCAAGACGCAGCGCGCGCAAAATTTGAACCGAGTTGTTGGCCGGCAGCAATATGGTTTCTTTGTCGTGTAGCTCGCGAGAGATTAGCTGCTCGGTGCGGTCGTAGGGCAGCCGCTCGAACTTAGTTGAGTTCGCTGCGTAGATCGGCTCCGCCTGTTCGTACCAGTTGCTATCGTCAAAAACCTGACGAATATATGCAATAGAGCCCATCAGTGAATCCGGAAATGCCCAGAAGTTGCCGACCGGTCTGAACGAAATCGGAAGCGTGGCCACCGCTTTCACAATGTAGTCGCCCTGTCGATCTCCCGCGAGATCAACTACCGTCGCTTGCCCGGGGAAAATTCCTCCGTCTGGCATCGTAAGCGCCGTCGTAAAGCCCCCGTTACGCCAGGTTTCGATTCGCTTATCGTCCGTCTTGAATTCATCTGCCGCCACTCGCCACGGAGTTGTTCCCGGCCGATCCTCGGGTCCTTTCGCAATTTCTCCCGACGGTACGGCACGCCTTCTTCCGCGCCCGGCTGTAGCGCTTTCCGCAGGTTCTTCCTTCGGCAAACCTAGGTCAGTGCCGGCATCGATCAGCCCCGGATAAACAGTTAAGCCCTTGCCATCGATTACCCACGCTTCCGGCGGAATCGCAACATTTTCGCCCACCGCTAGTATCAAGCCCTTCGCCACGACGACGGTTCCACTACTTATCACCGCGCCCGATCCGGTGAAGATACGCGCATTCGTGATCGCAAAGTATCGCGGTGCTGCGCCCAATGCCCGCGCCGAGTGGCTCCCGTTAATCGAGCTCACGATGCACGCCACCATAAAAATCAAAAACGCGTGTCGAAACTTGAATCGATTTTTCACTTCACCCTCCCGGACGGCAAAACTGGATAGCCATGCGTTATTAGTGCCTACGAAAGCGACTGATACTAGCCGTCAGTTCACGCAAAATCAAGGAATCTCGCGCCGCGGTTAGCTCCATGGAACCGTAGGGAAGCCGTCGCGAGCGTACCAGTTGGTGCCAGTCGTCACTGAGTGCTGTCCATGTTCTCTTAACCGATAACATCGACGAATAGAACGCAAGAGTATTTTGAAGGCTGTTGAAATCGAGTTGGTTAAAACGAGGAAACTCACGCCGGCCGGATTGCCGATCTGAGAAAGTCAGAAGTACCCAGTGAAAAAAACCTAAAACTGACGAGCTATCATACCCGTCAACACGCGAGACCCATCCATTTCCAGCAGCAATGCCGTACTGTCGTCAACGATGTAGTAAGAGAGCGTATCGGTCTGAAGCCCTTCAGCGAGTATGAAAGGATTCCCGCGTCCGTTTAATCCCGAAGTGGGGATCGTGCTGGCGCTCGTGAGCGGTTCGCCGGAAAACACTTTTCCGCTGCTGGCCACGTTATTGATGTCCACCGTGCCAGTCACCGCCCCAAGGTTTCCCGCGCTTATTTGGCCTTCAATATCTTGCTCGCCTGCGGAGTTCAGTCCCACTCCTGTTAAGTTCAACGCGAAACTTCCTTGTGGCGTGGCCGCACCTGTTTGCGAATAAGCCACTCCAGTTCCTACTCCGACGTTCGTATCTGTCTCCAGCAGCACGGCCCCGGTGGATGGCGAACCGTCTGCTGCAATGTAGTTGAATAGGTAGGCGGCGAAATCGAAGGTCTTGCCACCCGACAATGCAATCGCTAATCCGATTCGGCCGGTATTGGTGTCAGGCAACGACGCGGTTGCCGTTGTGATGTTTGGCGTTGTGACGTTAGACGTACTGGTGGTGGGACTCGTCAGTACGCCATCGTCGTTGATATCAAGTACACCGCCGCTGGCCGTCTGGAAGGCGCCACCCATTCCATATGGAGCACCGTTGTTGTCCGAACCACTTACGACAAAAACTTGCGAGCCGGTCATATTCACCGTTGCAGCTGGCGCGCCATAGAAATCGCCGGCAAGAAGTGTGTTCGAATCACCTTCCAACACTTTCACGTGCGTGGAATCCACAATGTAATACACAAAATTGAGTGTCCCGCTTCCGACGCCGCCGTTGTCCCCGAAATCCGTGTCAAATGTGGGGCAATTCAGAGCAACAGTTCCCCGGCCAGTTGCGGGATCGGCTGCGCTGAAGCCCCCTTGCAGCAGCAAATCCGTCAACGAAGTTCCGCCGTCGTTCACATCTACGATCCCATTATTCAGTGGAAAAGTATTTTCGTTGTTCGCGACGACTCTTCCAACCATGCCTAAATGACTTCCATTCTGGTCCAGTCCGGAGACGCCAAAGGCGTAGGCTCCCAGCGAAAATGGAGCACCGAATTGTGTGGGATCCTGCATATCAATTGTCCCGCTCCCCGTCGCGGCTGCGTCGAAACGGATCATCAACGCGTGCTGATTCGAAATAAGCGCAAATTGCAAAACGTCAGTGGCGCCGTCAACGTTCAAATTTGCAGTCGTTCGCCCGTCCGGCCCCACCGTATACGTGCTCCCTGCTGCAAATGTCGACATGGTGGGCGCGGCAAATCCGCTGTTGACGTCCTCCGTTCCCCCAGTGATATTTCCATTTCCGTCTGCCGCAAAGGTACCAGCTACGGTCAAGAAACCCGATGCATTGTCTCCCAAATAAGAGAACGCGTACGGCCGGGGATTGGCTTGGTTTACGAGCGAATTCAAGGACGCGTTCGAAAATAAAATTGTCACCGTGGACGTGCCGGAGCTTCCGCCCGAAAAGGCGCTGATCGTCACCGTCCCGCTCGCCGGAGGCGAAAGCGGAGCCGTATACAATCCGCAGGTCGCTCCGTTCGTAATCGATCCGGGATTTCCCGAATTACCATTTAGATTTACTTGCCAGATGGTCCCCGCACATCCTGCAGCAGTGATGAATTGCAGGGCAGCGCCCGCCGGGACCGCCGCCGCCGCTGGGCTGACAACTACAGTCCGCGACGACGCCACCACATCAATAGTCAGCGGGACGCTCGCCATCGATCCCGACACGGCCTGGATCGTATCGGTCTCCGCCACACTGGGAGCCGTAAATACGCCGCTATTCGTAATCGTGCCGGTACCGGTCAGCACCGACCATGTCGCGGAAGCGACCGTCGGCCCCGAATACGCAGTGAATTGCGCGATCGAGGGTTGCCCACCATTCACCGACACAGCTATGGTCGCCGACCCCGGATAAACCACCAAGCCTCCAACTGTGGGTTTGTTGCCCCCGCTACCGCTATTCGAGCCGCAAGCTGAGAGAAGCAAAGCGCCCGCGATTGCAACGCTTGTAATCGAACAGCGTCCAAATCTCCCGAGCACTAAAAGCCTCCCTTCATCGTCGCCTTTATGGGGGTTAGGTTCCCGCGCGAAATGATCCCGCGAATTGGGACTCCTCGTTCACTCCGTAATATGAATATGCGGTCCGGGGTTGTCAGGATTCGCGCCAGCAGCACGCTTTCACCGCTTTCCTTCGCCATCATTCCTGTGATCTCCACAGTGTCACCAGTTGAAATGTCTAGAGTTTTCGCATTCACGTTCGGGCTGACTCCCAGATGTGCATCCACTATCCCCTGCGCCGTAGCGATCTGGGCGTGCATGCCTCTCAGCGCTCCACCGTCGCTAACTTCAATACTTTGGATCGTACCCTGAATCCTGATTTCCTTTGCCACGCGATAAGTCCGTTCGGTCAGCGGTCGGCTAATCCCGAAAACCGTCTCCGGGACCGCGGTCTGCGCGCCCGCGAGCGGAATGAAGACAAATCCCGCTGCCAATGCAGCCAGGAAAATCACTTCGAACAACCGATACCGAATCATCGTTTCTCCTTAAACCTAATAAGGCTATTTCTTTTTTTTCCGCGGAAGGTTGCGGGCGTGCGCTAAATTCCACTACTGCGGTATCTAATTGTACCCCGAAAGGCTTAGATACATTCCACGACGCTTGGGTTTCCCGGCATTGCCGCAAACTCCGACCGATTGGAAGTCGCGTAATTCTTATCAGATGTGATTTGTTTTCTTCAGCCAGCTCAATTCCGCAACGGTTTGCCCGTTTTCAACGTGTGCGCTACGCGCTCCTGGGTCTTGCGTTCGCCGCACAGGCNNAACTCGCCGCGCACAAGCATATGTATTGCCAGTTTCGCCGCTGCAAGGAACTCATTTCCAAGCACGCGGATTTCGGTGGGCGCGGGCGCATGATATCCAGCGCGAACCATCGCCAACGCAGTTTGCTTTGCGTCCGCTACTTGCCGGTCGCGATTCATGGAGATCTGGTCCGAAGGCCGCAAGAATCCTAGCGAGCGCGCTTCTTCCCCGCTGGTAGATACTTTCGCCATTGCAATCGTCTCAAACACAGGTTTGAGCGCGTGAAATAAATCCAGACTTTCGCCGCCCGCCGAGTGCTCGTTCGCGCGGATAAGCATTTCCTTCGTTCCGCCTCCACCGGGAACCAAACCAACGCCCGTCTCGACCAGTCCGATGTAAGACTCTCCCGCCACCTGAATCCGCGCTGAGTGCATGCTGATCTCGCATCCGCCTCCTAGCGCCATTCCTTGCGGGGCCGCGACTATGGGAGCCGGCGCGTACTTTATCGCCATATTCACACGCTGGAATTGGCGTACGGCCATGTGGATGTCGTCCCACTCGCCTTCTTGCGCGCCGATCAGCAGAAGCATCAAATTTGCGCCTACTGAAAAATTTGGCGCCTGGTTAGCGATCACCATGGCGTCAAATTCCGAGTTCAGCCGCCCGATCCCCGCGTGAATCATCGCCACAATATCCCCGCCAATCGAATTCATCTTCGCGTGGAATTCGCAGCAAACCACTCCATCGCCGAGATCGATAAGGCTCGCCCCAGCATTGCTTTGCACCACCGGTGTACGATCCTTCAGCGACTTCAAAATAATAATGCCCGCCGGCTCCTCCACCGGTTTCAGGCTGCCCGTCGCGACGTCAAAGTACTTCGCTCTGCCCTTTTCCGTTTCGTAGAAAACCTTCTTCGGCGTGGCGAGCACTTTCATGGCTAACGGCGGCATCTCTTTACCATCGCGTTCAAGAGCTTGGGCCATCCGCTCAACGCCAATCGCGTTCCACATTTCGAACGGGCCAAGCTCCCACGCAAAGCCCCAACGGATCGCGCGGTCCACATCCAATATGCTGTTTGCAATTTCCGGAACGCGCCGCGCGGCGTAAAGGCACATCTCAGTGATACCGCCCCACATGAACTGATTTGCCTTATCGCCACCTTTACCGGCCAGGCCCGGGCCCGTCAG
Source organism: Acidobacteriota bacterium (assembly GCA_003131985.1). Classification (GTDB taxonomy): domain Bacteria; phylum Acidobacteriota; class Terriglobia; order Acidiferrales; family UBA7541; genus Palsa-295. The sequence continues at coordinate 8,136 of PKWH01000131.1, read as the reverse complement.
CGCGCGCAATCGCTCGCGCGTATCCTCAATTCCCTTACCCGCTTCTATCGAACCGAACTTCGCCTTCTGCCGCGGCCGGTATTCCATCTTCTTCCAGTCCAGCGTCAGAATTTCTGATTCCGCTCCCTTTTTCACGCGTTTGTAAAAACCGCCGCCCGTTTTGTCGCCAAGCCAACCGCGAGCGACCATGTCTTCCACAAATTTGGGCACGCGGTACATCTCCCTCGATTCGTCGTCGGGCGCATTTTCATAAATATTGCGAATCACGTTGACGAGCACGTCCAGGCCCACCAAATCCGCCGTCCGAAATGTCGCCGACTTCGGCCAACCAAGCGCCTGCCCCGTGCACGCGTCCACTTCCTCGATGGTCATGTCCATCGCTTGCATCTGGCGCAGCGCATTTAGCATCGAAAAAGTGCCAATTCGGTTGGCGATGAAATTCGGCGTGTCTTTCGCCGGCACAACACCTTTGCCCAACCTCAAATCGCAAATTTGCTCGAGCGATTCCAGCACCTCGGGTTTTGTCTTCGGTCCTGCAATCAGCTCCACAAGTTTCATGTAGCGCGGCGGATTAAAAAAGTGCGTGCCCCCCCAATGCTGTTGGAAGTCTTCCGAGCGCCCTTCGGCGATCAGTTTGATTGGCAGTCCTGAAGTATTCGACGTCACGATGCTTCCCGGCTTGCGAATTGCATCAATGCGCGAGAAGAGGTTCCGCTTGATCTCCAGATTTTCCGCGACAGCCTCGATAATCCAATCCACCTCCCCGCACCATGCCAGGTTGTCTTCAAAGTTTCCCGGTGTCACCAATCGCGCCGTCTCCGGCGTGAAAAACGCCGCAGGGCGCGCTTTCTTCGCGCCTTCCAGCCCCGCCAGCACGATCCGATTTCGCACCGCGGGAGTTTCCAAAGTCATCCCTTTGCGTTTCTCCTCGGCATTCAATTCCTTCGGAACTATATCGAGCAAATAGCACGGAATTCCGGCGTTGGCGAGATGAGCCGCAATCCGCGCGCCCATCGTTCCAGCACCCAGCACAGCCGCTTTTTCGATACGATGCTTCATCAGTGCCTCGCAAATATTTTGGCGTGAGTGTCGAGGTTACAGAAGCGGAAACCTGCGGTCAACCGAAAGCCCGTGCATCCGCCAAGTGCGATACAGTGTCCTATAGAATTAGAGGCTCTACAAATGGGAACTAATTCCAATTGGCTTGGGAAGGCCCTGCGCGGTCTGCGTTCGTTCGCTTACAACTCCGGCGCCCCACCGCCAAAAATCGGGGTCGCGCTGGGCGGCGGATTCGCGCGCGGCATCGCCCACATTGGCGTCCTTCGCGTCCTCGAACAATACGAAATTCCCGTTGATTTCATCGCCGGCACCAGCGTAGGCGCTCTGATCGCTGCTGCCTATGCCAGCGGAACATCTCTCGACGAAATGGCGCACCAGGGTAGCCTCACGCGCTTTCGTGATTTTGGGCGCTGGACACTCTCGCGCATGGGCATGGCCTCCAACGAGCGCCTGGATGAATTCCTCCATCGCTTCACTACCGCGAAATATTTCAGCCAGATGAAAATTCCTTTGGCTATCGTTGCCACCGACTTGCTTTCAGGCGAGTCAGTCCATTTCACCAAGGGAGAGATCAGCCCCGCGCTTCGCGCCTCTTGCGCGTATCCGGGACTTTTTCTCCCCGTCGAACACGACGGCCATTTTCTGGTGGACGGATTTCTCACCGAACAAGTGCCCGCGCCCGCCCTTCGCGAAATGGGCGCTGAAGTGATTATTTCGGTTCACTTGGAGCCGGGGATTCTGGATTCAAGGCCGCGCAATACGATCGAAGTCATAAGCCGAGCTTTCTCAATTATTCAAACTGTCGCGAATCAACCGTGGCGTGGTGAGACCGACGTGCTCATCGAACCAGGGGTGCACCACGTGCTCTGGGATGAATTCGTGAAGACTCCGCAGCTCATCGCCGCCGGGGAAGACGCAACGCATGCCGCTATGCCCCAAATCAAAGCGGTCCTCGAACGCGACCCCCGCCAGATAGAAGAAGCACGCCAAGCTTCCAAAGCATCTGAGGAAATTTAAGTCTTCCCCCGCTTGACGAGCCGCGACGAGCGCATCTTGGATCCTCAGCTCTGTCCCGCTTCAGCGCCGTTTCCCCTTCGATCGCGCGTTGCTAACTATCTTTGCGATCTCACGTCGAACTGACTGTGAGGAGCCGAACTTCTCTTGCGATGACCGCTGCAACGCCCCAATCATTTGTAGGAAAGGTTCGGCTCTTCTTCCTGTAGAAATATTCTCTAATTCGAATTCCGTGCATCCGAATTTCAGAATGTGGGGAAAGACTCTGGAGTGCTTTATCCCTAAGAACCTCGGCAGGCTTAACTTGCCGTTGTGATCTCCACGGTCACAGCTTTGCCGTTCCCTTTGCCCCGTTTTGTCAGCCATTCGCCCATCGCTGCCGCCAGCCGCCCGGGTTCTACGCTCAGTCCAGCTTCCAGCTTACCCTCGCCCGTTGGCAGCGTATCGTCAAACTCCGCCGAGCCCGTGAAGTTCCGCATGCAAAAGCTGTCCAACCATTCGAGAGGCGCCGGCATTTTTTCGCCCCCGATCAGAACCTGCACCTGAAGTTTTTGCGCGAACATTCTACGGCAAGTATAACATCGGGCACTCTAGCGCCATCTGTGCGAGCCCGTCGCCTTGCTTTTCCCCGCTCTGTGACCTAGAATTTTTAGGTACTCAAAAGCAAAGTAACGCGACTTGCGGCTCCTGTGAGCCTTGCGTTCTCGCGCTCGAAATCCTCGGAGGTTTGGTGTCTACGCCGCTGGAAAGATGGGTTGATGAATCCGCTCGCCTCACAAAGCCCTCAAAGATCGTCTGGTGCGACGGTTCGCAGGCCGAAAACGACCGTCTGATCGACGGAATGCTGCGCGACGGAACCTACATCGAGCTGAACCAGAAAACCCGGCCGGGCTGTTACCTGCACCGCAGTAATCCAAATGACGTCGCGCGAACCGAGTCCATCACCTTCATATGCACTCGCCAGAAAGACGACGCAGGTCCCACCAATAACTGGATGTCCCCGCTGGAAGCCAAGGAAAAAGTCCGCCCGCTATTTGACGGTGCGATGAAGGGCCGCACGATGTACGTAGTGCCTTACATCCTGGGCCCGGTGAACTCGCCCTACAGTAAAGTGGGCGTCGAGATCACGGATTCTGCGTACGTCGTCGCTAGCATGCGCATTATGTCCCGAATGGGACAAGCCGCGCTCGACCGCCTGGGCAGCTCCGACGATTTTGTTCCGGGCCTGCATTCACTCGGCGATTTGAATCCCGATCGGCGCTTCGTTCTCCATTTTCCTGAAGAGAAACTGATCTGGAGCGTCGGCTCCGGTTACGGCGGCAATGCCCTGCTGGGCAAAAAGTGTTTCGCGCTTCGCATCGCCAGTTATATGGCGCGCGAACAAGGCTGGATGGCCGAACACATGCTCCTCCTGGGCCTGGAAGATCCTTCCGGCAAGGTAACCTATATGGCCGCAGCATTCCCCAGCGCCTGCGGAAAAACAAATTTGGCCATGATGGTTTCAGCGCTGGAAAAGCAGGGTTATCGGGTGTGGACTGTTGGGGACGACATCGCGTGGATGCATATCGCGTCCGACGGCTCGTTGCGCGCCATTAATCCCGAAGCCGGTTTCTTCGGCGTCGCGCCCGGCACCAACGCGAAAACGAATCCGAACGTCAGAACTGCCCTGCAACACGATGCGATCTTCACGAATGTCGCCATGACTGCCACCTCGCGCGAACCTTGGTGGGAGGGCATCAACGGCGTGCCGCAGGAAGAACTCATCAATTGGAAAGGCGAAAACTGGAAGCCGAGTATGGGTCCGGCGGCGCATCCGAATTCGCGATACACCGTTTCGGCAAAACAATCCCCGTCGATTTCCGCCCATTGGGAAGATCCCGACGGCATACCTATCTCCGCGATCATATTCGGCGGTCGCCGTGCTCACGTCGCTCCGCTCGTGTATCAATCTCGTGATTGGCAGCACGGAGTATTCGTCGGCGCCACCATGGCTTCCGAGACTACCGCTGCCAGCACTGGCGCCGTCGGCGTCACGCGGCGTGATCCCATGGCCATGATCCCGTTCTGCGGTTACAACATGGGCGACTATTTCAAGCACTGGCTGGAGATGGGTTCCAGACTCGAAAACGCTCCCAAAATTTTCCATGTGAACTGGTTCCGCAGGGATCAGAGCGGGAAATTGCTCTGGCCCGGCTACGGCGAAAACGTGCGCGTCCTGAAATGGATGCTTGATCGGATCGAAGGTCGCGCGGACGCCACAGAGACTCCTATCGGCGATGTCCCGGCCCCCGGTTCGCTCGACCTCGACGGCCTTTCGATCTCGCGCGAGACCATTGATGAATTGCTGCGCGTGGATCCAAGCGATTGGGCCGATGAAGTGACTGCTACGGGAAAGTTCTTTGAGAAATTTGGCAATCGCCTGCCGGACGAAATTCGCGCGGAGCACAAATATCTGGCCGGCCGACTCGATCGCTCCAGCGTTCCTATTAAGTAAAACTCCGTCGTTGCTATTGTGTCTTCCATCGCATCGGCGAGATCGCCCATCGACTCCCTGTTCCAAGTCTCCATCCAAACTAGCGCGCAAGCCTTGCTGCTGTTATGCTCAACCGTCCTTCGGAGGCCTCCCTTGGTATTCAAAAAAGCTTTATGGCTCGCTGCCTTCTTCGCCATCACCACTTGCGCCCAGCAGACAAAACCCGCAACTACCGCCTCGGATGCGGCTCCCGCAACCGCACAGCAGCACGCGGAACCAGTGCTTCCATACACGCCCAGCCTTGATCCCGCGGCCATGAACCGCACCGCTGATCCTTGCGTGGACTTCTACGAGTATTCCTGCGGCGGCTGGAGGAAGATGAATCCGATTCCCTCCGACCAGACTTCCTGGAGCGTTTACGGCAAACTTTACCAGGATAATCTGATCTATCTTCGCGGCATTCTCGAAGAAGCCGCCGTCGCCAAGAATCGCGACGCTGTCACGCAGAAGATTGGCGACTATTACGCCTCCTGCGTGGACGAAGCTGCAATAGAAAAGCTGGGTGCTAAACCCATGCAGCCGGATCTATCCGCCATTCAAGACCTCAAGAGCACGAAAGATCTCGCAGCCTTGGTCGCGACTCTCCAGCTTAAAGGCGACTCCGTTCTCTTCCGCGCCGGCCCAACACAAGATCCTGATAACTCTGATGAAGTCATCATCGACGTTTCGCAGGGGGGCCTCGGACTTCCCGATCGCGACTACTACACAAAAGACGACGCCAAATCGAAAGAAACCCGAGAACGTTATTTACTGCACGTTCAGATGGTCTTCGAACTGATGGGCGACGCTCCGGATGTCGCCAAGAACAATGCGGCCGTCGTGATGCGCATGGAGACCAGCCTTGCAAAGGCCTCGCTCACGCGCGTCGAACGTCGCGACCCTTACAAAGAGAAGCACAAGATGAGTGTCCCGGACCTTTACAAGATCGCGCCGGACTTCGATTGGAACGCCTATTTCGCCACCGGCAACATCCCCAAATTTCAAATCCTGAATGTCGGCTGGCCGGACTTCTTTAAGGACGTCGATGCCCAACTGAAAACAGCGTCACTGCAGGAGTGGAAAACCTATCTTCGATTCCATGTCGCTAATTCCCGCTCTCCATTTTTGTCCACTCCATTCGTGACTGAGAATTTCGATTTCTATCGCAAATACCTGCGCGGAGCCAAAGAGCAACAGCCGCGCTGGAAGCGCTGCGTCGAGTATGTTGACCGCAACCTCGGAGAGGCTTTGGGACAGGCATACGTTCGCAAAACGTTTTCGCCCGAGCTGAAAGCCGCCACTGTGGAGATGACGCGCCGAATCGAAGACGCGATGGCTCTCCGCATTCAGCAGCTCGATTGGATGAGTCCCGAAACCAAACAGCAAGCGTTGAACAAGCTGCACGCGATTCGAAACAAGGTCGGCTATCCCGACGTTTGGCGCGATTACAGCTCGGTGAAAATCGTGCCCGATGATTTTTATGGCAACAACCTGCGCGCGGTCGAGTTCGAAGTGCATCGCGAGCTAAACAAAGTTGGAAAGCCGGTTGATCGCGGTGAATGGGGAATGACGCCGCCCACCGTCAACGCCTATTTCAATCCCCAAATGAACGATATTAATTTTCCCGCTGGCGTACTGCAGCCGCCTCTCTACGACGCCAAAATGGATGACGCGCCGAACTATGGCAATACCGGCTCTACAATTGGCCACGAGCTAACCCACGGCTTCGACGACGAAGGCCGGCAGTTCGATGCCAAAGGTAATTTGAAAGACTGGTGGACCAAGGAAGATGCCGATCAATTCGTGAAGCACGCCGACTGCGTGGTGGACCAGTATGCGCAGTACATCGTAGTGGACGACATTCACATCAACTCCAAGCTCACCGAAGGCGAGGACGTTGCNNCGCGATGGACTCACACCCGACCAGCGCTTCTTCGTCGGCCTGGCGCAATGGGCTTGCGAGAATAACCGCCCAGAGAACGAACGCGTAAACGCCATAACCGATCCTCACTCCCCGGGAAAATACCGCATCAACGGTGTGGTCGTGAACATGCCCGAGTTCGGCGCAGCCTTCTCCTGCAAAGTGGGCCAGCCCATGATCAAACCTCCGGACAAGGTCTGCCACGTCTGGTAGGTTTTGCCTCGAGGAATTCTTGCAACTCTAAAGAATGTCGCGGATCTCGGCGTCGATGGAAATGTGAGTCTGCGGAAATCCGTTAATCTGAAAACTTGCGCCCGAGCCCGCGCTGGCGGCATTCTGAAAATGAAAGAAACGGCTGATGTGATAGTCCTCGTCCAGAAAATCGAAAACCCGCTCCGTTTCTTCCCGCGAAATTCCTAGAGCGCTAATCGCCACAGGTTTCCCGTAGCCGCCCGCCGCTGCCAGATATTTTTCCACCAATTCTTTCAGGCTCATCGTTAGATCCAGACGTACGTGCCCGCGTCCCCGTAGGGAAGGTTCATATAAAAAATATTAGCCTCGGCAAGTTTCTCGAACGCTGATAATAGCTTTCGTGCTCCGTGTTTTCCGCAAAAAACTTCTCCCGGCGCGCTGGCTATCAGTTCAACCTCATCCAGACTTCGAATCTGCTCCTGCGAGAACCACGACCACGTTGCTGCCCGGGAGCATTCGCGGCATGTCTCGCCGCCTTTTTCCAGGCGCGCGTTAATTGCTGCCGATGTTTCCGGCGCCAGCCCCGCGGCTTCGAAGTCCGTCGCCGCCACGAAAAAATATTGCGTGAAAACTGCCGGATCCGGCTCGAACGCTACTACGCGTCCCGGAAACGATTCGAGCTCCGCGGCGAAAGTCTCGCTCAAACATTCAAAGCAAAGTGAAACTTCCGGCCGCGCCGGCTCTCTTCGATTCGCCCGTTTCCCGCGCAGGTACAACGTGTCCGGCAAAACCGCCGCAATCCAACTGATGTTTTCCCCCAAATGAATGCATTCGGGAGCAGTTCCCTTCAGCCTCGCCCACCAGTTCCGGCTGCGCGGCAGGACCTGAAGCCCTGGATACGCCTCGCGATATGAAATGCTGGACAATTCCTGAATAAGCTCCGTAACGCAAAATCGTATCCTAGCAGATTGCGCTGGGAATGGCGCGCCGGCTGATTCGCGAACATTTGTTTGCTCCGTCGGCTTCGGCTATCATTGACAACTGGAATAAAAACATTTCTTACATGTTTCGCGCGAGCGAACAGGAGGATTTTGCATGGCAATCACAGTCGGTTCAGCAGCTCCGGATTTCACGTTGAAGGATCAGACCCAGAAAGAAGTGAAGCTCTCGGAATTTCAAGGCAAGAAGAATGTCGTCATCGTGTTTTACCCGCTCGATTGGAGCCCCACCTGCACGAATGAGCACATGTGCCTGGTGAACGACATGAAGCGTTTCGAAGAACTCGATGCGCAGGTTCTTGGAGTGAGCGTCGACAGCGCGTGGTCGCACAAGGCGTTCGCCGAAAAAATGGGAATTAAATATCCGCTCCTCGCGGATTTTCAACCCCGCGGCGCTGTGGCCGAAAAGTACGGCGTATATCTGGCCGATAAAGGGATCA
>PKWH01000260.1 GCA_003131985.1 Acidobacteriota bacterium | reverse complement strand
TTTGTTCTCGCAACACTTGACGACTCCGACGCACGCCGCGCCCTTGATTCCGCCAAGGCCGATCGTGACTCCGCTCAAGCCGCGATTGCCGATTTCCAAGTGCAGCTTAAGAATGCAGAGATCGAGCTGCAACGCGCGCGGCAGCTTCTAGCCGCAGGCGTGCAGAGCCAGCAGACTCTAGATAACGCGACCATGGCCGCAGACAGTCTTCGTGCGAAAATTGCGCTCGCCAAGCAACAAGTGGCCGCGTCGGAAGCGCGCGTTAACGAGGCGCAGCAGGCGGTGGACAATACCGTAATCCGTGCGCCGTTCGACGGAATTGTGGTATCGAAAGACGCGCAGGTGGGTGAAATGGTGTCCCCTAATTCCGCAGGCGGCGGCTTCACGCGAACCGGAATTGCCACCATCGTGGATATGAATTCGAACGAAATCGAAGTGGATGTGAACGAAGCATTCATCGCGCGCGTTGTGCCGGGACAAAACGTTACCGCCGTCCTCGATGCCTATCCGGATTGGCAGATTCCGTCACGCGTTCGCACCGTGATTCCCACCGCGGACCGCCAGAAAGCCACGGTGAAAGTGCGCATATCCTTTCTAAAATTGGACCCGCGCATTCTTCCGGACATGGGCATTAAAGTGACTTTCTTCGGCGCCGAGCCGGAACAGAAAAACGGCGCTGCTGAGCCCGCAGTTTTGATTCCGCAGGATGCCGTGCGAGACGACCAAGGCAAGAAAATAGTTTTCCTTGTGAAGAACGATCACCTGGAGCGCCGAGCCGTGGGATTGGGCGCCATTCGCGGTTCCGACGCGGAAATTCTTGCAGGTCTCGATGCGGGCGACACAGTAGTCGTGAAAGGACCGGCAACGCTTCACGATGGAGAAGCGGTCGAAATCAAGAAATAGGAGCTTCCGAAATGGTTCGAGTGGACGGCACAGGAAACGCAGGCAGTTTGATTCAGATTCGCGGCCTTGATAAAACCTACAGCCGCGGCGGAGAAGTGATCCACGTCTTGCAGGGTCTGAATCTCGACGTGGATAAAGGCGAGTTCGTGGCCTTCATGGGCCCGAGCGGCTCCGGCAAGACCACGCTGCTGAATCTTCTGGGCGGCCTGGACGTGCCGTCTAAGGGCAGCATTACCGTCGCCGGTGACGAGATCACAAATATGTCCGGCAGCAAGCTCACCACCTGGCGCGCGCGCCACGTCGGATTCATTTTTCAGATGTACAACTTAATTCCGGTGCTCACCGCGTTTCAAAACGTGGAGCTGCCTTTGCTGCTCACGAAGCTGTCGAAATCCGAGCGGCGTGAACACGTGGAGGCTGCCATGGGAATCGTCGGCCTCTCGGATAGGATGAATCATTACCCGCGCCAGCTTTCGGGCGGACAAGAACAGCGCGTCGCCATTGCCCGCGCCATCATTGCCGATCCCACCTTCCTTCTGTGCGACGAGCCTACTGGCGACCTCGATCGCAAGAGCGCCGATGAGATTCTTGACCTGCTCACACGTCTTTCCAAGGAATACAGCAAGACTATTTTGATGGTGACGCATGATCCAGCGGCCGCAGAGCGCGCTCAAGCCACACTGCACTTGAATAAAGGTGTGCTCGTCGAAGGCGTTCTCGCCGCGGCAGGGAGCCGCGCATGAAATTCTTTCCGTTAATTCTCGCGAACCTCTTTCGCAAAAAGATGCGCACGGTTCTCACTATCGGCTCCTTTGCGGTGGCGATGCTTCTCTTCGGCTTGCTGGCTGTGATTCACGGCGCGTTCACCGGCGGCGTGGACAATGCAGGCGTTGACCGCTTGATGGTCGTCAACAAAACCTCCATCATTCAGCCGCTGCCGATTTCCTATCGCGACCAGATCCTCCGCATTCCCGGGGTGAAGGCGGTCACGTTCGACATCTGGTTTGGCGGGATCTACCAGGACCCAAAGAATTTCTTCCCCAGCTTTGTGATCGACACCGCAAACCAGCGCCAAGTGTATCCGGAACTCGCTGTATCCGACGCAGAATGGAATGCGTTCGTGGCCGACCGCGAAGGCGCTATTGTCGGCTCGAAAACTGCCAAGCGTTTCGGCTGGAAAGTCGGCGACCGCATCCCGCTCAAGGCGCCGATCTACGATCTCGACCCCTGGGAGTTCAACATACGCGGGATCTACGACAGCGCGCGCGCCGGGGACGACCTCTCTCAATTCTGGCTTCACTACGAGTACCTCGACGAGCGCCGCAAATTCGAGAAGGGCGACATCGGCTGGTACACGGTCAAACTCAATTCCGCCGACGATTCGGTTCGCGTTGAAAAGGCGATCGACGACATGTTCGCCAACTCTGCCTTCGAAACGAAAACCGAGACGCTTCAAGCTGCGGCCGCCTCCTGGGTGAAACAGGCCGGCAACATCGAATTCCTTATTCTCGCTATCGGCGGAGTTGTGTTCTTCACGTTGTTGCTCGTCACTGGTAACACGATGGCCATTGCCGTGCGCGAGCGCATCGGCGAACTCGCCGTTTTGAAGGCCGTCGGCTATTCGGATCGCTTCGTCCTATTCTTTGTTCTGGCCGAATCTTTGTTCATTTCCATGGTAGGCGGCGCGCTTGGTTTGGGTCTTGCGAAACTGCTCACGGTGGTGGTTGGCGATCCCACGGGGGGCTTGCTCCAATCTTTCATCCTCCCGGGCTCCGCGATCTTGCTGGGGTTGGCCGCGGCGTTCGGCGTGGGGATTCTAGCGGGAATAATTCCGGCCATGTCTGCCATGCGTCTGCGCGTCGTGGACGCTCTTCGGGGGATTTAGCGATGGCAATTCCGATTATCTACAATTTGCGCAGTCTCCGGGCGCGCTGGGTTTCTGCGATTGTCGCTGTGCTCGGCATCGCCGGCACTGTGGGAGTTTTTCTCGCCATGCTCGGACTCGCGAGAGGCTTTCACGCGACACTAGTTTCTTCCGGGTCTCCCGATAACGTTCTGATTCGCCGTTCCGGTTCTAGCAGCGAGTTAGACGGCGCTGTACCGCTGGAACAGGTGCGCGTTCTCGAGGATAAACCGGCCATTGCGCGCGAAGGCGGCCAGCCCCTGGTCAGCCCCGAAGCCGTGGTAATTGCTCCTTTTCCGCTGATGACTACGGGAACCGACGCTAACGTACAGGTTCGCGGCGTGACTCCGGAAGCCCTGAAGGTGCGCAAGAACGTTCGTATCGTGCAGGGCCGTTTCTTCCAGCCGGGCCTCGCCGAACTGGTGATTGGAAGGAACGTAGCCTCGACATATCAAGGCCTTAATCTCGGAAAAACTGTGAAGTTCGGCGGCGGCACGTGGACTGTCGTCGGAATTTTTGACGCGGGCGGCAGCGCCTTTGACTCCGAAATATGGAGCGACGTCCGCGTGCTCAATCAGACCTATAAACGCCCCGACGACCTCTATCAATCCGTCAC
>PKWH01000171.1 GCA_003131985.1 Acidobacteriota bacterium | reverse complement strand
AGACCTTTGAAGCGCAGGAGGCTGCCTACGTTGACCATGCCGCCGGAATTCAAGAATAGTGCGCTGGTGTCCGCGTAAACGACGATGATGGTTGGGGCCGTGAGCTGCGGAAGCGCTGGATCGCTCGCTGCGTCCTGTTGGAGAACAGGGAACAAATTATAAAATGCGAGCGTGACGGTATAGACGGTGAAGCCGCCTTCGTTCGAAATAGCCGTGACGGTCCCGTTGACGGTTTGCGGCCTGAGCGTAATCGTGCTCGCGATGGGGTTGGTCGGGGGTGGGTTAACCGACGAGTCCGACGACGTTAACGCGGATACATTCTGTCCCTGAAGAAAGTTAGCGCTGCTGAAGCTCGCAGGGAAGGGAAGCGTCGCTACATTGGAAAACTGTTGGGAAACGTTGAACACCGTATTGCCGTTGGATTGAAAGGCCGCGAGGTTTTCAGTACCGCAAAACGTATTGCTACTACCCGCGCAGCCGTTGAATTCAAGCAGATCCATCAAGAACCCTCCAGGGGAACCTACGGGAACGATGAATGGACCAATCGCCTCCAGCGTTGCCGTAGCATCGTCCACTTCCACGCGAGTTGCGAGCAACGAGCCGTCGGACTGAATTGCGGCGTCAAAATTGACGAGCAGGTTTGCCGAGAGCGAGGAGAAGGCCGCAATTCCTTGAAAGGTTGTGCTTGTATTGGTACTGAGCGTCAACGAGACTCCGTCCGGTGTCTCCGCCGTGAAGCTGGTCCCGTTCATGTTGAGGGACATCACCTTCCCGGCGACTCCAATTACTTTGCCGTTCGTTTCATCAGTGGGCAGGGCCGCGATTGAAACCGGAGTGAGATTGAATACCGGAGTTATCGTAGCGTCCGATCCGTCTAGCGTATAAGACTGCGGCACTTGCAGGTTCAATGATAGACCCATCACAGAACCAGTCACCGCGATTGGGTTGGGGAGGTTGACGGTGGTGCTCGCCGTGCCTTGACTGCAGGGCCCGCCACTAAACTCGGCGGTGGTGAGACTCTGATTGGCGAAGGTCACATTGTCGAAAGTGCAGTTGGTAACCGTGACGGTGGCCGAAGTGTACGTTCCTTGCGGAAGGCTGACCGCGGGCAAAGGTTCTGAAGCGCCGTTCAGATGCATCCATTCTACGGGTGCGCCGAATTGCGGGTTCGCGCCGGTGAAAAGGGTAGTTGACGCACCGGCACTGTTGGTGAGGGCGATGCTCGTTATTCCTGCAGTAAATATGGACAACTGGTCATTCGCTGTGCTGGTCAGCAAGACGACGACCTGCGTAGTTTTCGCCGGTGTAGGCCCGCCCATATTCGAGCCGCAGCCCGCGAGCGCCGCGCCGAAAATCGCGATGCCCAAAACCGCCAGCAAAATGCCGAGTGCGTTCTTGCGGGAATCTCCTAGCTTGCGCCTCTTCATCGGTACGCCTCCACTTCAAGTTACTAGGGGCCTATGTATGGGAGACTTGTAGAACGGCGGAGCTTCAACTCGTTCGCTATTGTGACGCCACAGCTGTGACTGTGGGTACATCACATTTAAAGTAATTGTCTAGGACACAATGATTCCGGCCTTACTCGGTTACGCCGTCGTAGATTTCGCCGGCGTCCATGCGCAGCGTGCCGTTGTCGAAGAAAATCAGGCCTCGAAAACGAATCAGGCTGCCTGCGGCAACTGCGCTGGTGTTCAGCATCCGGGTGTTGGTGTCCGCATAAACGACGATCGTCGTTGGGTTCGTCAGGTGCGGTGGCGGAGTGTCGCTGGTGTAGTTTTGCAGGACCGGAATCAAATCATAAGGAGCGAGAGTGACGGTGTAGACGGTAAATCCGCTGTCGCTTGCTACCGCTGTCACCATTCCATTGAGTGTCTGCGGCAGCAGCGTAATGGTGGTCGCCGTTTCGACTGACTGTTGGTCAGGTATTCCATTTGAAGTTATCAAAACGTTCTGGCCCTGCAGGAAGTTCGCCGTGGTAAAGGTTGCCGGAAACGGAAGGCTGGTCAGATTCGTGAATTCTCCAGACACGTTGAACACCGTGCCGCTTTGAAGGAAAATCTGGTCGCAAAGAGGGGTGTTCGTGATCGTGCAGCCGTCCTGTTCGAGATTTATGGTGGTGAAAAAGCCGGGTGCGATTACGGGAAAGGTGAAAGGGCCGGCCACGCCTGTGACCGCCGTTGGACTGTCCACTTCAATGCGCGTCGCGAGCAACGAGCCGTCGGATTGAATCGCGGCGTCGAAACTGAAAACCAAGTTCGGAGTTAGAGCGGAAAAGCCTGCAATTCCTTGAAACACCGTGGCAGTGCTGGAAACAATCGTCAACGTCGCGCCAGTATTTCCCGTCTGAGCTGTGAACGTCTTGCCGTCGGCGCCGACCGACGACACCTCGGCATCAATCACCGTTACTTTGCCGTTGGTTTCATCCGTGGGCTGAGCGGCGATCGAAACAGGCGTAAGCGTAAAAACCGGATCGATGGTGTACGTCTGCGGGACTGCTGTCGCGTTCAGCGTGAAGGACTGCGAGACTTGCAGGTTTAGCGATAGACCCATCACCGAACCCGTAATCATGATCGGGCTGGGAAGATTTACAGTCGTCAAACCGCTGCCTTCCGAGCAAGTTCCCTCGGTGTTAAACGACGTAAGAAACCCAGGTGTGGCGCCTCCGGGCGGGACGAAAGTCAGATCGGTGAAACCACAAGCGTCAACCTTGACCACCGCTGACGTATACGTTCCCTGCGGAACGGTCGCCGCCGGCAGCGGTTCGGAGACGCCGTTGAGATGCGTCCACTCGCCTAAAGGACCGAAACTAACCGGATTGGTGAAGACGGTGACTGAAGTGCCGGCTTGATTGACGAGAGCGATGCTCGCGACTAACGCTTGGTAGGAGACCAACTGATCGTTCGCCGTGCTGGTCAGCAGCACGACGACTTGCGTGTTTCCAACCGGCGGAGGCGTACCCATGTGCGAACTCGAACCGCAGCCCGCGAGCAACACGCCGAAAAGGGCGATGGCAAAAATCGAAAGCAAAACACTGGATGCGTTTTTTGCGGGCACAAATGGCTTACACGTCTGCATCGGGAGGTCCTCCATTTTGAGTTTCTAGGGGGTTCTTTAAGGGGAAAACTTGCAGAACTGCGGAACTTCAACCCGTCCGCTCTTGTGATCCTGCAGAGTATAACATCAGTTGAGTCAACATATAAGTAATTACTTGGAGGAGGTGTGATTGATTCCGGAGTTCAAGGCTTTTGCCGGTCGCGGCCGAATTTATGATCCGCAGCGAGTGTCGAAGCGTCTAGCGTAGGCGGAACTTTACGGTGATCGAGGTTTGGACTGGGACGGGTTTATCGTTGAGGAAAGCCGGCTCGTACTTCCATGTGCGCAGGGAATCGAGCGCGGCTTGTTGCAGCAGTGGCGAGCCGGAAACTACTTTCATGTTGGTTAGCTTGCCGGTGATGTCAATCACCGCGTTCACGGTGACTTCACCTTCGATTTGAGATTGCTTAGCCATGGCCGGATAATTTGGCGCAGTTTTAGAAACGAGCTGCGCTTCCTTCACGCGGCCGCCCGTAGGCAAGAAGGCCGAAAAGATTCCTGGGATCGCACCTATACCGGGGTTCGAATTCGCACCGGTCATGTTGGGTGGCGCTTCTTTGCCAATTACTGTGGCTGAACGACGCGCTACTGGCAGCGCGGCCAGAGGTTTTCCATCGTTCAGTATTTTACGAGCCAAGATAGACATTTTCGATGACGGCTGAGGAGTGCGGGCGTTATCGCCATACTCGCGAGATTGCGTGCCTGGAAAGTTTTCGGTCTTGGCGATGACGGGCACTCCTGGATCGACCGAAGGCGCGACGGAACTGGAATTGCTTTCGGGTTGCGCGCTCTGCGCGGCGTTCGCCGTTAACGAAATGTCGGGCTCTCCGGGCGCGGGATTTGTCTGAGCCGTTGTGTCGAATTGCCCCGCTCCGCGATGCAATAGAAACATTCCCGTCGCGCCCATTAGCAAGAGACACGTCACAGTGACCCATGCGAAAGCCATCCTGGGCTTCGGAGAAAAATTCCGATCCGCCCCGCTTAGAGCGACCACCTGGCCCGGCAACGAGTTTAAAAAATCTCGTATCCAAGAACGCTCGCCCGTGTTGACATCCCGCTGATGCGAATGTACGAGTGTCGGTGTCGATGTGGGCGTCGCGCGCTGCGCCAGTCTTTCCGCCGAAGTAGTCTGCTTTGCGCGGCTTCCGATCGGCCCGACTTTGTTCGGTGCAGCCGGGAAGGGAACTGGCGAAGCCGTCTTGGCGTTGGCAAGAACGTTGATCATTTCCGGCGAGTAAGCGTTGTTCCAGAAATCGTCCGCGTATTTGTCCGCCGCTGCCGGTGCGGGTGCTGTCGCCGACTTCATGGTGCCCTGCGGAATGTAATCGCCCCAAAACTTATTAGTAGGCCGAAAGAACTCGACCTCGGCATAGCCTTTCGCGTTTGGAAAGTTTCTGGCCTTTACCACGCGGCAAGCGGCAACCTGATTCGAATCGCGATTCGTAACCATCATCATTTGGCCCGGAGCAACAGCGGACGACAGGCGAATAACCGCGCCATGCGGAAAGACGATGACCGTGGACGTTTCTTCCGCGAATACTTCGATGCGGCCAAACTGGCCCGAAGAAAATGCGCCGCGCCGCGAACCCCACACGCCAACGGGAACCTCAAGTACCCCGATGGGAACCTCATCGACACGCACCTGCTCGGGCTGCGATGCGGATGTTTCCGCCGGCTGCGCGGATGATTGAATAATTGATTGCGTTGCCGATGATGGCGCTAGGGAAGCTGGTGATTGCGGGACTGAGTCGTGTGATTGCTCTACCGAGTCGAGTGCCGGTGCCTCTGCCTCGCGCACGCAGAGATCCAGCTCATTCAGCAACGATTCCGTTGGCGCCGGCGTCCCCGTCGTTCGCAAAACACTATCCCCCAAGCTGCCCGCCTCTGCAAAGTTCGATTAAGCGATCTTGTCCCGAGCCTATAAAATTGGCCATAGTACTTTGCTATTCTTGCTATTGCAGCGATGGAAACATTGCGCAGCTGCGGGAAGGTTGCGAGAACATCATGGCGAGCAGCGCGAATATGCGTTTTGCGGTTCAAAATGCGGGCGAGGTATCTGCGATACTGGTGCGGCCGCAGGGGGCCGAATCCCTGTTGGTGCTGGCGCACGGCGCGGGCGCGGGAATGAATCATCCGTTCATGCAGTCGCTTGCGACGGAACTGGCAGCCGTAAAAGTGGCCACGCTGCGTTTCCAATTCCCGTACATGGAGCAGCAGCGCAAGATTCCCGACAGGCCGCCTGCGCTCACGGCTGCGGTTGTCGCGGCTGTGGACGCGGCCTCGAGAGCGGCTCCGGACCTGCCGGTATTTGCGGGAGGCAAGTCGCTCGGCGGGCGAATGACCTCGCTCGCTGCATCAGAGCGCGACTTGGACGGCGTTCGCGGGCTGATCTTCTTCGGCTTTCCGCTGCATCCGCCGAATCAGCCGGGGACGAAGCGTGCGCAGCATCTGCGCTTAGTCAAATTGCCGATGCTTTTCTTCCAAGGTACGCGCGACAAGCTCGCCGATCTCAATTTGCTGCGCCCTATCTACGCCGAACTGGGTTCGCGCGCGACATTGCACGTGATCGATACCGCCGATCACTCCTTCCACGTATTGAAAAGCTCAGGCAAAACCGACGCCGCCGTCTTGCAGGAATTAGCGAAGACGGCAGCCACCTGGACCCAAGCGTTCGGCCGCCTCAATAGTTAAACGAGGTACTGCGCGATTGCTTCCGCGATGGGTTGTCCTGTGGCGTTCTGATAGTAGGTAAATCCAGGGGACGGATTCACCTCAAAACAATACCACTCGCCCGTTGGCGTTAGGCGCAAATCAATACCAGCGACGGGGAGATTCACTCCGGCAGCGAGGCGGCGGCACCGATCGGCCACTTCGCGGGGCAGGCGCGCGGCTTTTATTTTTGCCTCACCACCATTGCGGCACGCGTAACGATAGTCGTCCGCCTGCGACTCAATTTCGCTGGGGAACACTTTGTCGCCAACCACGTGCACGCGATAGTCCGTCCCCGCAATGTGCTCTTGAAATTGGGTCGGGCACCATTTCACGTTCTCGAGCCGCGCCGCTTGCTTGGACGAGAGCTTCGACACGATGCTGCGAACGCTGCTCACCGATTTGTAGATCACCGTGCCGTGTCTCTCCCAAAACTCCCGCGCAGCCTCCGGATCCGTAGTGACCAGAGTCTCCGGCACAGCGAACCCGAGCGCGCGAATCTGCATGGATTGGTAAGGCTTTGAATTGTTTGGCGTCATTGCCGAAGGACGATTCACCACTTTCGCGGGAGTAATATCCGCCCAGCCGAGCAATGCTTCGCCGAGACCCAAAGCATGGGCCTGACCCGGGCCTTCGCTCGGCACCCCCGCTAAATCGCGCGTGTCGTACGGCCGCAGATAAGCAGATTTGATTTCCGCGAAATCCAGAGACTGGCTGCCATTGCGCAAAAATCCGGAAATCGAGTCGCCGACGTTTAGCTCGACGCTCCATTCGAGGCTATCGTGCTGGTCCAGGAACGCGGTCTTCACTCGTCGCCGCGCAAGTACATGCGCGACCGCGGTGAGCGGGCTGTCTCCCGGAAGACCCCAAAACAAAATCATGGCAACTCCATTCGGCTAAGGACTGTGGCGCGATCGTCCCAATAGATGTTCTTGCACCGCGTCAGCAACGTCTGGCGCTGAAATATTTGGCCACAGGTTCGCGGAGAGAAAACGCGCGTCCTTGCCGCTTCCGGCAAAAGTTACGGCGAGAAGCTCCACATTGGCGTGGCATGCGATGCGTCGCGCGCTGACCTGCAGAAAGTTATCCTCGGAGCCGAAGCACTTTTTGCCCACAACGGTAACAGTAACCGGGGGTACGAACCGCAAAACCGGCGACGGAGCGTTTTCATTCGGCACGTGCCGCCGAGCGGGAACTACCGGAACTCCCGCTTGCGACGCTGCATGCGCCCATTGCTCCGGCCTCCAGTTAGGTCCCGAAAGGCAAATATTTCCGGGCCGGTTAAGCATCGGGCATCTCAGCGCCGACAGCCATGCCAGCAGAAACGCATTCATTTCGCGCGCGACGTACTCTCGATCCGCGGGAGCAATTTCGATCAGCTCGTCTTCGGGGATGCTGCCGAGGCGCGTTAGTACGCCCGATATTTGGCGCGCCGGAATTAATTCGCCGTCGGCCGCGGCCACCGAGCTTTCCACTTGCCCGGGCTGATATCTCCAACCCGGGCGCGAAAGGTCGCGAGGAAGCACCAGGCGCGCGCCGTCGTTCTTCCAGAGCGTCGCTAATTGCCTGGCCGTTTCGTCGCTCGCGCTCGCGACAATCAGGAGAGATTTATCCGCCACGTTTTTTCGCCGCCTTCTTGCCCACTGCGGGATGTTCCTTCGTTCGGACGGGTCGCTGCGCTTTGCCCAGAATCGCTTCCAAGTTCGCAACGCGCCGAGCCAGTCGCGCGATAGTGATGCCGCCTTCCACTGGGCCACCCGGATCGACGGGGAAGTTTTCGCCAATCCACTTGTCATACTCCTTGATGTCTTTGAACTCCTTCCCCGGCTTGTGGTCGATCTCCTTCTCTTTGTCCTTGAAATTCTTGGCGTCTGTGTCCTTGGCCTCCTTGATTTCTTTAATATCTTTGAATTCTTTGTGGTCCTTGTCCTTGTGGAGCTTCGCGTCCGAATCCTTCGCTTCTTTGTATTCCTTGAAGTCTTTGAGCTCTTTATGATCCTTTTGGTTCTCCTTGCCTTCCTTGGGTTCCACGACTTTTTGACGTTTGGGCGCCATTCGAGTCCTCCTGGATTTTGTGTCTTATCTTTCGGCTCTAGCGATGCCACCACAGTATGAACCAACGAACATTTCCGATAGGTCTCGCCGCTTCATCGCTCGCGTTTGCGAAAATCGTTACTGCCTTAACTGCGGCGTTTCTTCGCCCTCACACCTACCTCAGGACGTTCCTTCGGCTGAATGAAAGCCTCGCCTCTTGCCACAATCGCTTCGAGGTTCGCAACCCGCCGAGCCAGTTGCGCTATGGTGATACCGCCTTCCACCGGACCGCCGGGATCGACAGGAAAACTTTCAGCGACCCATTTGGCAGTGTCCGTGAA
Organism: Acidobacteriota bacterium; assembly: GCA_003131985.1. Taxonomy (GTDB): domain Bacteria; phylum Acidobacteriota; class Terriglobia; order Acidiferrales; family UBA7541; genus Palsa-295. Next base: position 5,869 of record PKWH01000171.1, on the reverse strand, counting down.
CTTGATTTCCCCGGAATCTTTGAAATCTTTTTCCTTGAACGGCTTCACGTCGAAATCTTTTAGATCCTTGAAGCCTTTCTCTATCTCTTTCTGGGATTTGGGCTGCGTGTCCGTAATCGTTTTGTTGTCGTGGGCTTCTTTGACATCTTTGGCTTGTTTGGTTTCGGTATCTTTTTCCTTGATCTTTTCCTGGGGTTCGATAACGGTTCTTCCGCGGCCTTTGTTTTTTCCTTTCGGCGGCATTCGATTGTCCTCCTTTAATTTCATCAGGCAGTTTTTGCGTTCAGCGGCGGCACGACACGGCCAAGCAGGTGCGGCCTCCGGTTGAAGTACGAGAATTTGTAAGTTTCCGTCTCAGTGAATCCCAAAGGAGTTCATTGCCTCTGAATCCTTCGGGATTCACCCTGACAGAATCGGCGAGCGGAGCAGTCCCCGGGAAGGTCAAAGCTCTGCCTGTCGCGCGAATACCGGAAATGTTTACGTGCCGCGTTTCTTCGCTCGTGCGCCTACGGCTGGACGCTCCTGCGGCTGAATGAATGCCTGTCCTCTTGCCACAATCGCCTCGAGATTGGCGACTCGCCGGGCCAGCTGCGTAATGATATCGCCTCCTGCAGGATCGCCCTGGTTCCCAAAAGGCCCAAATGGGTTCTCGACATCCTTTTCTTTGAGCAGCTTGTGATCCTCGGCGTCCTTTTCCTTGTAATCTTTCTCCTTCTCTTTATCTTTGTCTTTGATTTCTTTGCCTTCTTTGCTTTCGTCCTTGAAGTCCTTGGCGTCGTAGTCCTTGAACTCTTTAACTTCGAGCTTGTGCCCCTTGTTCTCGATCTCCTTGCCCTCCTTGTGTTCCTTGAACGCTTTGAACTCCCTAACGAGCTTTCCGTCCGTTTCTTTCTCTTTTTCTTTCTCTTTGCCTTCTTTGGTTTCGATCTTCCAGTCCTTGATGTCGGTGTGCTTACCTTCAAGCTCTTTGATTTCCTTGTGATCTTTGAAGTCCTTGTGCTCCTTCTCTTTCTCCTTTTCCTTTTCTTTGTTTTCCTTCAGCTCCTTGATGAATTTCTCGGGGTCCTTCAAGTTTGGAAGTCGGGGGGCCATTCGAGTCTCCTCCTTTTGATTTGTCCGCCATGCTCGAGCTGCGCCATGCCACCGTGGCTCGGGCCGGTCGCGGTCTTCATACACATAGTGAAAATCGCCGCGTTTTCGTTTCAAACTGGAACGATATTCTTGCGGCGCTCTATACCGGAAGGCGCGGTTTCGTGGCGAGCATCCGCAGGGGGCACATCATGTCGAATATCCGTCGCGGCCGACCGTGCCCGCTGTCGCGCGGGCAAGGCGTCTCGCCGTCTGCCGAGCCTTTCACGTTTGCAACGCGCAATTGTTTCAAGGCACGCGCAGCGGTTATAATCAGCCGCTTCGTATCTTTGATCGGGGTACAAAATGAATCCCAAGAAACCGGCGCCGAAAAGCATCCCCACGTACATCGATGCCGCCCCCAAAGAGGCTCGGAAGAAACTGCGCGAAATGCTCGCCGCGATTCGCAAAGCTGCGCCTGGCGCCGAGGAAAGCATCAAGTGGAGGATGCCCGCTTTTTCCTATCGCAGGATATTGGTGATGTTCGCCGCCTTCAAACACCACATCGGCTTCTACCCCACGCGCTCGGCGATGCGCGCCTTTGAGAAGGAGCTCTCGAAATTCACCATGGGTAGAGGCTCAATCCAGTTTCCGCTGGAGAAACCGCTACCCCTACCTCTGATCCGCAAAATCATCGCGCTCCGCGTTCGAGAGAGCCTCGAAAAAGACGGGAAATGGAAAACGAACGGTCAATCCCGACGAGCCAAAGGAACCAGAACATGAAATTTCTACTGCTGTGCCTCGTTTTGCTTTTAGCCTGCGTCAGTAATCGCGCGATTGCCCAACCTCCGCCGCAAGAGCCGCCCGCCATCCAAGGCACCTTCCACCTGCACAACAGAACCGCACCCTTTCACGCGGTGCGCACGGAGTGATTGGCCCGCGGATGCCGCGATAATTCAAAATCCGAAAAAAGATTTTGCGTTTTGCGATGATGGGTGTAATCCTCCCACCGGAGAAAATCGGCTATGTGTTTTTCAGCGACAGCGAATTTTGTGGGAAGCACAGCTTTGGGCGCCGTCGGCGTCGTCACGTTGACGAAGGTGAAGCACCGGCGCGAATTTCTTTTCGCGTCGCTGCCTATTCTATTCGCCATTCATCAGTTCATCGAAGGATTCGTCTGGCTGGGCTTGGATGGCAGACTTTCGCCCCAGGTGACGCACGACATGGGCGCTGCATTTATGCTTTACGCGCAGGGCCTCCTCCCGTTGCTGCTGCCGCTCAGTGTGCTGTTGTTTGAGCCTGACGGGAAAGGGCGCAGGCGTATGCTGCCGCTAGTGGTGCTCGGCGGAGGTACGACGCTTTATATATTGTGGGCGTTAACAGCGTACCCGACGGAGATCTTCGTAAAGCAAAACAGCATCGTGTACATCAATCAGGCCACGAACAACACCGCGGTCGCGATTCTGTATGTGATTGCAACGTGCGGTTCGCTATTTTTGTCAAAGGTCAGACCGATGGTTATCTTCGGCCTGGCAAACCTGACGATTCTTCTGGTTGTGATGGCCTTCAAGCGATATGCGTTCACTTCGCTATGGTGCGCATACGCCGCGATCGCGAGCATCATCATCCTCGCGTACTTCTGGCGAACCAGCGCATCTCGCCCGCTGCGTTACGCCCTGCCTCTGTGAACGCAACCTAGCTCTGAGAGTGGTCGGACGACGGCGCCGCCTTCACATCAATCGCGGCAAGTCTGGCGGCGTGCAGCGGGTAGTTCGTAAACATTCGGCTTGCCATCCAAACCTTTGCGGGAGCATAATCCGCAGCCGCTGGGGCGAAAACTCGCCTAATCAAATTCAAGGAGAACACATGAAGCGTATTTTGTTGCTGCTCGCTGCTCTCGCACTCTCGACCGTCGCCGCTGGCCCCCTGATGGCCCAGGCGATGATGCAGGCAAGTCCTTTTGTGGGCACCTGGAAAATGAACGCCGAAAAATCCAAAGTCACCGGCATACCGATGCCAAAGAGCTTGACACGGGAAGTCGTGGCCCAAGAGGGCGGCACGAAGTTTAGCTACAAGGGAGTCGCCGCGGATGGAAAGCCGATCGACTACAGCTTCGTCACAAGCTACGACGGCAAGGATTCCGCCATCACCGGCGCGGGAGCTCCCGGGGGCGCTGACGCCATCGCCATCAAACGCGTCGGCTCCAACAAAGCTGAAGCCATCCTGAAAAGAGGCGGAAAAGAAATGGGCAAGTCCTCGTCCGAGGTATCAAAGGACGGAAAAGTTTCGACCATCAAAGGATCAGGAAAGACGCCCGACGGCAAGGACTACAGCATCGTAGCCGTCTACGATAAGCAGTAACAAATCGCCTCACGGGGCGGCGCCACGCGCATTCCACATTTTCCCCGCAGCCGCCCCCGCGCGTCTGAATTCCGCATGAATTCGTTACCTGCAATCGTGAGCCCGGAGAATTGAAACCAAAACATTTTCGCCGCACCAGTCTGACTGCCGCGACCCAACCCTAAGTTCCTTCATCTGCTGCCTGCCTCAGGCACTTGAGCGGAACCAATGCAGTCTCACCAGTAAATTCACCTTCCAGGATGCGCACTTCCCAGCAGGAACTTGCGGAAAGCGCTTTCAGCACCTTCACGCGAGTGCCTCTGTGCACCAGCAAAACCCTTCTCGCGGCGAAGAGAAGTGAGAGCCCAAGATCGTCCTTCGCCGCTTCCAACTTCTCTTTTTCTGTAAGGGTCACGTCATCAACCGGCAGGGACAGGAAATTGGAGCTGTTCTCATCGCAGAGCACGAAAGTGCCGCCCACCAAATCTGCCGCCGGTGCAGTCGACGCCCGAAGCTCGTGCGGTGCCGGTAGACTTTCCGCTACTGAACCCACGAACCGATAGCCTCGGCGAGGAAGGGTCTCGATGAAGCGCGGTTTCTCGGCCTCATCATTCAGCGCTCGACGAAGTTTCGCGATTGCCGTGTTCAGGCTGTGCTCAAAATCAACGAACGTGTCGGCGGGCCAAAGCTTTTCGCGAAGCTCTTCGCGAGTCACCACCTGGCCCGCCATTTCCAAGAGGATCGCCAAAATTCGCACAGGCAGCACCTGAAGCTTGACCTTCCGGCCGCTCTTGTGGAGTTCGCCTGCCCGCAGGTTCAATTCAAATACACCGAATCGCAGGATCTCTTCGTTTGGGGAAGCAGATGTCACGAGCAGCGCCTCATCCGCGCCAATATACCATTCTGAATTCCTTTCTGCTGCCAACCCCCGTGCTGTCCGTTGTTTGTCAGGTTACCCTGAGGTTATCGAGAGCTTACTTGCAGTGCATTGTGCTTTTTCGGTCGCGGCGCGAAAGTGGGCCCAGCTCATGGCCTTCGATTGAAAAAAAGAAAGACCTGAGTTGAACGAAAAGGAGCCTCACATGAAAAAGCAAATGCTTAGCATCGCAGCAGCGTTGGCTCTCACTCTGATCGCCGCCGGACAGTGCAGCGCCCAGCAGAGCGCCATGAAAGTAAACGTTCCGTTCGCGTTCACTGTCGGTGACAAAGCGATGCCGGCCGGAGAATACCGTGTTGCAGAGCTTTCGAGGGTGCAAACGGTCCAAGTGATCGCGCAGTCCGACGGAGACGCGTCGATCATGGTAATGACGCACCCGGTCGTGCGCGCAAGTAAAGCGCCCACTCCGCGCCTTACTTTCCATCGCTATGGAAACCGCTATTTCCTCACCGAGATATGGGTCGGCGACACGCAGGGGCTGCAACTGGTCAAGTCGCACGGTGAAAATGAATTGGCGGCCATGCTGGGATCGCAGGAGGTTGCGGTACTGGCTTATCAATCGTCCAACAAGCTGTGAGTGACAAACGTGACACACCGACGCCGGCGGGAAGCCGAAACCAATCACGCGGCTTCCCGACCGGCCTTAAAGGGGAATTAGCATGGAAACCATCATTGGTATTTTCGCCTGGCGTGAACGTGCGGCAGAAACCGTAAAACAATTGCTCGATTATCGTGTCCCGCAAGATGCGATTGTATTCCTCACTCGCTCTGAAACGGAGGCTATGACCTTGGGCAAATCTAGCGACGCGAGCTATCGCCTAGCGGGTCTTTTGCCCTCTCGCGTTAGCGGAGCGCAGCCCAACCCTCAGCGTCTCGCCAAACATTTGTAGGAGTGCGCTGGAGCATGCGCGCGTTGTTCGCGTCCCGAATGTCGCGTCGGGGCTGGGCCGCTGATCCGTGGCCCACTCATTGTTCTTGATCTCGCCGAGCATTCGTAGGGGCNNCCACCTTCCGGCGAAGCAGACCAGGCTCGCCCCTTGCACATCACCTCAATAAAATAGTTTTTGCGCATCCAGCCGAGCCCTGTAAACTCACCTCAACACCGCGGGGAGAAAAAATGGCCGATACAATTCCTCTCGCCGGACCGCTTCAAACGCGAATCGGCTACGACTCTGCCGCCACGGTCAGTTCCGTCCCGTGGACCATCTGGTGCATGCTCGCCGGGATCGTCTCCGGCACGGTCGGCGGCTTGTGGGACATTTCCTGGCACATGACCATCGGCCGCGATACTTTCTGGACGCCCGCGCACATCGCCATTCAAATGACGGGCGTGTTAGTCGGCATCGCGTGCGGCTACATGATCCTGAGCACCACCTTCGGCGGAGAAGCCGCGCAGAGCACCTCGGTGAAAATTTGGGGATTTCGCGGCCCGTTCGGAGCCTTCATCGCAGTCTGGGGATGTTTAGCGATGTTAACATCGGCCCCGCTGGACAATTGGTGGCACAACGCTTACGGGCTCGACGT
>PKWH01000258.1 GCA_003131985.1 Acidobacteriota bacterium | reverse complement strand
GGGCGCCGTAGCGCAAATCTTGTAGGAGGGAATCAAGCCAGGCGCCCGCGCGGACTTCGCGCACGTTTTCTTTTACCTGCTCGACGCCACCAAGCTCGATTCGTGCGGTGCGGCGTGCTTCTTCGGGTTTCATACCTTCTCGCATCTTTTCCTCCGCCAACAGGTCGTAGTATCCGCGTACTTCGTCGTCGAGTTCCCGGTCATTTCGGCGCTTACCGAATCTGTTTCTGAAGAAGCTGGTTATGTGCGAGAGCATGGGCATGCTGCGTCCTCCACATTCGAGTTGCTTAGCCTTACTCGTACCTCAGCGCTTCCATGGGATCCACTTTCGCGGCGCGCCACGCGGGGATGCAACTCGCAGCTAAGGCAACCGCGAATAGCGTCGCTACGGTCGCTGCCAGCAGGAGTGGGTTATCCGGCTGCATGCCGAGAAGCAAGCTGTGCAGCAATTTTATGACGCCGAAAGCCGCGACCGATCCCACTACGGTTCCCACGATCACGAGACTGAGAGCCTGCCGCAGCACGAGAAACACGGCATCGCGCGGTTGAGCGCCAAGAGCGCGGCGCAGGCCGATTTCTTTTTTACGGACGACGACGCTTCGAGAAAGCAAGCCGTACAGCCCTAGCGCTGTGAGAAGCAAAGCAACGCCTGCGAAACACACTGACAGAGCCATCAGCATGCGTTCCTGACGCAAGTGCGCTGCCAACAGCTCATTGAAGGTGAATATTGTCGGTTCCGGGGACCCGGGAACGTATTTTCGAACAGCGTCTCTTATTGCCGCTATTGCCAACTGTTCTTTGCGGCTCTTCACAACTAGGAAAAAATAGCTCCTTAATTTCGTATGTGGGATGACCTCGTAAATCGCTCGCTGCGGCGCGTCGCGGATCGACTGGAACCGTGCATCGGCCGAAATGCCGATCACTTGGCAGGTGTCGGCGGGGGCCGCTTTGGATTTTCCGTCAATAGAAGGATCGAGTCCCCCGTCATACATGAATCGTCCTATCGCCTCTTCGCCGGGGAAGAAGTATTGCGCTGCTGACGCACTGAGCACGCAGACCTGAGCACCGGCCGAATCGGCACGACTAAATCCGCGTCCTTCGAGGATGGGCGTTCCGATTGCGGCAAAGTAATCTGCGCTGACCACCTCTGCCCACGTTTGCATATCGACGTGAACCGCACCATTGTGATCCAAGGAATAGAAGTGTGACACCGTCCACCAGCCATGGAGGGGTGGTGTGGACATTACGGCAACTGAATCCACTCCCGCCGCGTTCACGAGTGCGCCGACAGTCTCCAAAGCGTCCTGCGTCGCTACGTCATTGGTGACTTTACTCGCGCTGAAATCGACCTCTGCCAAAACGGTGCCCTCCGAACGGAAGCCGGAATCTTGGAAGAGTAAACGTAAAAAGGAAGAACTGAGAAGCGACGCGGCGGCGAGCAACGCCATGCTAACTGCCACTTGTACTGGGACCACCCATTTTCCCAGAGCTCTGGGTCTCGATCCGCTGCCGCCGGTCCTTAGTCCCAGGATCGGAGACACGCGGCTCGCGCGCACGGCGGGCCACGCGCCAGCCGCAAGGGCAGAAAACACGCTAATAGCGGCGGTAAATGCGAGGACCGCAAACTGCGGAGCTGCGTCGAGAGGGGGCGGCTGTCCTATCGCCGCCAGCATTGACACGAGGGATTTTGCCGCGACCCATCCCAGCGCAATGCCTGCCACCAAACCGCAGAACGCAAGCAGCACAACTTCGCTCATTACTTGCCGGAAAAGTCGACTTCGAGGCGCACCCAGGGCGCTACGAACGGCAAACTCTCTCAGCCGGCTGCTCACTTGTGCCAAGACGAGAAGCGCTGTGTTAGCGCAACAAAGCAGAAGGACCAATCCCACCAGAATCTCGAGGACTATAAGCGGACGACTATAAGCGGTTCGCAGGGACGAGCGGCCTGAACTTCCGCTCTCGATGCCGATTTGAAATGCGTCGAGAAATCCACTGAATCTGTGCGACGGGTCTGCTTCCTCGCGAACAGAATCCTGTGTGGCCAGGAGATCGGAACGGGCGGTCCGCAAGGATACGCCCGGTTTCAGTCTTCCGATCACGGTCAAGTAATGGCTACCCGGAGAATGACGCGGATGGGCAGGATACAAGACTTCCTCAAAAGCGAGAGGTAGCACAATGTCAGTGCGCTGGCCGACGATAAGGCCCTCGAAACCTTTCGGGAGCACTCCTGCGACGGTGACTTCCTTTCCGTTGATGTTGAGCGAACGCCCAAGCACATCTCGAGCGCCGCGAAAGTGCTCCTCCCAGTATGTGTAACTGAGCAGAGCCTGGTAACCGTTTGGCCCCCCGGCGGTCTGGTCGTCTGCCTCGCTGAAAACGCGGCCGAGGAACGGCTGCAATTCGAGAACGCGAAACCCGTTACCGGATATGAGGGCGCCTTTAACGTCGGTAACGGCACGGTCTTGCTGAACGGCTAGCTCGGCAGGACTCCAAGCAAGAAGGTCCTGGGTTGCGTCTTCATGCTTGCGGAGCGCGTCGTAAAGAGGGCCGGACAGGCCCAGATCCTGGGTGCTTGAACGGAATGTGTAACGCACCAATTGCTGCGGGTTGGGGACTGGGAGGCTCTTCAGGATCACGGCGTAGGTGAGGGTGAAAATTGCGGAGTTTGCGCCAATGC
>PKWH01000267.1:2811-12982 GCA_003131985.1 Acidobacteriota bacterium | reverse complement strand
TGGTTCTCGACCGCCGTCGCGCGGACGGTTAATTTCACGGATTTCTGGCGAAACGCTGGTCTGTGGGTAATGCATCCGTACCCACCCGACCATCCGATCTGGACGATTGGGACGCTGACGCTCGTCGGCGTGGCGATGGTGGGTTCTCTCTTTTCCGCCGACGCGTGGAACAACATTACTTTCACCGCAGCCGAGGTGAAAGATCCCAGCCGGAATTTGCCGCTTTCGCTTGCGCTGGGCGCGGGCATGGTTATCACGCTATACACGCTGGCGAATGTGGCTTATCTGAGAGTGCTTCCGATTTCGGGCGATCCGAACGGTGCAACAGCGCTGGCGCGTGGAATCGAATTTGCGGCCGACGGGCGTGTGGGCACGGCTGTCGCGGAGGTAGTCTTCGGACCGGCAGGCGCGATTGTGATGGCTGTGGCGATCCTGATTTCGGGGTTCGGTTGCAACAATGGATTGATTCTTTCGGGTGCACGGATCTATTACGCGATGGCGAAGGATCGGCTCTTCTTCCAATCAGCCGGGAAAGTTAATCGGCATCACGCACCGGCGGCTGCGCTCATCGTTCAATGTATCTGGGCGTCATTCCTATGTCTTTCCGGTACATACGGGCAGTTGCTGGATTTTCTGATTTTTGCAGTCTTAATTTTTTATATTCTTACGCTGGGAGGGTTGTTTGTTTTGCGCTGGAAGCGTCCAGACATGGAGCGGCCGTACCGCGCTTTCGGGTATCCTGTTTTGCCCGCGCTATATCTAGTGATGGCGGTGTTCATCGAAATTCAATTATTGCGTTACAAGCCGCAGTACACTTGGCCGGGATTAATCATCGTTCTGCTGGGAGTTCCTGTGTATTGGTTGTGGAAACGCGCCGGAGCGCAGGGCGCTGAAGCATAGATTTGTCTGTCATCTTGGGAACGGCCAGCCGGATTTTTTGAGAGGAGATTGCGAATGAGCAATCCGCTGTTCAAGAAAAAGCCGATGGATTGGCTGCTGAACGAAGCCAAGGCCACGGGCGAGCACACGCTGAAGAGGACGTTAGGTCCGGTTTCGCTGACGGCTTTGGGAGTAGGCGCGGTTATTGGCGCAGGGATCTTCGTGCTCTCCGGTCTTGGTGCACATTATGCCGGCCCGGGCCTGATGCTTTCCTTCGTCATATCCGGTCTAGGTTGCGCCTTTGCGGGGCTTTGCTACGCCGAATTCGCGGCCTTAATTCCTCTTGCGGGCAGCGCCTACACCTACGCCTATGCGGCGCTCGGCGAATTGATCGCGTGGATTATCGGGTGGGACTTGACGTTGGAGTACGCGATGGGCGCGAGCACGGTTTCCTCGGGCTGGTCGAATCATTTTATCGAGTTTCTCCAGATCTTTCATTTGAAGATGCCCCTGTGGCTGGCCTACGACCACTGGACGGCGCTGGTAACCGCGGAAAACGTGATCGCTCGCCAGATGGCTCACGTGTCGGATCCGTCGCTAGTGGCGGGCAGCCAATCTTTTCTCACGCGCGTGGGAGACATCATTACTGCGCAGCCTCCGGAGCTGTTGCAGCGTGCCCACGATCTGGTGGCTGCACCTACCCTGTTTGGGGTGGAAATCGGATTTAATCTTCCGGCGTTTCTGATCGCTCTGGTGATCACCGCTGTTTTGGTAATCGGGATTAAGGAGAGCGCCAACTTCAACGCCACCATCGTGATCATCAAGGTCGCCGTCGTGCTCTTTGTGATTCTTCTCGGAATGCATTACGTGAGTTCGTCGAATTGGGGACACGATTGGGGCACTTTCGCGCCCATGGGATTCGGCGGAATCGGCAGGGGAGCCGCGTACATATTTTTTGCCTATATCGGTTTCGACGCTGTATCTACTACGGCGCAGGAAGCGAAGAACCCGCAGCGCGATCTGCCCATCGGAATTATCGCCTCGCTCATTTTGTGTACCATTCTTTACATTTTAGTAGCGGCAGTGCTCACCGGCATGGTGCCGTGGAAGGAAATTAACATTGAGGCGCCGCTGTCGGTCGCGTTTCTCGATCGCGGCTTGGTCAAGGCCTCCTATCTGATCACTGCTGGTGCCTTGGCCGGGCTTACGAGCGTGATGCTCGTCATGCTGCTGGGTCAGACTCGCGTCCTATATTCCATGGCTAACGACGGCCTGCTGCCCCGCAAATTCTTCGCCGCGATTCATCCCAAATTTCGCACGCCCTATAAGAATACGATCCTGGTCGGTGTTATCGCGGCGGTCATCGGCAGCATCACTCCGATTAACATCATCGGAGAGATGGTGAACATCGGCACGATTTTTGCTTTCATCATAGTTTGTATATCGATCATGGTGCTGCGCAAGACGAATCCCGAGCAGCCTCGACCGTTCCGCACGCCGTGGGTTCCGCTTGTTCCGGTGCTCGGAATCCTCTTCAACGGCTACATGATGTACAAGCTGGGCTGGGTCAACTGGGCGCGTCTAATCATCTGGCTGATCATTGGCCTATTTGTTTATTTTGGGTATAGCCGCCATCACAGCCGTGTTCAGAAGAATGATCGCAGCGCGCTCTAGCTTTCGATAATTGGCTTTAAGTTAAAGCACTTCAAAGTAGGGGCATTATGAAAACTCATCTGATCGGCCCACGATACACTCGAAACTTCATTCTTCGCGTCAGTCTTGGCGAAGTGCCAACGCTGGGTCGATCTGCATCACGCGCGCGCCGGGGATCGCACTTGCGATTCCAGCGACCACCATCAGGAAAGCGGCCCCGGCCGCAAATGTAACCGGATCAACCGGCGATATTCCGAACAGAAGCCCGCTTGTCAATCTTTGTGCTGCCCACGCGCCCGCCAGTCCCATTCCCGCGCCGATCGCTGCCAGTTCCAGGCTGTGCTTCAGCACGAGCCAGAGAACGTTTGCGCGGCTCGCACCCAATGCCATCCGCACCGCCATCTCCTGCTTGCGCTGCGCGACGAGAAAGGAGACCACGCCATAGATGCCCACAACTGCGAGCGCCAATCCTGCGACCGCGAAGGAAGCCAACAAAACGGTGGTGAAGCGTTGCCCGCCGGTCTGGCGTTCGACCAGTTCGTCAATCGTTTGTGCCTCGGCGAAAGGCATGTCGGAATCCAGCGCACGAAGTTGACTTCGTATTTCGGACTCCACTAAATGCGGCTCCGAAGCCGTGCGAATCAAAATATCCTTGAACCCGCCATTCACCAGGGGGTGTTGGGAATACAGCACGGTAATCTGTGGTTGCGGCGCGAGGGCCAAGCCGGCATTTTTGAAATCGCCAATAACGCCAATGATTGTGACGTCCACGTCGTCCGTTATATTCTCCTCAACAGTGATTCCCGGTAATTGCGGAGGCCCGATGTGAATCTTCCGGCCGATGGGATCTTCTGTCGCGAAATAGCGCCGCTTGAATTCCTCGCTAATCAGTGCCACCGGAGGGCTCGTGGTGCTGTCCGACTCCGCGAAATCTCTTCCGCGAATCAGCGGAATTCCCAAAGTTCGAAGGAAATGTTGATCCACAACCCCAAACTGCGCCGACGGAATATCTTGAATTCGTGTGACAGGATGACCCGGAATAACCAACATCTGAGTCCACCCGTTGTTTGGCGGGTAGACGGTCGTCACCGTGGCCTCAATCACGCCCGGCAATGCCCGGACTCTCGTTGCAAAATCATCGCAGAAGCGCGTTCTTACTCCGGGGCTTGTATAGCGGACAGGCGGCAAATAGATGCGGCCTCTTAATAAATGGTCCTGACGGATGCCCAGATTCTGACCTTCCAAACGCCTGATGCTTCGAACCAGCAGGCTCGCTCCCACCAGAAGCATCAAACACATCGCCATTTCCGTTATCACTAGCAGGCTGCGCACACGCTGACTTGAACGTCCGGACGTCGTGGATCGCCCGCCTTGCTTCAGTGCATCCACGAGGTTCAGCCGAGTGCCCATGAACGCCGGCGCTAGCCCAAAAAGCAAACTTGTGACAAGAGATACCAATAAAGTGAACGCCAGCACTCGCCAATCGATTCCCACCGAACCAAGCTGGGGTAGATTTTCCGGGTGCATCCTCGCGAGAGCTCTCAGTCCAATCTCCGCACAAGCAAATCCCACCGCTCCGCCGATGAGCGACAGCAATAGCGTTTCCGCAAGCAATTGCCGGACAAGCCCGCCTCGTCCCGCACCCAAAGCCGCGCGCACCGCCAGCTCCCGTTGACGCGCCGAGTTGCGCGCCAAGAGCAGATTAGCCAGATTCACGCAGGCTATCAGCAGGATCAGGCTCACGGCTCCCATTAACAGGTACAACATCGGCCGCAGCGCTCCTACCCGGGAGTCAGCCAATCTCTTCACGGCTACACCGACACCTTGATCCAGCGGATGTTCTGCTGCGAGCGCAGCGGCGATCACCGAGAGATCTGCCTGAGCCTGTTCGAGCGACACTCCAGGCTTCAGACGTGCCAACACTGCGTACCCGCGCTCTCCTCTCCCACTTTCCGACAACATGTCCGGCGAATATGGAAAGGGAGTCCAAATTTCGCTGTGCCGCCCAGGCTCGACCCACGCTGGAATCACGTCCGGCATCACTGCGACAATGGTGTAAGCCTCCCCATTGATGTGAATCTTGCGGCCCAGTACGGACGGGTCGCCATCGAACCGGTTTCTCCACAGCTGCGCGCTGATTGCGGCCACGTAGTTTTTGCCTTCCTGATTTTCATCCTCGGAGAAGAGCCGGCCGATGATGGGTCGAATATCGAGGATTTCGAAATATGCTGCTGGGACCAATCCGACGGCCATCTGCTCCGGTTGGCCCGCGGACTTACCGAAACTCACATTCTTAGCCCAGGTGTCATAAGCCACCATCTTCTGAAAGCTGCGACTTCTCTGCGCGAAGTCCCGAACGTCCAGTGCCGAAGGTCCATCAGGATTTGCAAAAGTATTAAACATGCCTTTCTGAATGGAGTAGATACGCACGAGTTGGTCCGCAGCAGTGAAAGGCAACGGCCGCAGCATTAGCGCATCGATAGCGCTGAAAATTGCGGTATTGGCGCCAATGCCCAAGGCGAGCGTGAGAACGGCAACCACGGCAAAACCGGGGCTTTTGCGGAGGGAGCGGCCGGCGTACTTCACATCGCGAGCAAACCGCTCTAACCAAATGGCGCTCCAAATCGCGCGAACGTCCTCTCGCACGATCGTCGTGTTTCCGAAGGCTCGCCGGGCAGCAAAATGCGCATCCTCGGGCTGTAATCCGGATTCCTCTTGCTCCTCCGCTTCCAGTTCGAGATGCGCCTCCATCTCCCGGTCCAATTCGCTCTCCCGGTAGTGCCGTTCGCGGAACCGAATGCGTCGCGAGCGAAGCCAGTTCCAGAGATTCATGACGGGCCTCCCCGAACTGGCGCCATAACCGTCGCCACAGCGGCAGCCACTTGTTTCCATCTAGATTCTTCTCGAACAAGTTGTTTCCTGCCGGCAGGCGTAAGCCTGTAATACTTGAGTTCGCGATTCCGTTCCTTCGCCATCTCCCACTTCGCGATGATCCAGCCCTTGCGCTCCATGCGATGCAGAGCCGGATACAGCGATCCGTGCTCCACCTGCAGCACGTCTTCCGTAGTGCGTTGTATGTGTTTTGCGATTTGATGGCCGTGAGCCGGCCCAAAGAGCAGCGTGCGCAGAATCAGCATATCGAGAGTGCCTTGCAACAGCTCAGTTCGGCTGGGTGAGTTCTTAGGTGTCATGATAGTAGGCATTCTACCCTAATAAGGGTAGACGGGCTACCCTCGTTAAAGTTAGCAGACGCCACGGTGCCGCTCCCTTTTGGGGGCGTAAAGATCTCGCTTGCAACTCGCCACAGCGAGCCTAATCGCGCCCGAGTCACGGGCTAACCGGAAGTAATCCACTTGGATCAGCGCGCGTTACACGGAGAAGCGCTCCCTTTCGAGCGAAATCGCTGTACCAAGCGTTTTCTCTGTGATTGCGCGCANNCAGGATCGCATCTTGACAGGACACAGAACTTGAAAGAACCAGATCGGCGACAGACGCTGCATTTGCAGTTTCCAGCCTCCAACTTCCACTCGCCACGATATACTAAGCTCCGGGAACTCTAAACTTGGCTCCGATTTCTTCACGCCGTTTCTTCATGTGGTTGCGCAAGACTTCGCCGATCGATCGCGTCGCGCTGGCGATTCTTCTTTTGAGCGTAGTGGTCCGTGTGGTTTCCGCGCTGGGGACGCGCCTGCCGTACTCAGGTTTTCTCAGTTTTTTGAGCTTTCTGGCGATCATGTATCTCGTGATCCGTCTGATTCCGTGGTTTCGCACGCAGGTGATGTGGCCGCTGCGCAACCGCTTGATCGTGGCGTATGTGTTCATCGCGGTCGTGCCAATCATTTTGCTGTTCTCGATGGCGGGCGTAGGACTCTATGGCCTCTATCTGCAGCTTGGCGCGCATCTTCTTCACGACGATTTGCAGGCGCGCATCAATACGGTTGCGGCAGACGCGGACGCTTTCGCCGCGGCTATCCAACAAGAAACTGCAAAAGGGGTTTCGCCTCGGGATGAATCGATACTGTCGAAGCCCGATGTGGCGCGCTTGCTCGCAGCGGAGCGTATAGAAAGTCCCAACCTGGAAGTGTATTTAAATCGCGGCAAGCATTTAGTGGACAAAGGAGACGGCCAGCGCTTTGCAGGCATAGTGGAATGGGCTGGGAAATCGTCAATCGCCTGCGCGCTAAAGATTGACGGCCCAACCGGCCCGACAACAATTCTGGTGGAGGAGCCAGTCAACTCCGCGTTCCTGGACGGGCTTTCTTCGGAACTTGGACCGATCAAATTGAACTTTCTGCTTCCTGCGGGAAGCAAACCGGGCGCGCGCACGACTTTTAATTTTAACGGACGCGTATATATTCCCGGGGATGAAGTCTCGAGCCGTCGCCGCGTGCTACCTCCGCCCACGAATTTCCTAGATGTGCCGGTGAACGGTGCGTCCACGATCGAACTGTCACAGTTGGAGGCGGACAGAAATCAGGGACCCGTAGCGATCTTCGCATCGTTTTCACTGCGGCCGTCGGCAGTGAACCGGGAACTCTTGACCTCGGTGGGAGACGTAGGGCCCGTGCTGGTGGAGGTGCTGGTGGTAGCGGGCGTCATTTTTCTGTTACTGGAAATTACGGCGCTGGTTACCGGGGTGGTCCTTACGCGAACGATTACGACTTCGATCGGAGATCTCTACGAAGCTACGCTGCGTGTGCGCCGCGGAGATTTCAGCAAACGAGTTCGCGTGCGACAAAGAGACCAGCTCGGCGCGTTGGGCGAATCGTTCAATGAAATGACCAGCTCAATTTCGGAGTTGATCGAAGAACAGCGGCAGCGCCAGCGCCTTGAAAATGAAATATCCATCGCGCGCGAAGTGCAGGCGCAACTTTTTCCGCAATCGCTTCCTTCTCTTCCGGGACTGCTATTGGGAGCAATCTGCAGGCCTGCGCGCGTGGTGAGCGGCGATTATTACGATTTCATCAGGCTGGGACCGAACCGGCTGGGCATCGCACTGGCGGATATCAGCGGAAAAGGAATTTTTGCGGCTTTGTTGATGGCCAGCCTGCAGGCGGCATTACGGAGCACGGCGATGCTCGACGGTCAGGGCGGGACGTGCGACTTGGTGTCAAAGCTGAACCGGCACCTCTTTAGGAACACGTCCGACGATCGTTACGCGACATTCTTCTATGCAGTCTATGATGAACAGGCGCGGACGCTGACCTACACAAACGCCGGACATCTGGCGCCTTTTTTTGTTCATGACGGCAACGTGCAGGAACTGGAAGAGGGCGGCACGGTGGTCGGGCTCTTCGAGGAGTACCCTTTCACGCAGGGTGTGATTAAAGTGGAGCCGGGCAGCTTGCTGGTGCTGTTCAGCGACGGATTAACCGAGCCGGAAAACGTGTACGGCGAAGAATTCGGGCGGCAGCGCGTCCGAGCTGAGATTCTTCGTCAAGTGAATCTACCGCCGCAGCGCTTAGCGGAGAATCTAATTGCCGCGGCCGAACAATGGGCTGGAACACCGGAGCAGGCCGACGACATCACTGTGGTCGTTGCACACATGGGGTAGTATCAGCTAGACAGATTTTTATTATGCTGGCGGGTCAAGCGAAGGCAGGTAGAGATTGCCTCTAAACGAACGAACGGCGCTGATTACGGGCGGTAGCCGGGGAATTGGGAAGGGAATCGCGCTAGGGCTCGCGCGCGAGGGCGTACGCATTGCTATTTCCTACCGTTCGAACAAAACCGCAGCGCAGAATACTCTGCGGCAACTGCAGGAACGCGGCGCGGAATGTTTTGCGATCGAAGCCGATTCCGCGGATCAGTCGAAAGTACAGTTTCTCGTGGATAAAGTTGTCGAGCGTTTTGGGCGGCTGGATATTTTGATTAATAATGTAGGGGAGTTTAATTGGAAACCAGTGGCGGAAACATCGGTGGAAGAGTGGAGAGACGTTTTCACTTCAAATCTCTTCAGCGTTTTCTACGCTAGCAAAGCGGCGCTGCCCGAGATGCGGCGCCATCACTGGGGCCGGATTATCAACCTGGGCGCTTTGGGTGCTGAACGAAGTTTTGGCCAGGGAACGATCTCCGCGTACGCAGCAGCGAAAGCCGCGGTCGTTTCATTTTCGCGCTCGCTGGCAGTGGAGGAAGCCAAACACGGGATTACAGTCAACGTGATCAATCCCTCCAATATCGATGAGACGGAACTGACCGCCGAAGAAGCGCGCCGGATGCACGATGCGCGATCGCCGATCGGGCGGCCGCCATCCGCCGAAGATGTTTCCACCGCGGTGAAGTTTTTTGCGTCCGACGGCGCGGATTTCATCACCGGACAAGTACTGAACGTCAGCGGCGGGTGGATGCTGTAGCGCCGGCCGCGCGGTTTGAGGCGCCTTATACCCACGTTTTTTTGCTTTCTGACGGAGCTAAGTTTCGATGAGTCCCCAACCTTGAAAATTCTGACAGCAGCGGAAACGCGGGAAGTGGACCGCCTGACAACGGAGAGCTACGGCATTCGCAGTGCCGTGTTGATGGAAAATGCCGGAAGAAGCGTCGCACAATTTATTCAGCAACGCTTTTCGGAACTGGAGCGCCGCCTGATATTTGTTCTTTGCGGCAAGGGAAATAACGGCGGGGACGGGTTTGTGGTAGCGCGACAACTGCTCGATATGGGCGCCACGCCTGAAGTGATCCTGTTCTGCGATCCGAGAGAGATGAAAGGCGAAGCACAAGATAATCTCCGGCGATGGGAGAACGCGTCCGGCGAACTGCACGTAGTGCGAAATTCGGCCGAACTGGGCGATTGGAGATCCAAACTCCTTGCGTGCGACATTCTGATCGATGCGCTGCTGGGAACGGGAGTGCGCGGTCCCGTGGAGGGACTGCTACGCGACGTGATTAGGATTGTAAACGAGCGCAGCGGCGGACCGTCGGTTGTAGCGGTCGATATCCCCTCAGGATTGGATGCGGACACAGGGGAAGTTCAGGGTAGCGCGATCGTGGCGGACTATACAGTTACGTTCACAGCGCCTAAGGTGGGGATGTTTCAAGGCAAGGCTAGCGAAAACGTTGGCCAATTGATCGTCCGCGATATCGGTTCGCCGCCGGATTTAATTTCGAAGGTTGGCGGCGGGCATCTTCACTGGTCGGAGTCGAAGGAATTCGAACAATTTGCAGCGCGGCGAAAACCAGACGGGAACAAGGGTGACTACGGACATGCGTTGATCGTGGCAGGGTCGGTGGGCAAGAGCGGGGCCGCGGTGCTTGCGTCCTGGGCGGCTTTACGTGCTGGGGCTGGACTTGTGACGGTGGCGACGCCCGAGCCAGTGTTGCCCATCGTGGCCGCCCACACTCCGGAAATTATGACGGAGCCGCTTGCCGCCACCAACGCGGGAACCGTTTCACTGCGCAGCCTAGAGGACGGACGCTTCGATGCCATAGCAAAAGGGAAGAGAGCTTTGGCGATTGGCCCGGGCCTCACCACGCAGGAGGAAACTCAGCGGTTTATTCGCACGGTGGTGGGAAAGCGGAGTTCTGTGCCTGTCATTCTCGATGCTGACGGATTGAATGCGTTTGCAGGCCGCGCGTCGGAGTTGAAGGGGCCGCAGGGATTTATCGCCGTCACGCCGCATCCGGGAGAAATGGCGCGGCTCAC